>JBDNIG010000664.1:0-31450 GCA_041688415.1 Rhodopirellula sp. | reverse complement strand
TGACCGCGATCCGCAGAAATCCTTCCGCTAACTCGTGCTGCGACGCGGCAATCGACTCGGGCAGCGATTGATGAACGGCCACGAGCGCCCGCTCCGCCGCCGCGGTATCCAGGGGAAACGGAAAACGCTCGACCGGCAATCGCCCCAACACAACATTGACATCCGTGATCGTCAGCGGTCCGCCGCGCCCGTAGCAGGCTGGTCCCGGATTTGCCCCCGCACTCCTGGGCCCGACAAACAAACGTCCGTCCCGACATCCGCAGATCGAACCACCACCGGCCGCGACGGTATGAATATCCATCATCGGGCTGAGCACTCGGATGCCACCGATCTGACTTTCCTGTCGACGCCCAATCTCGCCGTCGAAACGGCTGACGTCGGTGCTCGTCCCACCCATGTCCAGCCCGACGGCCCCGGACAGGTTCAACTTTCTCGCAATTTCCGCCAGAGCGACCACGCCGCCGGCGGGCCCTGACAAGACGCTTTCGCGACCGTGAAAACCATCCGATGCAACCAAGTTTCCGCCACTGGTCATCCACCGCAGGTGGCACTTCTCCGGTCCACCGAATTGCTCTTCGACGCGATGCACGTAATCCTCGAGTACCGGCTGTAAGTAAGCATCGAGCGTGGTCGTTTCGGCGCGGGGCACGATTCGCGGTAGCGCCGCGACTCGCGTCGACCGCACCACCCGTTCAAAGCCAACCTCTCGCGCGATCCGTTCAGCGATCCGCTCATGAATATCGCTGCGATAAGAATGCAGCAAGCAAATCGCGAGCACCTCGGGACACTCATCAGATTGGTAGAGTTCCCGGAGCCGATCGCGCAGCAGATCTTCGTCAATCGCAATGAGTTCTTCGCCACTGGCCGACAACCGTCCCGGCACCTCAACGACGCGCCGTGGCAGCGGTTCGGGTTTGACGATATCGAGCGTGAATAACTCGGGACGGTCCTGGGTACCGATCGAAAGCAAATCGCCAAAGCCTGCCGTGATCAGTAACGCGACCACCGCGCCACCGCGTGTCAACAACGCATTCGTGCCGCGAGTCGTCCCCAGTCGCACCTGTAAAGGTGGCAGCGGTTCGCTGAGCGGGACGCTTAAGAGCAACCGCGTCGCCAACACGGGCGCTTCGATGCCCGCATCCAAGGTCAGATGCCGTTCGTTGCAATTTGAGTCGGTGAACCCATGTGCGTGATCAAGACGCAGCAAGACATCGGCGCGCCCCTCACCGAAACCCTCTTTGTCGGGCGCATCGCTTGGTGATTGCGTCTCACACACTACGATCCCGCCGAGTCGCCGCCCGTCCGCCGCGATCAGCCCCGCACCGACCCAAAAACCATCGTGCACCAGTGGATTCGGCATCCGTACGAGAAGTTCGTTTGGACCCGCGACACCGACAACGTCCACGTTCACCAAGCCGCTGCTGAGTACTTTGAGCGACACCTGATCGCTGGCGTCATCGCTGGCTCGCACGATCAAACAATCGGTAAACGTGCCGCCAATGTCCGCCCAGACTTCGGTCATGATCGAAACGCTTAACTCGGGTTGAATAGTTGTAAAATTTCCGTGGTGTCATCGAGATCAATCAATGCGACGATGATATCACCCACCTTCAAGACATCGTCCGCGGTAGGCACGCGCACGAACCCATCTCGCTGGATTGCGGCGATCAGGCAACGTCCCGCGAGGGGCAGATTCGCCAGCGATGCCTGCGTGATCGGGCTGCCCGGCATCACTTCGAGTTCGTAAACACCGATCGATCCATTGGGCAATTTCGCTCGGCTGATGACGGCTCCCTCGTTGAGAAAACCCAATACTTGGCGAGCCACGACGTCGCGTTTGCTGACGGCCAGATCGATGCCGAGTTTCCCGACGACGTTGGCGTAGTCGGGGCGACCGACGACACACATCACGCGTGACGCACCGAGCTCGCGGGCTTCGACGCCCGCCATGATGTTGTTCTCGTCATTCCCGGTGCAGGCAACGAAATAATCCACCGTGCCGCCACCCTCATCTTCGAGCACACTGCGGCGGTTTGCGTTGGCCTGCACGACCGTGACGTGCGGTAACAGTTTGGCGAGCTGTTCGCAGCGGTGTCGTTCGGTTTCCAGCAACACCACGCGAAAATCTTCTTTGCCGAGCAGATTGATCAGGTGATACCCGGTTTCGCCACCGCCGGCGATCATGACCTTGGTTTTCTTGCGCGCACGTTTTTCGCCGCCAATGACCTTTCTCGCCACGCTGATCGCATCGGGCATCCCGACCAAGCTAACGCGGTCGCCCACGTGAGTTTCATCGGCACCACTGGCGATCCACATGCGGCCCTCGCGCGCCAGCGATCCGATCCGCACACCTGGGGGCAGGTCGAGCTCCATCAGTTTTTTACCAGCCGCACTCGCCCCCAGGGCGACTTCCATCTCATAGACCTGCAGTTGGCCACGAGCGAAGTGTTCGAGCGGGATCGCGTCGGGGTTGCGAATCGCCCGTGCGAGTTCGGATGCGGACAACTGTTCGAGCGACAAGAGACTGTCGATGCCGAAATGTTGCTGATAGTCGAACGTTGCCAAGTCGCGAAAGGCGGGGGCATAGACGCGCGCAATCGCCCGGCGGGCACCCAGCGCCTTGGCCATACTGGCGGCCACGATATTAACCTCATCGTCGCCTGTCACCGCTAAACAGAGATCCGCACTGAGCACATCCGCTGAAAACAGCACCGTGCTCTGCGACGCATTGCCCTCAATGGCACGGACGTCAAGCTCACTATTGATCTCGCGGACGATTTCCGGATCGCTGTCGATCAGCGTCACACTATGTCGTCGACGGCACAGCATGTCGGCGATCCACCGCCCCACGGTGCCCCCACCGAGCGTCAGAATTCGCATTGGCTTATGCCATCCAGTCCAGCACCAGCATGGCGACAAACACGATCGCCATGAAGCCCGTGATCCAGCGCGCCGTGTGCAGGGCGTGCTTCAGAATCAAGTTCATGTCTTCGTGCCGCGTCGCACCAAAGACCAGCGAAATCGACACGATCAGCGGCAGGTAGTACAGCAGGTAAGTCCAAGAGATCGTGAGCATGATTGAATTCGCCAGGAAAAAACGTCGTCCACGGACCCGTCTACCGACGGATCATGGCACCGCATCCTAGTCCAACGCCCGGCGTCAGGGCAATGCACCCTACTTCGTGATCTCTTGTTTCGCTTTTTGCAGGAACTGCAATGCATCCATGGGAGTCATGCTGTCGAGGTCAAGATTCGAGAGTTGTTGGATCAACGGATGGTCGGCGTAGCCGAATAGCGTGAGCTGGAAAGTGTCACCGGATTTCTCGCTACTTGGCGGTGCGATCGCGGGCCGGTCGTGGCTATCGCGGTGGTTGGTCTCGAGCTGGAATAGAATGTCTTTAGCGCGGCTGTTGACCTCCGGTGGGATGCCCGCCAGACGCGCGACTTGAATACCATAGCTCTTGTCGGCACTACCGCTGACGATCCGGTGCAGGAACACGACTTCATCTTGCCACTCTTTCACCGCCACGTTGAGATTGCGAACGCGGGGTAGCGTTTCTTCGAGTGACGCCAGTTCGTGATAGTGGGTTGCGAACAGGGTGCGGCAGCCGATCTGTTCATGCAGATGCTCGGTGATCGCCCACGCCAGCGACAGACCATCGTAGGTGCTCGTGCCGCGTCCGATCTCGTCGAGAATCACGAGGCTTGCAGCGGTGGCGGTATTCAGGATGCGAGCGGTCTCGACCATCTCGACCATGAACGTACTTTGCCCCCGACTGAGTTCGTCGCTGGCTCCGACCCGAGCAAAGATGCGATCGGCGATGCCGATTTCCGCTGCGTCGGCGGGTACGAAACTGCCGGTCTGGGCCAGCAATGTGATCAGTGCAACCTGGCGAATGTAGGTGCTCTTGCCCGCCATGTTTGGCCCGGTGATTAACAGCACCATGCCATCGGCGGGGCTTTGGGCACAATCATTGGGCACGAACTGGCCATGCGGCATTGAAACATCGAGCACGGGATGGCGTCCGCCCTCGATCCGCAGCGTGTTGTCGTCGGTGATTTTGGGCCGCGTCCAGTGTTGCACAGCGGCCACCTCGGCCATGGCAGCAAGCACATCAATGCGGGCGATCGCGTCGGCGACCTCCTGCAAGACCGCCAGGTTCGCATGGGCCATCTGTCTCAATTGCTGGAAAATCTCCTGCTCTCGCAGACTGGCTTTATCGTCCGCCGCCAGCACTTTCTCTTCGTATTCTTTGAGTTCGGGAGTGATATAACGTTCGCAATTCTTAAGCGTCTGTTTGCGAATGAACTCCGCGGGCACTTTGCTCTTGTGCGCGTTGGAGACTTCGAGGAAGTATCCAAACACGCGGTTGTAACCAACCTTCAAGTTAGGGATACCGGTCTCGTCCATCTGGCGTTGTTGATAGGAGGCGATCCACTGCTTGCCTCCCTTGGCGAGTTCCCGCAGCGCATCGAGATCTTCGTCATATCCCGTGCGTACGAAATTGCCATCGGCTGCGGACAGGGGGCATTCGTCGGCCAGCGCGCTCTCAAGGTGCGTGCGCAATTCCGGGCACAGATGCAAGTGTGATTCGAGTTCGCTCAAACAGTGGCTGACACGATCGGTGAGTTTCGCTTTGAGCGTGGGTAAACCCGCCAGCGTGGCGGCGATCTGCTGCAGATCACGCGGTCCTGTGCGGCCGGTGGCGATCCGGGCTAGCAATCGTGTCAGGTCGTAGGTCTCGCGCAAGATCTTCCGCACATCGCCGCGGAGCGAATGATTGGCAACGAGTTCCGAGACGGCGTCGGCGCGGTAGGCAATTCCATCGCGTGAAACGAGTGGTGCGGCGAGGTAATCCGCTAACCGTCGCGATCCCATCGGCGTGACCGTGCGATCGATGACGCCGAGCAACGCTCCGTCACGACCGCCGGTGCGCATCGTGCGGTTGATTTCGAGACTGCGCCGCGTGGCCGCATCGATTTGCAGCACGGGACTGCGGTTGTGACAGGTGAGCGTGCGAAAATGGTCGAGTGAACCTCGCTGCGTTTCTTGCAAGTACGACAGCACCGCACCGGCAGCCCGAATCGCGGGGCCCGAATCGGATTCGAACCCCAGACCTTCGAGACTCGAGACGGCGAGTTGCTTGGTCAGTGCTTTTTCCGCTGCCTCGCGAGCGAAGCTCCATCCCGGCCGCCGCGTCCACGCCCAGGGCATCGTGGTGTCAGGGGACAGGTGCGGATCGTCTTCGCAGTAGATCACTTCGGCAGGCGAGATCCGGGCGAGCTCGTCGTCGAGACGGTTGCGTGGGAAGACACCCGATTCGAAACGACCGCTCGAGAGTTCGGCCCACGCGATGCCTACGGTTTGGGCACCGGGATCGACGGGGGCGCCTTTCGTCTTGCCCGTAGGCTTGACGACAATCACGGCGGCCAGATAGTTCGGTTCGCGAGGATCGAGCAATCCATCGTCGGTGAGCGTCCCGGCGCTGACAACGCGGGTAACCTCCCGGCGGACGAGCCCCTTGGCCTGTTTGGGATCCTCGACCTGCTCGCAGACCGCGGCCCGGTAGCCCGCCCGAATCAACTTCTGCAGGTATTGATCGAGCTGATGATGAGGAAACCCCGCCATCGCGGTCGGGTTCTCGCTGTCCTTGTCGCGGCTAGTCAGGGTCAGCCCGAGAATACCGGCAGCCGTTTTCGCATCCTCGAGGAAAAGCTCGTAGAAATCGCCCATGCGAAAGAACAGCAGTGCGTCGCCGCACGCTTCTTTCGCCTCGTGATATTGTCTCATCATTGGTGTCATGACGAGAATCCTACCGAGCTAGTCGATGGGCGGACAGAACCGGCAGCTCACATTTGCGAGTACGACTTGGCTGCCAACACGAATTTATCGATATGGCTGACCGTACCGGCGTATTTTGGATTCGTGCTGAGCACCTTCCAGTCGGGATCGGCAACAAAGTCACTCCAGGCCTTTTGCCGTGCCGCTTCGTTCTCGTACACCGTCAGGTAAGTCAGACTCGGCATCTGCGGCCCCAAGAGACATTGACCAATGAAAACGGGGGTGATGTCGACATTCAGGAAAATCGGCACTTCACCGTTGTTGAACATTTCGACTTTCAAGTCACCAATCCGCTCGTTGGCACTCTCGTAGGTTCGCAGCTCATACACCCGCTCGTCGTTTTCCAGGCTGCCGTCGGCGACTTTGAGCTTTGGCCAGCACGCCATTGACGAGAGCAGTTCGCTGCGGATTCGCTCGTACGGAGGATCGGTATGCGGGCGCTGCAGATAAATTTTCGCAGCGGCCTGATACTCGTCATCGGTGGCCAACGCATCACGAACGGTGGCGATCTGTTCGAGCCGATCAAACGGGATCACAACGTAAATCGCCTGCGCACCGGATTTGTCGTCGGCCGACGGTGAAAATGCACCGACCGGGTCGATGTCTTGGCGTTTAAGGGCGGGTAGCAGTGCGGATTCCAAATACGCGTCGACGAGCGCTTCGTCGCCGTTCTCGCCCAGCACATAGGTGCGAATTTCGTAAAACTGCGAACCAGCCTGCCCTTCGTCCGCATGTGCGGGGGGCATCAAAGTCGCGGTCATCGCGAGCAGCAGTGAACAGGCAATCGGAACAAAGCGAAACGGCATGGTGGGTCACTTGGTAATGGGGCGGCCGGATATCAAACAATCACAACGTGATGGTCTCTGATAGCATAACCGAACGGAGATCCGCTGGGGGCAGGGGCGATCTGGGGGATCTGTGATGCCGGATCACGGCCGTGAGAAACCAAGCGAGCGTCCGCAACCGGGCACATCCTGTACCCGGCCCGTGGAGTCGTCGTGAAAAGAGACTGAAATAACCCAAGTCACCTCAGAAACCGTGGTTTTAGAGGGGTGTTTAGGTTTTTCGGCCGATTCAACGAACGCCAGCCCATGGCCGCGAGCTGACCGCGTTCGGCTCCACGCGAAGGCGAACTCGCGGAGGTATGAACTAGCCTACGTGCCTTCCGATCCGGGTCAATATCTGTTTTCGCGAAATTCAGTTTCGCCCCCATTTCCAGTCGACTCGCATGGGCCGGGCGGGCGCGACAGTCGGTTCTGTAACGAGCGTCCGGGCCGGAGTTTGCGGCGACCTCCTCCGCGCGGGCTGACTTTGCTAGCAAATGCCGAAGATTTCGGGAGGAATACCAAGCGGGGGGAACGGGCCTGGGTCGCGTTTCGATTGCGGCTTGGCTAACCTGTCCTGTTAGTGGTCCTTCGCCGACGCGTCGGGTGATCATTTTTTCCGAACCAAGAACGAAAAAGGATGGAAAACCTTGAGTGACACCATGGCCACCGGACGACACGGGCCGGTCCATTTGGCGGTTGACTTGGGAGCGTCGAGTGGTCGGGTGATCGCCGGCAGCCTCGAGAATGGAAAAATACGGCTTGCCGAAATCTGGCGATTCGAAAACCAGCCCGTTCGGATGCAGCAAGATCTGCTGTGGAATCATCTCGGCCTGTGGCAGAACATCACGCATGGCTTGCGGTTGGCGGCTGATCAGATCGAGGCAATTCCCGACGCAAGAATCGAATCGGTCGGCGTCGATACGTGGGGTGTCGATTTCGGCCTGCTCGATGAGCGCAATCAACTCGTCGGTCCCGTGCGTTGTTACCGCGACCCTCGCAACCAAGGTCGGATGCAAGACGCGATGGAAATGGTCTCCCGCGAGGAGATTTTTGCCGAAACGGGGCTGCAGTTCATGGGGATCAACACGCTCTATCAATTGCTTGCGGCCCAGCAGGCTGGGGACGTTGGCTACCGAAATGCAACTTCGCTATTGATGATGGCAGACCTGTTCCACTGGATGCTCTCGGGCGAGCGGACGATCGAGGCCACCAATGCCTCAACGACCCAGCTCCTTTCGCCGGTCAGCCGAACGTGGTCCAAAAAACTCCTCGACGCGTTTAACCTTCCCGCCGCATGGTTCCCGCCACCGACACCCGCTGGCACTCAGATTGGCGTCGTGCAGAACAGCGTGGCGGCGATGACGGGACTGCTCGGCGTACCCGTGGTCGTACCGGCCACGCACGACACGGCGTCAGCAGTATTGTCGGTGCCGGCGTCCGGGTTCGCGCCCGCGAGGCCGAATTGGTGCTATATCAGTTCGGGTACCTGGTCGTTGATGGGCGTCGAGTTACCCGAACCGAAGGTCACGGCACTGTGCGCCGAACTGAATTTCACGAATGAAGGTGGCGTCCACGGCAGCACTCGATTGCTCAAGAATATTGGCGGGTTGTGGATTTTCCAGCAAATCCGTGCGGCGCTGCAGCGTCGGGGCCCGGCACCGTCATGGGCCGAGATGGTTGAGCAGGCCGCCGCCGCACCGGCCTTCTCCTTGCTGATCAATCCCGATGACGCGGCGCTACTGGCGCCGACGGATATGATCGACGAAATCTGCACATTGGCAGGCCGAACCGGCCAGCCCGTGCCAACGGACAACGGCGTCCTGTTCCGCGCGGCGCTCGAAGGCTTGGCCCTCCGCTACCGGCTGACGCTCGAATCGCTCGAGCGTTTGACGGAGTCGTCGATCAGCATCATTCATATTGTCGGTGGCGGTTCACTTAACGAACTGCTGTGTCAAATGACCGCCGACGCGTGCAACCGCACCGTCGTTGCGGGACCGGTCGAAGCCACGGCGATCGGTAACGTCGTCATGCAAATGATCGGTACCGGGCACTTGCATTCGATCGAGGAAGCTCGCGGGATCGTCCGCGCGAGCTTCCCCACGAAAACGTACGCACCGCAAAGCACGCAAGCCTGGGACGCCCCCGCCGCACGATTTGCTAAGCTGTAAGGAACGCGGGAACATAGAGTGGCGTACGCTTCCAGCTTGCGTTTCTCCAATCGCAAGCTGGAAGCGTACGCCACGTCAATTGTCGTTTCCGCGTTCCCAAACACTCATTTCCTCTTTTCCGACTGCTAGCAATCCCATCTTCATGACCACCCCTGATCAAGACGAACTCGGCCGCCGCAAACAAGAAATTCGCACCGCCGCCCATGCGGCTCGCAAAGCCCAACCGGATAAGGAAAGCGTTAGCGAACGCATCACCGATACGATCGTGGGGCTGTCCGAATACGAACATGCGAAATGCGTGATGTGGTATGTCGACGTTCGCGCCGAGGCGCGCACTCGGCAAGCGCTGCCCGCGGCCGTCGCCAGCGACAAAAAGATTGTCATTCCGTTTTGCGTCGATGGTGAATTGGAACTGTTCCATATCGAGTCGATGGACGAACTCGCCGAAGGCATGTACGGCATCCTCGAGCCGCGTGAGGAACTGCGAGACGTCGCGGCCAAACGAGTGCCCGTCGAGCGACTCGATCTGATCCTCGTGCCGGGTGTTGCTTTCGATAAACAAGGCGGTCGCACGGGACATGGGAAAGGCTACTACGACAAACTGCTCGAAAACGCACGCCCCGACACACCGCTGATCTCGCTCGCCTTCGAGTGCCAGATCTTTGACAAGATTCCCATGCAGTCGCACGACATCTACATGGACAAAGTCGTTACCGAAGCGAACGTTTACACCGGCAAGGGACGGGCACGGTCATGAACTCGACCACCGATCGCCTGCCGCTCAACGAACTTGTCGAAGACACCTACGCCGAGGGTTTTCGCAGTATCTATGGCGAAATTTTGATCACGGCTCGTGATCGCCGTTGGCTCGACCGCGCCACCGCGGCGGCGACGGGCCACGCCAGCAGCACGATTTTGTGCGACTGTGAAGCCGGCGTCTCCGAGATTGTCGAACCGAGTCAAACGCCCGACGGTCGCATTGGCGCGGTCGTGCAGTTTCATGTTCCGCGATTTCGCAAGGACCGCCGCGAGCATCTCGAACGCGTGATGCTGGCACGGATCAGTCAAAATGTGCTCACCTGCCCGACGGCGCGATGTTTCAACCGGATCGACAGCGACGAATATTTCAAACTCGGTCGCAAGATCGCGTTCTTTGGCGATCGACATCAATTTCGCGACGAGCGATATGGCGAAAAAGGCTGGGTGATCCCGATTCTCGGCGGTGAGTTTTTCCTGTCTCGACGATTTGGCTATTCCGACGGCGTGATGGGAGGCAACCTGTGGTTTTACGCGGGTGACGAAGACACGGCGATCGACGCGGCCGAACGAGCCGCGGGCGCGAGTGAGTCGGTGCCGGCATGCATTACGACGTTCCCGGGCGGTGTCGCGGCGAGCGGTTCGAAAGCCGGCAGCAGCTACGATTTTACAATCGCATCGACCTATGCGGAGTTCTGTCCCACCCTCAAGGAAAAACTTGGCGAGAAATCAAAAGTCCCCGACGGGGTCCACTGCATCATGGAGATCATTCTCAATGGTGCTGATTTGAAATGCCTGAAATCAGCCACTCGCGCCGCGATTCTCGCGGCCGCAGAAGTCCCTGGGTTGAAGCGTATCGGCGCGGGTAACTATGGCGGTCGGCTCGGCAAGTCGTTCATTCATCTGCGCGAACTGATCGCCGACGAATCATGGTAGTCAACGCAGCGGTGCATTACGCATGTTTGGCAATGATGGATTTAGCGATTCACGGTGCCGATGGTGAACCGGTGTGTTCGGGCGAGATCATTCGTCGCAACGAGATCCCTGGCCCGTACCTCGCCCAAATTTTGCGAACGCTGAAATCAGCGGGATGGGTCAAGGCGATTCGTGGCAGCAGGGGTGGCTACCAACTGATCGTCCAGCCCGATGCAATCACGCTGTTAGATATCGCGGAAACGATCGGATGCCACGATTCGATCGCGCCCGCCCAAGACGACGAGCCGTCGGCGCAAGCCGCATTGAAGAAACACTGGCACGCCGCCGATGAACAATCACGTATCCAGCTCAGCCGCGTGCGACTGGGCGACGTCATTCGCAGCGTGCAGGAAAGCGACCAACCGATGTTCTATATTTAAGGACCGCCGGAACAATGAGTGGCGGTGTGAGGATTGTCCCGACGGTCTTTACCTAAGTCGGCGCTGTCGCATTTTGGATGCCACCGCGATCCTTTGAAAATTCACCTTCCATCGTACCCTGTTGGATCCAATGCATCCCGCCACCAAAATAATACGCATCCGTCGGATGATCCAAGCATAAGCTCGATTATCCATACCAGTAACCCGATCGACATTCGTCGCACCTGCTTCCGTGCCGCCTGACTTGCAGTATGGGGCTGGTCCGTTCATGCTGTTTGGCAAACACATGCATTTTTGGTCTCCGATTTCTTGGCTTGCTTCATGAACGTCGCTCTGTTCGTTCCCTGCTACATCGATCAGTTCTTTCCGGACGTGGCGATCGCGACGCTCGAACTGCTCGAAGCTCAGGGCGTCGACGTCCACTTCCCGCCTTCGCAGACCTGTTGCGGGCAGCCGATGGCCAACACGGGGTGTTCCGCGGATGCGGCGCCGGTGGCGCGCCAGTTTGTCGAGATGTTCTCGGGTTACGATGCCGTCGTGTGTCCCTCGGGGAGCTGCACGTCGATGATTCGCAATCATTATGGGGAATACTTCGCTCCCGACGACAAAAAATACATCCAAGTCCGCGATTCGACCTTTGAACTCTGCGAATTCTTGATCGATCAGTTGGGCGTGCGCAAGATCGAGGGGCGGTTCCCGCACAAGGTCAGTATCCACGCGAGCTGCCACGGGTTGCGTGAGCTGCGGCTGGGGCCGTGCAGCGAGCGACCGATACCTCGTGAAAACCGGCTGCGAATTTTGCTCGAATCGCTCGACGACGTGGAAATCATGCCGATCACGCGAGTCGACGAGTGCTGTGGCTTCGGCGGGACGTTTGCGGTTACTGAGCGGGAGACTAGCGTGGCGATGGGCGTCGATCGGGTCCAAGACCACATCGCCTCCGGCAGTGAGGTTATGATTGCGGGAGACATGAGCTGCCTGATGCACATGCAAGGCCTGATCAGTCGTCGGAAAATGCCAATGCAAGTCATGCACATCGCCCAAGTCCTCGCCGGCCGGGAATTAGCTACTAGCTACTAGCTCTCTCCATGTCTCCCCCTCTCCATGTCTCCCCCTCTCCATGTCTCCCCCTCTCCATGTCCCACTCCCTTCCGATCGTCGATCACCCTGAGGCCGCCAAGGATTTCGTCAATAACGTGCCGCGTTCGCACTGGCACGATGACGCGTTGTGGTTTGTCCGCGTCAAGCGAGATCGGCAGTCCCAGTTGCTGCCGGAGTGGGAGTATTTGCGGGAGCAAGCGTCGGCGATCAAGCAGCATACGATCGCGAATTTGGGTGACTATTTGCAGGAGTTTGAGGCCAATGCGACGCGGATGGGCGCCGTCGTGCACTGGGCCGCCGACGCGGCCGAGCACAACCGGATCGTGCTCGAGCTGCTGCGGAAGAACAACGCTCACCGGATCATCAAGAGCAAGTCCATGTTGACCGAGGAATGCGGTCTCAACGAGTACTTGATCGACCAGGGCATCGACGTCGTCGACACGGATTTTGGCGAGCGAATCGTGCAGTTGCGGGGGGAGCACCCCAGTCACATCGTGCTGCCGGCGATTCACATCAAGAAGGAGGAAGTCGGCGAGACCTTCCACAAGTATTTGGGCACTCGCGAAGGCGAATCCGATCCTCAGGTGCTCACCGAGGCGGCTCGCGGGCACTTGCGGAGCAAGTTTCTCGACGGCGAGGTGGGGATCACTGGCGTTAATTTCGCGATCGCCGACACCGGTGGAATTGTCATTGTCACCAACGAGGGAAACGCTGATTTGGGAGTCTCGCTGCCGCGGGTTCATATCGCCTGCATGGGCATCGAGAAACTGTTGCCGCGATTTGAGGACCTCGGCGTCTTCACGCGTCTGTTGGCGCGGAGTGCCACGGGGCAGCCGATCACCAGCTACACGTCGCATTTCCACGGCCCTCGCGATGACAATAGCGAACTGCACATCGTGCTGGTGGACAATGGGCGGTCCCGCATCCGGGACAGCGACACGTTTCGCGATTCACTCAACTGCATCCGCTGTGGTGCGTGCATGAACACGTGCCCGGTGTACCGGCGGACCGGCGGGCACAGCTACAACGCGACCGTGCCGGGGCCGATCGGCAGCGTGCTGGGGCCGGCCCGCGAGCCAAAAGTCCACAAAAGCCTGCCGTACGCGTGCAGCCTGTGCGGATCGTGCACCGACGTTTGCCCGGTCAAAATCCCGCTGCACCACCAACTGCTGGCGTGGCGAAACGTACTGGTCGGCAAGCGATTGCTCGCGTGGAATAAACGGGTCGGCATGAAGGCAGCTTCGATTTTGTTTCAACATCCCAAGCTATTTACTTTCGCGGGTTACACCGGTCGAGCGGCACTGCGTATTCTTCCTAAATCGCTGACCCACAACCGGCTCAATGAATGGGCGATTGACCGCGATCTGCCCGAACCGCCCCGGCAGAGCTTTCGGGCCTGGTATGCACAGCATCGAACGGAATCGAAGCCGGAGGACGTGAAATGAGCAATCCATCCGCTACTTCTGCCGAAGCACACAGTCGCCAGGTCATCTTGGATCGACTGCGCGGCCGGTCCGTCAAGGCTCCCAGTTTACCAACCATCGATCCTGAGCGGCTGATTCACTTCGACGATCCCATCGCACACTTCGAGCAAACCCTAGGGCTCGTCGGTGGCCAGTCGCACCGCGTGGATTCACCGCAGCAGATCGGCGAAATTCTCAGCGGTTTGGATGAATTCAAATCGGCGGAACGGATCGCATCGACGGTGCCCGAGGCGGTCGCGCCGACGGTTGACTTGACCGCCGTCGACGATCCACACGCACTGGCGTCGCTGGACTGGACGATTGTGCGGGGTGAGTTCGGCGTTGCCGAGAACGGATCGATTTGGATCGATGGGGCAACATTGCCGCACCGCGTGATGGTCTTCATTGCACAGTATTTAGCGATTGTTATTTCTCGCGGGCAATTGGTGGATCACATGCATCAAGCGTATGCGCGGATTGGAACGCCCACGCCCGGTTTTGGAATTTTTGTGTCTGGCCCGAGCAAAACCGCCGATATCGAACAATCCCTTGTGCTCGGTGCTCATGGCTGCCGTGAATTGCAAGTCTTTTTGCTGCCATGAGCGGTCTCCGGTGGGCCGGGCTGGGTACATGCATGGGGCTTTGTTCCTCAAGAAAAAGACTCGAACGCGAGCCAATCAGCGAGGGAACGCAATTCATCTCTCGCATACGATTCGGGTGTTAATTTTCGCATTAGCGATGCGTAAACAACTCGACCGTCCATCCGTGCGTGCGTTCGGCATATAAATTTTCGATCAATTCCCCAAAACCCGTTGACGCTTCTCGCTCCCGCCCGTACATTCTCGCCTCCCCGCGGCAAATTGGTTTGTCGCGGCGGATCCCATGTTCGCCATCAAAGAAGATAGGTCTCGATCGTGTCAACTGGTGCCAGTGAAATCATCCGCATTCGTATGGAAGCATACGACCATGCAGTTCTGGATCAGAGCGCGCGTGACATTGTCGATACGGTGAAGGCGACCGCGAGCATTGTCCACGGACCGATTCCATTGCCGACCCGCATCGAGCGGTACACCGTGCTGTCGAGTCCGTTCGTGAACAAGAAGGCTCGGCAGCAATTTGAGATTCGGACGCACAAGCGTTTGGTCGACATCGTCCAGGCTTCGGCCAAGACCATTGAAGCGTTAAATAAACTCAGTCTACCGGCTGGGGTTGACATTAAGATTAAGGCGTCCGCCCGCTGATCTGGTCCTCGCGATGGGTGTGAGGCGTTTGAGTAGGGTGAGTGTCACTCTCTGGATAGCGTCGTTCAATGCCCTTCGCCAGTTCGTTGTTTACGAGCAGGTTTTTAGCCGGTTCTCTGGTGGTGTTTTTTCCGCCGGAGCACGTTTGAGTCAAGTCTCTTCGTCAATCGTTGGCGATGGGTTAGTTCATTACTTTTGTAGTCACGGTTTTCCGTATGGTCGGAAGCTGCGGCGATACCGTTTGAAGCGGCTCGCAATGTCGAGCATCGTCAATCGAGTCGTCGAGCGGTCCCGGAACTCCTAGCGAACTTTCAGGTGGCTCGCCGCAGAAACGGCGGGCAGGAATTGTTATGTTACCATCCATTTTAGGCCGCAAGGTGGGGATGACTCAGGTCTTCCTCGAGGACGGCACCGCTGTTCCGGTCACGGTCGTGCAGGCCGGTCCCTGTCGTGTGCTGCAGGTTCGTAGTGCGGAACGGGACGGCTATGAAGCGGTTCAGCTAGGGTTTGAGGACAAGCCGCGTCGGCTGGCGGCTCGTAGTGAGCGTGGTCAAGTCGCTGTTCTCGAGAGCAAGCGGTCCAAGGCTCGTGTTGCTGCTGGCGTTGAAGTTTCCGCCAAGGCCGGCTGTGAGCCACAGCGTTTTATTCGTGAGTTCCGCGGTCCCGTCGACTCCGCCACTGTTGGTGATGCGTTGACGGTCGAGCAGTTTGCGGACGTGAAGAGCGTCGATGTCACCGGCACCAGTAAGGGTCGCGGGTTCGCGGGTGTCATGAAGCGGCACAACTTCGCGGGTCAGCGAGCCACGCACGGTGTTAAGAAGTGTCACCGTCACGCCGGTGGTACGGGCATGAGTGCCTCGCCGAGTCGTGTCTTCAAGGGCAAGAAAATGCCCGGCCAATACGGCAACGCACGGACCACTACTCGCAACTTGCAAGTGGTGAGCGTCGACACCGAGAATAACTTGCTGCTAGTCCGCGGTGCAGTACCTGGCCCTAACGGCGGGTTCGTTTCGATCCGTCAAACCAATAAAGTCTGAGGGCGAAAACAATGGCAACCATTCCAGTTCTAGACGCGTCGGGCAAAGAAGTCGGCACGTACGAAATTGACACCATGCTGATCGCTGATCGCGTTAGCAAGCAGTTGCTGCATGATGTTGTGGTGATGTACCAGGCGAATAATCGCCAGGGATCGCACAACACCCGCACCCGCGGTCAAGTCAGCGGCACCAACAAGAAGATGTACCGCCAGAAAGGCACCGGTAATTCGCGTGCTGGTTCCAAGCGAACGAATATTCGTCGTGGCGGCGGTGTTGCTCGCACGGTCAAGCCGCGTGATTACAGCTACCGGCATCCCAAGAAAGCGATCAAGTTGGCGACGCGAATGGCGATCCGCTCGCGGATCGACGACGGCGAAGTGGTGTTGATCGATGGCTTCGGTATCGAATCGCCGAAAACCAGCCAGATGGCCGCAGTGCTGCGTAGCCTCGGGCTCGAGGGCGTGAGCACTTTGATCGCGACGTCAGAAGACGATTCCGCGGTTTACAAGAGCGGTCGCAATATCGAAGGTGTCTGTGTTGAGCCGGTTCGCCAGCTCAACGCTCTGTCGTTGCTGACGCCGAAGAAAGTTTTATTCACGACCGCGGCTCTCGACAAAGTCAAAGACGGCACCTTTGCTGGTGCGGCTGCGGGCAATGGTCAAACCGAGGAGGCCGCCGGCTAGGTTGGTGTGAGCGGCATTGGTTCCGCGCACCCAGTCAGTTGTCGAAAGGAAAATCATGGCACATATTCAGCCCCCACAACCCGTTGAGCGAACAGTCAAGCTTGAGCCCCATCAGGTTCTGCTACGTCCGCTCGTTACGGAAAAAGGCGTTCACCGCGCCTCGCGAAACAACCAGTACGCGTTCCAGATTCATCGCGACGCGACCAAGCTCGACGTTCGGGCAGCAGTCGAGACGCTGTTCAATGTGAAGGTGACTGCCGTGCGGACGCAGACCCGTAAGGGCAAGTTCCGCCGGTTCCGTAACCGCATGGGCCGCACCAGTGATTGGAAGAAGGCAGTCGTGCAACTGCACAACGATGACCGTATCGACTTCTTTTAACGGTCGCTGGCTCGCGACCGCTCATCGAGTGATTGCCATGCTGCTGACACCGACCCCACAAACTTAACATACCCAATAAGCCAAACGCTAATCGCTAACTGCTAGAAGCTAAATTTCATGGGCATTCGAATCTACAAACCGACGAGCGCCGGTCGACGTAATGCGTCGGTCAGTGACTTCAAGGATTTGACCAAGGGCTACAAGCCCGAGCGGTCGCTGTTGCGTCCTAATCGCAAGACGGGCGGTCGAAACAACCAGGGCAAGATCACGTCGCAGCACCGTGGCGGTGGACACAAGCAAATGTACCGGGTCATTGACTTCCGCCGCGTCAAAGATGGCGTGGTCGGCATGGTCGAGTCGGTGCAGTACGATCCCAATCGCTCCGCACGCATCGCATTGCTGAAATACGCCGACGGCGAGAAGCTGTACGTGATCGCACCGCAGGGTATCAAAGCGGGTGACCGCCTTGAGAATGGTCCGGATGCTCCGCCGACGATCGGTAATTGCTTGCCACTTAAGAACATCCCGTTGGGTACATGGGTGTGCTGCATCGAGATGCGAGCCGGGCGCGGCGCGGTGATGTGCCGTTCCGCTGGCACGCAGGCTACCCTGCAAGCACGCGAGGCGGACTGGGCTCAGTTGTTGTTGCCTAGCGGCGAAGTTCGGCGGGTGCCTAGCGTTTGTCGTGCCACGATTGGTCAAGTTGGCAATCACGACCATATGAAGATCGTCATTGGCAAAGCCGGTCGTGCTCGTTGGATGGGTCGTCGGCCTCACGTTCGCGGTGCCGCTATGAACCCGGTCGATCACCCGCTCGGTGGTGGTGAGGGTCGCACGAAGGGCGGCCGACATCCGGTCAGCCCGCAGGGTAAGAGTGCCAAGGGCGGAGCAACGCGTCAGAGGCGCAAGCCGAGCAACTCGTCGATCGTTCGTCGTCGTAAAAGTCGTCGATACGGTCAATTGAAACTTCACAAGTAGGCCGGCCAGCAAACGTCTGAGAATCAATCATGAGTCGAAGTAGTAAAAAGGGGCCCTTTGTTGACCCCAAGGTATTTTTCAAGGTCCAGAAAGCGGCTCAGACCGGTTCGAGTGAACCGATCAAGACGTGGTCACGTTCCTGTACAATCGTGCCCGAGTTTGTCAATGTGACATTCATGGTTCACAACGGTCGGCAGCACCTCAAGGTGTTGGTAACCGAGGACATGGTCGGTCACAAACTCGGTGAGTTCTCACCGACCCGGACTTTCCGGGGCCACGGCGGTAAAGGCAAGCGATAAGCTAGGAGTTCGTAAACATGTCTCAGTTCAACGCACATCACAAGAATGCCCACATCAGCGCACAAAAAGTGCGGTTGGTTGCCGATATTGTTCGGGGGATGTTCGCCGACGAAGCGCTCGATACGCTCAAGTATCAACCGCAACGCGGTGCTCGCATGCTCGAAAAGGTGATCAAGAGTGCCGTCGGCAACGCTCAAGACCCCGACCAAAACAAAGGTCACGGTTTTCGAATCGAGGAGTTGGTGGTCACCGACGTTCGCGTCGATGGCGGGCCGATGTTCAAGCGAATCCGTCCGCGTGCTCG
Source organism: Rhodopirellula sp. (assembly GCA_041688415.1). Taxonomy (GTDB): domain Bacteria; phylum Planctomycetota; class Planctomycetia; order Pirellulales; family Pirellulaceae; genus Rhodopirellula. Next base: position 13,017 of record JBDNIG010000664.1, on the reverse strand, counting down.
CGGGATGGCATTCATGATCAAGAAGCGTTCCAGTCACATTCATGTCGGTTTGACACACATCGACGAAATTTAGAGAGTTCACCCATGGGTCAAAAAGTCAATCCGATAGCCTTTCGTGTCGGCGTCACTCGCGGATGGGGTAGCCGTTGGTACGCGTCCAAGCAGGACTACGCAGCGCTTTTGGTCGAAGACAAGAAGATTCGTGATTTCATCACGAAACACCCCAAGAAAACACAATACAAGGCGGCTGGCATCGATCGCATCGAGATCGAGCGAACGCGTGACGAAGTTCGCGTGATGTTGTTCGTCGCTCGCCCCGGTTTGATTATCGGCAAGAAGGGTCAGGAGATTGAAATTCTCCAAGCCGAGTTGCAAAATCTCGTCGGTCGTCGGATCAATTTGAAGGTAGAGGAAGTCGGCCGACCGGAACTGCAGGCGCAGTTGGTCGCCGAGGATATCGCTCAACAACTGGCGAAACGCTCGAGTTTCCGCCGGACGATGAAACGCTCATTAGAGCAGACGATGGATGCGGGTGCCAAAGGCATCAAAATTCAGATGGCGGGCCGGCTCGGCGGAGCAGAGATGGCTCGACGCGAAAAACAAAGCGCCGGATCGATTCCGCTGAGCACACTGCAGGCCAAAATCGATTACGGAGTCACTGAAGCGATGACGCCACAGGGGCACATCGGGATTCAGGTGTGGATTAACCAAGGTACTTACGGAGACGACAACGATGGCGTTGATGCCCAGACGGGTCAAGCATCGAAAAAGCCAAAGAGGTCGTATAAAAGGTAGCGCGACTCGCGGCAATACGGTCGTTTTTGGCGATTACGGAATTCAGTCACTGGATGCCGGATGGGTCAAAGCAACGACGATCGAAGCTGGCCGAATCGCAGCCCAGCAATACGTTCGCGGCGAAGGCAAGCTCTATATTCGCATCTTCCCAGACAAATCGGTTACCAGCACGCCGCTGGAAACACGGATGGGCAAGGGCAAAGGGGAGCCAGACTTCTGGGCCGCCGTCGTGAAGCCGGGGACCATTTTATACGAACTTAGCGGTGTGACCGAGCAGCAAGCGAAGGTTTGTTTCGCGCGGTTGGCCAGCAAGATGCCAGTGAGGGTTCGCTTTGTTGCTCGACGTAATGTCTGAGCAGCGACGGCGGGCTCGGACCGACTAGACCATTTATCATTACCCTTTTCGTTTGTTGAACGATGACATCACTGACTGAACTTCACGAAATGAGCGATGAGCAGCTCGATGCGACTGGAAAGGAAGCGGCCGAGATCTTGTTTCGTCTGCGGTTTCAGTCGCAGTCGGAACGACTTAATACGCCCAGTGAAATCCGCAAGAATCGTCGACTGATCGCTCGGATCAAGACGATTCAAACCCAGCGAACGACGGCGTCGCAGTCCGCTTAACTGCGGGCATGCGTCGCCACCGAATAACCACCGAGGCTCCCGTGGCCTCACTAGTACCACCCCTCCATTTAAATTGTCCGAAACGTCATGCCTAAACGCGTGTTAGCCGGAGTCGTCACCAGCGACAAGATGAATAAGACGCGTCGCGTCGAAATCAATCGCGTGGTCCAACATCCGAAGTACAAGAAATACATTCGCAGTCGAACCGTGTGTCACGTCCATGACGAAGACAACGAATCGGGTGTGGGTGATCGCGTGGAGATCATTGAGTCCGAACCGTTGAGCAAGCTAAAGCGTTGGAAACTCGTGCGAGTACTCGAGAAGAGCAAGGCGGTGGATGTCGTGGCACTGCGTGCGGCGCGTAAGGAAGCGATTAATGCTGCGGAAAGCGAAACGCTGGAAGCCGCTCATGCGGGCGAAGCTCCTTCCAGCGATGCGTGAAAAAGTAAAGCGTCGGAAACCATCTATTTGTCGTTGAAGTAAATTAAATGATCCAACAAGAAACTCGGCTCGACGTCGCGGACAACACCGGTGCTCGTCGAGTGATGTGCATCAAGGTGCTCGGCGGAAGTCGCCGGCGGACTGCAACGGTCGGTGACGTGATCGTTTGCAGCGTCAAAAGCGTGATTCCCGGTAGCGAAGTGAAGAAGAAATCGATCGTGCGAGCGGTCATTGTGCGCACCAAGACACCAACACGCCGGCCCGATGGGAGTTATATCCGGTTCGACTCCAACGCCGTGGTGTTGGTCGACAAGGATCGCAACCCCCGTGGTACACGAATCTTTGGTGCCGTCGCTAGAGAACTTCGTGAGCACAAGTTCACCAAGATCGTTAGCTTGGCCAACGAAGTCGTTTGAACCAGATTTCAACCAAGACCAAACACAGCTAGTCGCTAATTGCTAGAAGCAAACAAAATGAATTTCCGAATTGATGACGAAGTGATCGTGATTTCCGGCGCCAACAAAGGGCACAAAGGAAAGATCATTAAGATCGATCGCGACGCCAAGAAGGTGATCGTCGAAGGTGCGGCCAAGGTTTGGAAGCACGTTCGGCAAAGCCAGAAGAATCCGCAGGGCGGTCGGCTCAGCAAAGAGATGCCTATTTGTGCCAGCAATGTGATGATCGTTGACCCGTCAACTGGCAAGCCCAGTCGGATGGGTCTGCGTTATCTCAACGATGGTAGTAAAGAGCGGTTCGCTAAGAAGAGCGGCACGGGTTTGGGGCAGGTCTCGCCTGCCAAACCGAGCCGAGCAGCGAAGTAAAGTTTTAGGTTGCCGTATCATCCGGCAGCGACATCCAATTTTAATTTCCACCGTTAATCACATCGGCGCGAACGCCTCCCATGTCCACAAACAAACCACGATTGCAAGCTCGCTACGAGGAATCCATTCGGGAATCGCTCAAAGAGCAGTTCGGTTTTGCCAACCCACATCAGATTCCACGGCTTGAGAAGATCACGCTGAACATGGGTGTGGGTGCCGCCGTCGCTGATAAGAAAGTTCTCGATATGGCGGTTGAGTCGATGACTCAGATTGCGGGCCAAAAGCCCGTGCTGACGCTCGCTCGCAAATCGATCGCCACGTTCCGTTTGCGTGAAGGCATGCCAATCGGCTGCATGGTGACGCTGCGTCGCCAACGTATGTATGAGTTCCTTGACCGCCTCGTCTCGGTGGTTTTGCCACGGGTACGGGACTTTCGTGGGATCAATCGCAATGCTTTCGACGGCCGCGGGAATTACACGCTCGGCCTGAACGAGCAACTCGTGTTTCCCGAACTGAATCCAGACAAGTTCGTGCGACCGCAAGGGATGAACATTAGCATCATCACCTCGGCGCTTAGCAATGACGAAGGCCGGGCGCTGCTGGAGCAGTTCGGCATGCCGTTCAAACAACCCAAAGAGAAAGCAGACGCTGCGTAAAGCAGGGTTTGTGAATCGTTCACTTTCACCAACATCACCGTTACGTTTCCCAAATGGGCTTTGCCGCCCGTTCCGTTCACCGCAGGTCCTTTCGTGGCAAGCAAATCCAAAATCGCCAAGGCGGCTCGCACGCCAAAGTTTTCCTCGCGGAAAGAAAACCGCTGCAACTATTGTGGTCGTCCGCGGTCGGTTTATCGCAAGTTCGGCTTGTGCCGAATCTGTTTTCGACTGAATGCGAACATCGGGTTGATCCCCGGCGTGCGTAAGGCCAGTTGGTGAGTTTGGAAACAATACAAGGGAACCCACAGCTATGATGACCGACCCCATTGCCGACATGCTCACACGGATCCGTAACGCGGTGCGTGTTGAACGGCCCTATGTAGACATTCCTGCCAGCCGCGTCAAACGCGGATTGGCCGACGTCCTGAAGCGTGAAGGCTTCATCTGGGACTGGAAAGAGGAAGACACCGAGCCCGCTAGGACGCTCCGTTTGGAACTGAAATACGGTCCCAACGGCGAACACGTGATTCAGACGATTAAGCGGCTCAGCAAGCCTGGACGCCGTAGGTACACGCGGAGCAAAGAACTGCGCCAGGTCCTCGGCGGACTCGGTATCCACATTATCAGCACCAGCAAGGGTGTTGTTAGCGACCGCGAAGCCCGTCGCGATAAAATCGGTGGCGAAGTTCTCTGCGAAGTTTCCTGAGGCTCTTGCTTTTTACTTTTCCTCACCTCGGTTGATCGAGGTGTTCCACCCACATTCCTAGTTTGTTCAAGCGAATCAGCCATGAGCCGCATTGGTAAAAAGCCCATCGCGATCCCCGCCGGCGTGACGGTTGCGGTCGACACCCGCACGCTCAACGTCGAAGGCCCCAAAGGCAAGTTGACGTTCACGCATCGGCCCGAAGTCTCCGTGAGCGTCGATAGCGATGTCAATGAAGTTTCGGTCACTCGTGACGACGATAGCCCTCCGTCACGCGAACTTCACGGGTTAACCCGCGCGATTTTGGCCAATATGATCGTGGGGGTGACGGAAGGTTACGAGAAGAAACTCGAGATCGTCGGTGTCGGCTACTTGGCGTCGATCAGTGGTGATACATTGCAACTCCGCGTCGGCTTCGCCAACGAACTGCAACGCAAAATTCCGTCTGATTTGACGGTCACCTGTCCGGATCAAACGCACGTGGTCGTGCAAGGCTGTGACAAGCAGCGGGTGGGGCAGTTCGCCGCTGATATTCGCTCATTGCGCAAACCCGAACCATACAAGGGCAAGGGCGTTCGCTACCAGGGCGAATACGTCAAGATCAAGCCCGGCAAGTCCGCTACCAAATAATCATTATCACCGGTGCACCGTCATGGATAAAAATAAGAAGATTCAGTCGAAGCGACTTCGACGTCGCCGTCACGTTCGCAACAAATTGCGTGGTGACGCCAATCAACCGCGGCTGTGCATTCACCGCTCGCTCAAACACTTTTCTTGCCAGGTCGTTGACGACGAGCAGGGCAAGACAATTGTCAGTGCCAGCACTCGTGACAAGAGTGTCCGCGACGAAGTGAAAGTGGGTGGCAACTGTGACGCAGCGGCAATCGTTGGTAAGTTAGTTGCCGAGCGAGCCGCCGATGCTGGCATCAAGTCAGCGCAGCTCGATCGGGGCCACAACAAATATCACGGTCGCGTCAGGGCGTTCGCCGAAGCCGCTCGTGACGCCGGTCTCCAGTTCTAGCCACCAACGCCATTCCCACTCAAAAAACCGCAGTCGGCTGATTCCCGCCGCCCGCAAACCTTTCAGCAGATTATTTGCCACAATGAGTAACTCACGCAGCAATAGCCGACGCAACAAAAAAGAAGAGCCAGCTTTGGAAAGCGGTCTGGTCGACCGGATCGTGAAAATCAAACGCTGTGCCGCAGTCGTCAAAGGCGGTCGTCGATTTAGCTTTGCCGCCATGGTGGTCGTCGGCGATACCAACGGCAAGGTTGGGTGGGGATACGGCAAGGCCAACGAGGTTCCACCGAGCGTTCAAAAGGCGACCAAGCAAGCCTCACGCAGCATGATCGATGTGCCGGTCGTCGAAGGCAGTATCCCGCACCAAGTCTGGGGGCATTTCGGTGCCGCCAAGGTCGTTTTGATCCCGGCAGGTGCTGGTACTGGGGTGATCGCCGGCCAAGCTGTGCGGGCGGTATGCGAAGCTTGCGGTATTCACGACATTCTGACAAAATCGTACGGCACCAACAATCCGGTGACCCTGGTCAAGGCGACCCTCGACGCATTGAGCAAGTTGCGGACACGAGAACAAGTCGCTGCTCTTCGTGGATTGTCACCCGAAGAACTCATCGAAGTCTAACCCGCTGAGCATTGTGAGCCGACGGTGCGAGCCGCGGGTGTCAACACACTTAGATTTTATCCAATCTGAATACCATGAGCCGACGGTGCCAGCTGCGGGTTACCTCCCCCGGGTTGGTTCGGTTTGAAAATTATTTTTAACAGAAGGATGTTGAGCGAGAGATTGTCTCAGCCCTCAGTCCTCCCAACTCAGTACCGTTACTATGCAACTTAACGACATCCATCGCGGCATCACCAAGCACCGCAATCGAAAACGCATCGGCCGCGGCCCTGGCAGCGGCACCGGCAAAACCTCCGGACGTGGGCACAAGGGACATAAGAGCCGCAGCGGTTACAGCCGCAATCCCAACTTCCAGGGTGGTGCGATGCCGATGTTCCGCCGCATCCCGAAACGCGGTTTCAACAACAAATGGTCCGTCACCGTATTCGCCGTAAACGTCAGTCGTCTGAACGAAATCTTCAACGATGGCGACACCGTCACGCTGGAGACGATGTCCGCGAAGAACGTGGCCAAGGGAACCTTTGACGAAGTCAAAATCCTCGGCGATGGTGAAATCACCAAGAAACTCACCGTTCGTGCGCACCGCTTCAGCAAGTCCGCCGAAGAGAAGATCACGGCGGCTGGCGGAACGATCGACAAGATCCCAGCCAAACGGACACCGGACGAACGTGTTGCTGATTTGAAGAAGGCCAACGCCTAGTTGGCATGGTTCCCGGTTCATAGCCAAAACAATCGATAGTTAGCACTGGTGCGATTAGCCTTGGGCGTTAGCCCCGATTGCGCCCGTGTTATCATGGCTACTGCGAGGTGGCTGATTGGAAGATAACCGTGGCTAACGCCAAAACGGCTAATTAGAAGTCCCGTTTAGCAAATCGCTCTCGTGTTGATCGATGTCGATCGCTAGACTCCGCGGCTTGCTACGCCTCACCCCACCCTCCAACGCTCGACGACGGACGGATCGATGTTCGAAAAGCTCCGAATCATTTTCTCGATTCCCGAACTCCGCAAGAAGATCTTGCTGACGATTGGGTTGCTCGCCGTCTACCGCATCGGGTTTCACATCCCGTTGCCGATGATCGCGACCAATCTCGAGGATGCTGCCGGTGGCAGTGCCGCCGATTTCCTGCAAAAGGTCAGTCTGTTCGCGGCCAGCGATTTGCGCCAAGCAACGATTTTCGGCCTGGGGATTATGCCGTACATCTCGGCATCGATCATTTTCCAGCTTCTCGGTAGCGTCTATAAGCCGCTCGAGGAATTGAAGAAAGAAGGCGAGGCGGGGCGTAAAAAACTTAATGAATACACGCGGTACCTCACCGTGCTGATTTGCGTCGTGCAAAGCTACATGTATTTGAAGTTCATGCTGATGGCCGGTGCGGACGGCCAGAGCAATATCAACCCGATGTTTATGAACGCCGACCAAAACCTCTATTTTGGTTGGCAGGTCGTCGCCGTGCTCACGATGACCACCGGAACGGTATTTTTGATGTGGTTGGGTGAACAAATTGACGAGTACGGGATCGGCAACGGGATCAGTTTGCTGATCATGGCCGGCATCCTCGCTCAGATGCCAAAAGCTCTGTTTGAGCTGGTCTCGGGAATGAAGCCGCAGTTGACGGGACTGTCCAAGGGTGACGTGGGCATTGAAACGCTCATTATCCTGGTCGTTCTGTTCGTCGTGGTGGTCTTTGGGGTCGTGTTCATCACGCTGGGGCAACGAAAAATTCCGACTCAATCCGCCAAGTTCACTCGCGGGCGCCGTGTTTACGGTGGCACTCGCCAGTTCTTGCCATTGCGGATTAACCAAGCCGGCGTGATGCCGATCATTTTCGCGAGCAGCCTGTTGATGATCCCTGGGGTGTTCTTCAGCTTCCTCGCCGGTCGGTTTGATTCGTCGGGGACATTGTTCCGAGCACTCAATACGGTTAGTTTGACTCTGAGTGACCAATCGTCGTACTTCTTCAACTTGCTGTACGTGGCGCTGATTTTCTTCTTCTGTTATTTCTGGACGGCGATCACGTTCAACCCGAAGGAAATGAGTGACAATCTGAAGGAGAGCGGCACGTTCATTCCGGGCTACCGTCCGGGACGGCGAACGACCGATTACTTGGAAAAAGTCATGGTGCGAATCACCTACGTCGGTGCCGCGTTCCTTGGCCTGATTGCGATCGTGCCCACGATTGTGTACGGCTCGCTCGGCGTGCCTTATTCAATCGCTGGTTTCTATGGCGGTACGGGGTTGTTGATCGCCGTCAGTGTGGCGTTCGATTTGGTCCAGAAGATTGATAGTCACTTGGTGATGCGTAATTACCGCGGTCTGCTCGAAGGGGCGAGCGGTGGCTCCTCACCAGTTGTCTAAAGCTCCCATCGAGGATGGTTCAATTGTTGAAAATTGTCTTCATCGGTGCACCAGGATCCGGCAAAGGAACGCAGTGTGAGCGACTGAGTGCTCGCTTGGGGATCCCGCACATCAGCACCGGTGAAATGTTACGCTCGCTCGATAGCGAGGCCGCTGGCGACATTCATGCATGCATCGATCGTGGCGATTTTGCGCCCGACGAATTCATCATGCAGTTGATCGCCGAGCGCTTGGAAGCCGACGACTGCCGACACGGCTATCTGCTCGACGGATTTCCACGAACGCTCGTTCAGGCCCAGACATTCGATAGCGTATTGCGAAAATGTTCGCAGCAGCTCGATCACGTGATTCACTTGATGGTGGAGATTGGCGAGTTAGTTCAGCGGCTCGCCAAGCGGTCACAGAGTGGTCAGCGCCGCGATGATTCGCCCGAGTCTATCCGGGAGCGGTTTGAAATCTACAAAGAGCGAACCGCCCCCCTGCTGGAACATTACGATCAGCAAAACCTCGTCCGCGCGGTCGATGGAATGCAGAGCGTTGAGAATGTCTTTCATTCGATCTGTCGGCTGAGTTCTTAGGGACCGTCGCCCCATCGCATCAGGATGAACATCCGCTGCCTAGCCCTGACGACACCCTTCATGCCCGTTAGCAACCAGATGTCGGTTGCAATCCAGCCGCTGGCCCGCTGCACTGAATGAAACCACCCTCTTGCCTGGGATATCTACTCACCTGATGTCGGTTAGTTAGCGGGGTATATTATTGTTCGCTGGCCGCGGCAATTTCCAACTCCGTCACCGCAGGATGGAAGAAGCTTCGCCAACCAGCACAAGCTCAACCCGGTCCGACGAGTATCGCCGAACCAGACGCCAAGTTTGACCGTTGCCAGCCTGCTCAAACAGTATGCGCCGCAGTAATTGAAGAAGCACTCCGGCCAGGCAGCGTGCGCAAGTGCAGAGCACACTTGCCAAGACGGTGTTGTGCCGGACGCGGGCTTCTGGTGGCCGCGTCTATCGCTGTGACGGATGTCAATCCGAGCCGCCGGTTTTACAATTCCTGTTGTGATCGTTACTGCCCACAGTGGCGCGGTGCTCGGCGTGCCGACTGGGTGGAGTCGACTGCGAGTTGCTACTCACCGAAGTCTCGTCATTGTGGTGAGGCGATGGAGTTGATCTCGTCGTCGCTCAAACCCTCATGGACCGAAGTCATGTCGAGCCGATATCGTCCGAGGTGGCATGAAGATGGCTAAACTCACGACACGGCTAAATACTCCCGAGCTTCCCGCGTGTCATTTCTCGTTTGAGATGCCGATAGCGGCCTGCTGCGCGGTCATCGAGAATCTTCGGCAAAAAGCGTTCGTTGAGTTACTCAGCCGCGGGAGTCCGAGCGGGAAGCTTGCGATCGGGCTGGGCTCTGCGGATAGATCGCAATTCGTTATTCGATTGAAATACCTCTATGCGGAATGCTGCAACGACTCGGCTTGGATCTCGACACGCTCCACATCGCAACCAGCGGCTTCGACGTTCTTGACGGCCGAATTGATCGCAGCTTCTAACGACGTTGCCTCGCGATGGAAGTCTACCGAGAAAACACCGCTGCACGTGCCCGGTGTTCCATCGTCACAACCGCATTCAAACAACTTGTCTGCAATATCTTCCGTCAACTCCATCGAACCCTTTAAGATTAAACTGAATTCGTACTTGTGCATTTTCGCTACCTTTCCGCGATGACTAACTGTGGGGACAACGATCGACTGCACGGCGCAGGTCTTTCGCGTGATCTTCTGGGCTTCGCGGGGTTGAGTAAACGGCTTTCGCGCATCCTTCCCGGTTTGTCCGCGGGCAATAGATTCGCCCCCAAATATGTGCTCTTGCTCCCGCCTTCACGACACGCCAGCCGTGGATCTCGGCGTAGTCGACCGCTTCGCGGATGTGCTTGTTCTGGTGATTCGCCAATTCCCTAAGCCTTTTGGTTGTTTCCTTCTCTCTTATTCTATCACACAAACAGCGATTGGGAGTTCTTCGTTTTCCCGTCGTTCCACACGATCTGAACTGAGCGAATAACAATCGATTGAACCGAAGCGTGCAGTCACGTTCTTTCGATATGGCAAGCCTTAAATTGGCCCGCTCGGTTAATCGTGGCGTTCGATCGAAATCCTCGCACGTTCGTCCAGTCTTCTCACAAAAGCAGAGTCAACAATGAATCGCACTATCAATGCCGCAGCGGGACTCCCTAACACTGCCTGCCTCGTGCTGGCCACGATCCTGGCATCCACACTGACCCTCTCGGCCTCTGGAACGCAGGAATTGGTGCTTGGTACGGAGTTCCACGTCGCGGCGAGCGGAAACGATGCCAACGCTGGCACCGCGTCGAAGCCGTTCGCAACGCTGGAACGGGCGCGGGACGAAATCCGCTTACTCAAGACCGGCAAGGGGCTGCCTGCCGGAGGGATTACGGTCACGGTTCACGGCGGCGTGTACGAATTGTCACGGGCATTTGAGTTGACGGCGGAGGATGCGGGCACCGAGTCAGCGCCGATTGTCTATCGCGCCCGTCAAGGTGATGACGTCCGGCTCTCCGGCGGCAAGCACGTCACTGCCTGGAAACCCGTGACGGATCCGGCCGTGCTGGAACGACTTGATCCCACCGCGCGCGGCCAGGTAGTGCAAGCGGACATGAGCGTGCTGGGCGTGAAAGATTTCGGAGAGATGTCAAGGTCGGCGGTTTTACGGCTTCAACCTTCTCTGCGAGATCGACCGGCCCGGTGATCCGCCACAACTATCTGCATCACATTTACGGTTTCGAGAACCGCGGGTGCATCGGTATTTACCTCGACGACATGTATAGCGGCACCTCCATCTTCGGCAACGTCTTCGACGATGTGCCGCGCGCCGCGTCCGGTCAAAGTAAGACCGGTCCCGAGTCGCCGTGGACGAAAGCAAAAATCCTCCAGCACGCATCGATGGATGCGTTTCAGTTGCCATGAAAACTGTTAAACGGTGCCGATCGTCGGGATAATGCAGAGTGTGGTTTTGGATACGATCAACGAAACTCGCTTCTTGATCAGACTTTTCGTATGGTTTTCCGATAGAAAGTGACAAGGCATTCACAACAGACGTGGCGAGCAGTGGATTGGCAGGGAAGCCAGTTCATCCGCTGGTTGCAATCATCAATCCACCCTTTGTTACGAATGCCATGAAATACACCTTCGTTTGCTTGTCCGCGTCCGCAACTCTCGCATTGGCCGGATGTGCGACGCTGGGTCGCCACCAAGGCGACTCCAACAGCGTTGTCTCTCCGCCACCCGCCGTGCAAAACGGCTCGATCGCGGATGAAGAAAACCTCGCCCGTCCTGATGTTGTGATCGCAACGGTCGCGTTTCAGGGTAGCGAGAACGGACACGCAGTCAGCGATGATGAGCCGTCCTCGTTCAGTAACCGTAGGGAAATGAACGCCGGTGAAGAGACGGGATCATTGAAAGCACGTCTGATTGCGGAGTCCCCGAATGAGTTCACACCAGCACCTGAGATTGGCGTTAATCTCGATAGAAAATTTCAGCCGAGCGGCGAACGATCCTACACGCTTGCGGACGTGGAGCAGTTGGCACTTGGCAACAACCCTACGATTGCGGCGGCAAATGCCGCGTCCAGCAAGGCGGCTGGATTGCGCCAGCAGGTTGGCACCCGTCCCAATCCCACGGTGGGTTACTTTGGATATCAGATCGCCGATCAGGGGACGGACCAGCATGGCGCTTTTGTGCAGCAGAAATTTGTTCGCGGTAACAAACTCGCTCTCAATCGAGCAGTGTTGCAGCAGACGACAAATGCCCAACAAGGGGAATACGAGACACAGCGTTATCGTGTGCTGACGGACGTGCGTCTGCGGTTCTATGAGGCACTCATCGCGCAAAAGCAACTTGACGCAATTCACAATTTTACCGAGGTCGCCCGCCGTGGTGTTGAAGTGGCGACGCAGCGTCAAGATGCGCAGGAAGGCACCGCAATTGACGTGCTGCAGTCACAGACGCTGCTGAGTGAAGTCACGCTTGCGGCAGAACGCACCGAGGCAGCCTACCGTGGTTCGTGGCAGGATCTCGCGGCCGTGGCCGGTTTGTCCGCGACGACTCCCGCGCGTCTGGTAGCCGAGTTCCACTACCTCGACGACGCACCCGATTGGGATACGCAATACCATGAAATTGTGGCAATCAGCCCTGAAATGGCAGTCGCCAGAGCACTCGTTTGCGAAAAACAAGCGATGTTAAAACGCCAAAAAGTACAAATGATTCCCAACCTGACGGGGCAACTGGGCGTGGGATACGACGATGCCGTTAACTCCAGTTTTCTAAATGTCACGGTCGGTGCTCCGATTCCAGTCTGGAATAAAAATTCGGGCAACGTTTCGGCAGCCTATGCGGACTACGTGCAGGCAATTAAAAATCAAAACCGCATTGAGCAAGCGATCAAAGCTCGGCTGGCCCGCGCCGCCCAGGAGTACAACGCCTCACTGGCGTCGGTGACAAAATATCGAGAGCAAATTATTCCGCAAACTAAAAAGAGCTTGGAGCTTTCCGACCAAGCGTATCGGCTGGGACAGATGAGCTTCCTGCAAGCCTTGGTGGTTCGACGGAGTTACTACGATTCGACGATTCAACAAATTGCGGCAGAGGGAAAACTGGCGCAAGCAAGTGCCAAAATCAATGGTCTGCTGCTGACCGGTGGGCTGGACGCATCATCGGACTACACCAACGGCGATGGTGTCCGGGGACAGACGTTCAGTGGGTTGTAGTGTATGCATATGCCGATCAGTTTTTCGACAAAATGAGCCGTTTTGGCGCAGGGGTGTTGTGTAAGCGTTCTATCTACCCGTGCTGGGAAATCGTTGCTTAGGCTTGCGACGATTGCCTGAGGTTCGATGGTGGCAGCGGCGGCACGCTGACAATCATGTCAGCCAATTCGATACCGCTCACGAGTGCGCGGGCGCCAGT
>JBDNIG010000663.1:0-3302 GCA_041688415.1 Rhodopirellula sp. | reverse complement strand
GTTGTTACCGTAGTCGCACCTCCGCTGAAGGCCAAAGTCGATGGCTAGTCGTTCTTCGTAGGACACTTTCATTCCCTATTCCAAGCCGGTTTTATCCCGGCACACCCCGTCCCGTTTTCTTCTCCGTCCCGTTTTCTTCTCGTTTTCTTCTACGTCCCGTTTTCTTCTCCTAATTTTTTCGTCCGTACCTTTTCTTCGTTCGGTCACCGCCAGACGTGTTCACAATCCGCATGAAGTTCACGCTTGACCCTACGGACTCCCAGGGTGGTTTTTAGCCGGAACTTTCAAGGGTTGAGTCGTCGATGTGCTCATTTTTTCCGGTAACTGGAACACATCACCCGCAGAGTTTGAGAAATACAACCGTGACTGTGACGGTTGTCGGCCGTGGCCATCGGCCCAGATCGAGACAAAATCGGGGTGTGAGTTCAAAGCGCGTCGAACATACGTGTGATTCATCGGACTGTCGTGCGTGAGTTGTCGCATTTTCTTCCACGTTATTCCCTGATCGCTGCTTCTCCACATCGCTACTTCACCGCCGGGGTTATAGGGTTGCGGTCCCGATTCGGTCGGCGCGATCACACGCCAGTCGTCGTCGGCGAATAACCATAGTTCCCCGAAGTCATAGTTGTTGTCCGACGTCGTGATCGGTGAGAGCTGCCACTGAGTCCCGGTCCAGCGGGCAAGCGTCCACGTGCGCGGGTCATTTTGCGGACCGGATTCGTAGCCCTTGCTGGTCAGAAAAAGTAAAACGGGGCGATCCTGCTGGTCAAAACGAAGGTCCTTCAGATAAACGTTCAGTCCTTCTGCTTCGTAATCGTGCACCAAGGCATCGTTGTCGACGTCCTCCAACGGCAACTCTAATGCACGTCCATCAGCGGTCTGCCATGACGTACCGTTGTCGCTCGTTTCGAGATAATACAGGTTGGTTCGCCAGTTGAGTCCCTTGCCGTCGGGATGGTAGTTGAACATTGAACCGAGCTTAGAATTGCCAATTCCGCTGACTTGATAGTGCCCTTGACCAATCGCGGCCAGCCGCTGCCACTCACTCCACTGAACACCATCAGGACTGTTCATGAAACAGATCGTACGTGCAGCAGGATAGTTGTATCGAGTGAAGAATGAGTGGAATCCTTGGCTCGAATGCCAGGCCTGCATGTATGAAAAGTTCGTGATCGGTGTACGCTCGTCACCATCGACACGTGTTGCCGACACGCGTTCAAACTGCTCGATATCGAACGGACGCTTGCTGCGATGGATGTACGATGGGCGTGAGCGACCGTGCGACGTCGAAAATATCCAAATGTGCCCATCATCATCGACCGAGATGACCGGGTTGTCATGTGCGTCGTTGGTGTGTTTGTTCAAGAGCAGGGTCGGGCGCGGCACCGTTTTCGTGTCATGGTCGAAGTAAGAAACCATGTGCACCAGTTCGCGGTTGCTACCTGCAGTTGCGCCGCCGTAACAGAAGAAGGTCTTGTTGACTTGTTCGCAGTAGATCGCGAACGGTTTATGTTTGCCGCAATACGTCCCCAAGCCGCCACTGTATTTGTAAACGTACTGATCACCCGATGGCTGGTTCATGTACCAAATGCCACGGTAACCATCGGCTTTTTGATTCAGCGTCACTTGCTCCTCCGCGATCGCATCAGTGGCGGGAGCGCAGAGAGCAATCGACAGCAGCACCAATGTCAGGATCGATGTCGCAGGAACCGTTCGGGTTACCGTCCCAAATAGATAGGTCATGATGATATACTCACAAGAATGTTAAGGTGGTTAATTGTGCTCTGCAGAAACCGATTACGCTAAAACTCACCGATGGCTTGTCCATCGCTCTTGGCATTAAGTCGTTCCCACAGAGTATCAATCACTGAACGCGCGGCACGGTCGCGGTTGCCGCTCAGATCGGTCTGCACGCCTTGATTGTTGAATGCGCCGTCGATACTTTCAGTGACAAGCCGCACGCTTCCGTCGGCGAGACAAAACTGCGCGCCCCCTGGATGCTGGCTGGAGAACGCTGCGGCACCTCGTGTGCTCACTTTGCTGGAGTAAATTTTTCCGGATTGGTCCGTGCCGTTCAAATTCATGCGGTAAACTCCCAGAGCGAGCTGGTATCCCCACCTCCAATCGCTGCTGTGGCCTGGGACACATCCTCAGGTGTGGGCAGCACCGGAAATGAGCACGTCGCCGTTGACGTCGCGGAAACTCCACGCTCGTTCGCCCACCATGAACGTGTTGCTCGTGCCGTCGAGCACGTCGCGAAACCGCGTCGGTTCGTTCTCAATAAACATCCCTCCCTGCGTGGAATCGCCGTTGACGTCCCAGTAGTCACTGTTATGCGTACCGACATAATTGGACGTCGCCATCCGCTCGCTGTGGATGGCCAACCAATTGTTTGTCGCCGGGGCGATGTCCGACGGGCAGCGGTAACCGGGCACGGGCGTTTGTAGTGCCTTCAAAAGAGCCGGGTCGGCCGCTGCAGAGTGGATGTTTACCTCTCCAAACCCACTGTTGTCCTGCAGTGCGGACTGTTCGATAAAAGGCAAAATCGCCCCTGACCAACTCCACGCGTAACGACGATCACCGGCACCGTTGGAGCGGATCCAGCCTGGTGGGAATGACCTAAAAGTGTCGTGGTAATTGTGAAGCGCCAAACCGATCTGCTTTAGGTTGTTGGAGCACTGCATTCGGCGAGCCGCCTCGCGAGCCGATTGAACCGCAGGCAACAGCAAGCCGACCAACACGCCAATGATCGCGATGACCACCAGCAATTCGACGAGTGTGAATGCGGTGCGGGAAGATCGTTTCATGGCAAAATCTCAAAAGAGCAAAATAAAGAAACGTGATGCGCCCCCCCGCCGACTTACGGATTGTCAGCGTCGCTTTCGACTCGGGACACATCGTCCTCATCGCTATGCACGATCGGCGTATCCTCCTCACTCAGTTGAGACGAGCATCCTGGAGAGGTGAGCAGTGGAACAACACAGGCCAAGACGAAAATCGATTGGAAAATGAGCGAACGCATGGAGTTTAACCAGATCATTAAGGGCAGTGGAGCGAGAACCTCACCGCCCGTAGGGTAGGCGATGGTTGCGCCACAGTCAAGCCGTCCCAATCGATCTCTTGTCAACGCAATGGAACTACCGGCGATGCTTCGAGATTCTTCCTAGTCCTTAATCAAGCGAACGCCCCCGTTGCTTTTTCAGAAATTTCGATGTTTCGCGTCCGCGCACGCGGCGGCATCCCAACTTAAATTGGCGATGAAATTTTGCGATGTCGGTGAGCATGACGGTGATTTACTTTCT
>JBDNIG010000662.1:0-17186 GCA_041688415.1 Rhodopirellula sp. | reverse complement strand
TAGCTACGTTCGCCAGAACGTGGATTCCACCGTCTGGCGACGGTAGCTACTTTGATTCGACGCGTTTTATTGTCTCGCTGTCGCTTAGCCTTTCTGGGCTGACCCGCATTTCGGCCGAGTGGCTGAACAGGTTTGAGGGATCAGGTATCTTGGTGTACTGTGGCGGCAATCCAATCGATCCTGGCAGACCCGCCTTACTACCGTTCACCAACAACGTACAAGACCAACATGCGTTTGAATAAAATCGTCCAACCAATTCTGTTTGTCTGCTGCACGACAGCCATCATGGCTGACGACGCAGAGTTCGCCCCGACCCCGGCAGACTCGTTTACAATCGCTGTTATTCCGGATACGCAGGCGTATCACGATCGAAACACGAAATCCGATCCGACTAGCGACGAAGGCGTTCGCAATCCCATTTTCCAAACGATCACGGATTGGATTGCGAAGAATCGCGAGCAGCAAAACATCGTCTTCGTCAGCCACGTCGGTGACATCGTTGACAAGAACGTGCCAGAACAATGGGAGGTGGCTCGCCAGTGCATGGATCGGATTCATGGAGTCATCCCGTACGGCATGACGGTCGGGAATCACGACATGGTGAGTAGCGGCGACTCGTCGTTGTTCCAGAAGTACTTCCCCGAGTCGCGTTTCAAGGGCTTTGACTGGTACGGAGGCTCGTTTCACCCGGATCGTCCCGATCCAGCGGTCTCCGGCAACAACGCCAACAGCTTTCAGCGAATTCGCGCGGCGAATCTCGATTTTCTGCTCCTGAATCTAGAATGCAACGCACCGGATGATGTGCTGGCGTGGGCCAATGAGATCATTGACAACCATCCCATGCACCGAGTCATCATCACCACGCACATGGATCTCGGTCCCATTGAGCGACCGAAGTCGAACAAGGGATACATCAGCGATCCGAAGGGGCGCATGCAATGGAAAAAATGTCATAAGAAACGAGGCAACACATCCGTTCAAATGTGGGATAAGTGCTTCAAACGACACAAAAATCTGTTTCTAATTTGTTCCGGCGATCAAAGTCGCAGTCAAGCCATGCACATTTCCGCACTGGGAGAGCACGGCAATGTTGTGCATTCTTGCCTGTCCGACTATGGCAGCGATGGTTCGGTACGGCTCTACCGTTTCGTTCCAGAGGAAAACCGCGTCCATGCGATTACCTACAACACTGATAAAGAACACCTGACTCGAAACACGAAGCTGGTTCCTGACGAGCATGATCATCAGTTTTCGTTTGAGTACTCGATGCAGTAGACACGAAAAACGAAATACCTAACGAAGCCCTGCAAACCCGCTAACCGAATCAATAAGGAATGTTGTCAACTGGAAATAGAATGTGCGAAAGTTGAGTCCACAGAACAAAGGCAAATAAAAATGAACATAAAAATCCTGGTCTGGGCAATGTGTCTAGTGATGGCCGGAAGCGGGCTGAGTTCTGCTCAGCAGCGGCTTGCACGACAACAGCCGACTGTTCCGGATGGGTATCGGGAAATGCCGTTTATCGAAACGGCGGCGGAGCCGGAGCTCAATGACGTCGAACAAGAACGCGGTTTTCTGTTGTTTCAGCGTCCGATCATGGAGCCGGTTTATCCCAATACGCATCCTCTCGCGCATGAGCGTGTCGCCGGGTTGCAGGCCTTTGCCGCTCAGGGCGAGTTCGAACCGTTTACTTTCAGTCTCTATCCAGTGAGAGATTTGAAAAATTTGCAGGTGCGTGTTTCCAGTCTGAAAAGCGATGAAGGGGAAATTGGTGCCGGGAAAATCGGAGTTCGACTAGCCACCTATTGGAACATGGGTTTTCCGCGATACACGTCTCGGGATACCTACCGCCGTCTGCCGGAACTGCTCGAACAGGTAACGCAGCATTCGTCACCGGCGAAGGAATGCCAGCGATGGTGGCTCACCGTGGATGTGCCCGAAGGGACCAAGGCCGGGCTGTATCGCGGAACCGTAACGGTGTCAGATGATGTCACGACCACGCCGGTAGAGATTCCGCTGGCCCTGCGAGTCTTGCCGTTTTCATTGAAGCAGGATCCGGCGAAGCATTATTCGGCTTACTATTACGCCAGAAATAAGGTGGCCTTTGCGGGCAAGGACAAAGCCTTCATCGACAAGGCGACCGCGAACGAATACCAAGCGATGCGGGACTTTGGTCTCGACATGATGCCGACGCTCAGTATTTGGTATGACGAGCGCAGCGAACGCCTGGAGATGAGCAATGGGGATGAAATCGAGCGGATGATGGCCGCGGGATTGAAAGGGCCGATTCCAGTGACGGGTGGGATCAGCGGGCTGTATCGAAAAATGACGCCCAACGGAAAAGTAGAGAGTCACTGGCGGATCGAAAAAATGCCGCCGCCCGAGTTTTATACCAAGGTTACCGAAGCGTACCGTGCGTTCGACGCCGAACGCAAAAAACGTGGCTGGCCCGAAATGGTCTTTGCGCCGATCGATGAAGTCGCGGCATCTCACAAAGAGTTTGGCTGGCGAGTTTACAAAGCGCTCAAGGACGCCGGGTTGCGAACCTACGCCACCAAAAATCCGCTGTCTGCGGATGCGGCCGACTATGCGCCCTATGTGGATGTCTGGTGCTCACAGCCCTATTCAGTGCCCTATGAAAAAATTATCGCCCAGCAACAACACGAGTTCTGGAGCTACCCGAATCACAATGCGACCGAGATCAAAAACCGGCGAGTGATGTGCAAGGGAGGCCGGATGACCTATGGCTTCGGCTTCTGGCGCAGTGGATACACGACGCTCATTCCCTGGCACTGGTCCTGGACAGTACCACCGGATCCATTTGACTATCTGCGGGGGAAGAAATCGGGATCGGGCAACCGCATTGGTGACGATGGCGAGGTGATCCCAGCGATCTATTGGGAGTGTTTCCGCGAGGGCTTTGATGACGCGCGGTACGTCTACACTCTGCAACAAGCGATCTGGGAGCGGCAGGGGAGTCAGGACAAGAATTGCCTCGAAGCGGTCAAGCGGGCACAGACTCGATTGCAGCAAACCTGGGACGCGATTGAAGTGCAACAGAAATATCTCGAAGATGGCATGTGGCCGTCCGACGAGTTCAATGCCCGCCGCTGGGCGCTGGCGAAATCGATCGAGGAACTGCTCGCCTTTCCCGCCGTTCGCAAGGGCGACGCGCCCTCGGTGAGCGTCAACGTGGCTCCGGGCACGACGGAGATGGAGGTGAAACTCACGCCAATTGAGCGGGCGATGGCTTTGGGCAAGGTGCGGATAGAAGACCTCGGCGAGGATTTCTCGCAGTGGAAAAATGGGACCAATGAGGGAGAGATTGAGCTGAGCGATGAGGCGGGACTCGGTGGCACACCTGGTATGCGATGGAAGGTTGAGATCGACCATCGGCACGATGGCGGGGAGGGAGGCGCCTATCCGATCGGTTGGCCGCGGATCAGGAGATACTTTGGCAAAGACGAGCTTGATATGGCTGCCTGGGATATTCTTGAGTTCATGGTGCGGGTGGATTCTGATCGCGATGAGGTGGCCGATGACTCGACCCTGCTGGGATTTACCATCGGTTCTCATGCTTCCAAGTCGCGATTGATCGAAGCTCGACGCGAACTGGGTGATCGTCAGCAGGAATGGATTCCGCTGCGTTTTTCGATTGCCGACCTGATCGACGAGGCGGCGCTCGGTACGGAACCTTGGGAATCGGTTTCGTATGCGCAGATTTTCATCTCGGAGAGCGATTTTCCTGACCGGGCGAAGTTGACTATCGATGTTGGTGGTATTCGCCTGCTCGCTTTCACCGAACCGGTGATCGCCAAGGCTGAAATCGAGCAGGTCATCATGCTGCCACATCAATCGCTGCCGATCTCACTCAATCTGATGGGAACGCAATCAATCAATGCAGATAGTGATCGGGTAAGAATGACACTCACCGAAGCGAAAAGCGGCAACGTCACCGCGCAACGTGAGTGGCCCCTGCAGTCGAGCGACCAGCAACAAGTGGTCCTGGATATTTCGAAACTGGAACCTGGGAAGTACCAGTGGCAGATTAACCTCGTGAATGCGAGCAGCGGTAAGATTGCTGCGAACGATCTGGGTGCCTCCGGAGAACTGGACGCTCTGGAGGGACCGTTTTATGATTGAACGAGGCTTCCTACTCAAACTCTCAAGAACGTCACTTGAGCTGGGATCCAAGCGATCTCAGAGAGAATCCGAATTGCAACTTCATCAAAATAAAATTATCATGAAAAACACTTTCTCGCTGCGATTATGTTTCAGCTTGATCATCGTATTATGCACCTGCCATGTGGTCACCGCGGAAAACGAAATACCTGACGACCTGAATCAGGGCGAGATCACACCGCGACTCGGTGGCGTGGGAGGCGTCTACTTCCTGGCCGAACCTGGCGAATTGATCGTCGATGTGCAAAAACAGGATCTCAATCGCTCTCGCAAGCGGACTCAGTTGCGAGCCATCCTGGTCGCACCCGACCGGAGCGTCGTCCAGGAATTGCTGATTCCCGACGACGGACTGCCACGTGGCAAAACGGGGCCGGCGAAACGAATTCGTTTCTCGACGATGGTCCGACAGAAGGGAGTCTATGCGCTCAACGTCACCGTATCGAACGACCGTTATGGCACGGCAATGTACTGGGGTTTCCGAACGAATTGCCGCAAGTACCTCATCGAAACCTCACGCGGGCATCGTGACGCGGCTCACGAAGAGCCGATCGTCGTGGCCAGCCCTGAACATGCAGGCAGTCTCTGCTTTCTTCCTCGACGGAAATCGTTCGAAATCGATTTATCTGGCCTGGCCAAGAACTTGGACTCCGTTTCTGTCTTTGATCAGGATGATCGCCTCGTTCAAACGATGCCTGTCAACGATCAGGGTGAGGCGTCCTGTCAGATTTCAGCGGACTCGTCACGCGGTGATGAGCCGTGGCGGATTCAATTGGATGCCTTCCAAGGGACGATTCACATAGATGGTGTCACTCGTTGGGACCGCCGTGATGACTATCGAAACCTCAGTTGCTGGACGCCCGAACGCAACGCGTGGTTTCCATTACCCCAGTATCGTTGGCTAGTCACACCGTACCAGCGATCGGTCTATCTCGCCGATGGCCAGCGGGCTGAGCAGACATTTCGAATCCATAATAACTCGACCCAACCGCAAACGATCTTGCTGGAACTGGATGCCCCCGACCGCCAGTCGCCCAGCCTTCAGTCATCAGCCCGTCAGTCGTCAGTCGCACTGTCGCAAGATCGCGTCACATTGCGACCCAAGACCGCGAAGGAAGTGTCGGTTTCGCTTTCACTCGCCGAAAAGCAGCAATCACGGACCGTTCGCCTGCGTGCCACGCCGGAAAACGATCCCGCTTTTTCAACCTATGCGACGTTGCGAGTCCAGCGAGGTGTGCCAGCGGCAGCATCAACGCTCGACATGCCGATCATGCTCAAGGCTTATCAGCACGAGAACGAACAGTTTGGTTATGTCAGTGCGATTCCCTCGGACAATCAGGTCTATTTCGATTTAGAAAACCGTCCGTATATCTTGTCCCGCAAGCAACTATGGCGCAGGGACGGTGGGACTTGGATTGCCGCCGAACTCACTACGGCGCAGCGCACCGCGGCGGTCGGTGATGGATCCATCATCGCATCGAGCACCAAAGTTGCGTTTGACCAGAACAATGATCTCTATGTGCTCGGCCGCTGCGGCAAAACCCCCGTGCTGCTGCATTCACCCGATCATGGCGTCACGTTCACGGCATGGGCGATTCCGGGGAACGAAGACCGTTCCCGTACGTTTGATATCGAACAATACTCGGGACAAAACGTTCCAACCGGACCGCCGCCGATTGTGCGGTATACACGAACGGCTTCCGACCCTCGATTGATCTGGCGGCGAGTTCATGATCTGGATTTGTTTCTGCCTGAAAAGCGAGATGGCCAGATTGTAGTCGGCCAACCCGTAGCAGTTTCAAAGCAGTGCATCGGCTTCTCATCGCATTCCGGTATCCCATCGTCCGTTGTTTCCAAGAACGACCGGGTGCATGTCGTCTGGGGTGAAGCAACGGCTCCACAAACGAAAGTGCCCGGCGTGCCGGGGTACGCGGCAACGTGGAACCGAAGCACGAAGCAACTGAGCGAACCAACCCTCGTTGGTTACGGTCCGCCAGCCAATGACGTGCACAACTCACCCAGTATCACGATTGATGGTGAGGGATATTTGCATTTGCTGATCGGAACGCATGGCAAACCTTTCCCGTATGCTCGATCATTGAAACCGAACGATACTGCGGCGGGATGGACCGCGCCAGAACCAATGGTCGACGCACGGCAAACTTACGTTGGGTTAGTGACCGGCCAGGATGGAACGCTACACTCGGTCTTTCGTATGTGGCAGACTGGCGAGCCGCCGCATCCCGCCAGCTATCATGCGGTGTTGGGCTACTCACGGAAGCTACCGGGGGAACCGTGGAGTGCTCCGGTGCCGATTGTTGTTTCGCCGTTTTCAGAGTACAGCGTTTTCTATCATCGCTTAACCATCGATCGCAGGGGCCGGTTGTTTCTATCCTACGATTACTGGTCCACGTTCTGGTTCTACCGCAACGACCATATCGGTTCCCGCCGCATGCTGCTGACCAGTCCCGATGGCGGGGATACCTGGAAACTGGCGAGCGACGAAGATTGGAGTCCACTTGAATCTGCCCGCTGACATGGACGAGGCGCAGCGAGTCAGTCCGCACGTGTGGGGCGCGTGAGGGGCCGCGATGCCGCACAGGCAGTTGCGTGCTTGCGCGCAAATTGCAGCGAGGTTTGATTCGACTGTGCAACGTGAGTTTACGAGAATGCGATCAATCAGTGTCTTGTTTCTCGTAAGCACATCTGATCAAGTGTTTCCGTTTAACCGCGTGGGCATCGCCCCGCGCTGAGTTCGCGAAACGCGGCCCGTTGGGCACGCGGTTATCCAACTTATGCCGAGTGATTTCCCCTGATGTGCTTAGCTGGAGTCGTCGGGATGCAGCGTTGTGCGTGTGAATCTGAACTCTGGCGAGTCCAGCTACGACAAGTAATCATCAAACGGCCCGTAACCGTGAACTCAGAGGCTTGAATAATATGTTTGACTCCTTTCGCATGCGCGTGACCCGGCCGGCCGTTGTCGCGTTCGCCCTGCTGGCATTTGGTGAGCTTCACGCTGACGAATCCAGCAAGCCAGCGTTCCGCGCCGGTGCTGCCGCGATCGACATCACACCGACTAAGTTTCCGGTGATTGTCAATGGAATGTTCGACGAGCGAACCGCCGACAGTGCGCAGGATCGGCTGATGGCTCGCGCCTTGGTGCTTGACGATGGCACGACGCGGTTGGCTATCGTTGTCGTCGATAGCCTGATGATCCCGGCCGAGTTGCTCGATCAAGCCAAGCAGCTTGCCCATCAGGCGACGGGTATTCCCACCGACCGGATACTGATCTCCGCCACGCACACTCATACCGCGCCGGCAGCGATGGGATGTTTGGGCAGCGGTGCCGATCCTGATTATCAAGTCTTCCTGCCCGACCAGTTGTCCAAAGCCATCGTGTGGGCGGCAAGAAATTTGACAGCCGCACGCATCGGCTGGACCGTCGCTGAGGATCACGAGCACAATCATTGTCGTCGCTGGATCTTTCGATCCGATCGCATCAACGTCGATCCCTTTGGCGAACAAAATGTTCGAGCCCACATGCATCCGGGCCATCAAAGCCCGAGTCATATCGGACCGTCCGGCCCGGTAGATCCTGACCTGTCGATCCTGTCCGTTCAGACCGCCGACGGTCGACCGCTCGCTGTGCTGGCCAACTATGCCATGCACTACTATGGATCGACCGCGTTGTCTGCTGACTTTTGCGGCCGGTTCGGAAACGTGTTTGGCAATTTGATCGGTGCGGCGGATGC
This sequence comes from Rhodopirellula sp., assembly GCA_041688415.1. Classification (GTDB taxonomy): domain Bacteria; phylum Planctomycetota; class Planctomycetia; order Pirellulales; family Pirellulaceae; genus Rhodopirellula. The sequence continues at coordinate 9,255 of JBDNIG010000662.1, read as the reverse complement.
CCAGCCGCCTTTTGTCGGCATCATGTCGCAAGGTACCAGCGGCGACAGCATGTGGCCGGACTATAGCCGCCCGGCCGGTCGACGTGACCTGGACGCGTACACCACCGAGGTGGCCGAGGGAGCCAAGTCGGCGTACGAACAGATTGTGTATCACGACTCGGTGTCGCTGGCGATGGCCGAAAAGAAGCTGCGGTTACGCCGCCGGGTGCCCGACGACGATCGACTGGCATGGGCACGCCAAACGGTCGCTTCGTTGGAAGGACGCGCACCCAACGGGATGGCCGAGACGTACGCGCGAGAACAACTGTACCTGCACGACGAGCCTGAAGTGGAAATGAAGCTGCAAGCCATCCGCGTTGGCGAGCTGGGCATCACGGCGATCCCCAACGAGGTCTACGGCATCACGGGGCTCAAACTCAAGGGTTCCAGTCCGCTGGCGACGACGTTCAACATCGAACTTGCCAACGGGGCTCACGGTTATATCCCTCCGCCTGAGCAACATGCGCTGGGAGGCTACACGACGTGGGCGGCTCGAACCGCTGGACTGGAAGTGGAAGCGGAACCGAAAATCGTGGCCGCGTTGCTCGATTTGCTGGAACAGGTCGCTGACAAGCCCCGGCGCCCGATGGTTACTCCCGCTGGTGACTATTCAAAAGCCGTGGTCGCGTCCCGACCGACGGCTTATTGGCGACTGAGCGAACTGGCCGGGACGCAGGCCGCCGATGCCACCGGCGAGCACCATGGCACCTATGAACCGGGCGTGGCTTTCTATTTGCCAGGTCCGACGGGCGTGGGATTCTCCAGTGAAGGACGCGGCAACCGGGCCGCACATTTTGCGGGAGGTCGTGTCCGCGCGTCCGTCAATGAGCTGCCGGATTCCTACAGCGTCGAGTTCTGGTTCTGGAATGGATTCCCTCACGATGCCCGCGCCGTCACCGGCTATCTGTTTTCCCGTGGCGCGGGCGCCGACACGAAAGCGGCTGGCGACCACGTCGGCATCGGTGGCACGGATCGGGAAGACCTGGTCGGGAAGTTAATCTTCTTCAATGGTAACGAACTCGATGAGATCCTGGTGGGGCGAACCGAGTTGGAGTTAAAGACCTGGAACCATGTCGTCTTCACGCGTGACGAGCAGCGCGTGAATGTGTATTTGAACGGCAATCCGCAACCGGAGATTTCCGGGGACGCCGCCCGTGGTTATGCCGATGGCGTCGTTGAGATGTTCCTGGGTGGGCGCAATGACAATTTGTTCAATCTGGAAGGCAAGCTGGACGAGGTCGCCGTTTACGACCGTGTCCTCTCGCCCGCCGACGTCACCGCACATTTTGAGGCGTCGGGTCAATAAGAAGCAAACGGCGAGTTTCACCCACAGCTAGGAAACCGTCACGAAATAGATTCCCGATTTTGCTCGTAGTCGGAGTCGCCAGACTTCGGTTTTTCCAGTTTCAACCGTCAATTGAACTCTGGCGAGTCCAGCTACAAGTTCCCCCTGTCCAAAGGTATCGTGACCGCTCATCCAGAATTGCAAGTCGATAAATGTGGTCTCTCCGCTTTCTCCAAGACGGCCATCAGCCTGAATAGCGGCTCAGGGCATCATATCCATCATAACTATATCCTATCCCGATCGGCTTTGTTATTCGCCGTGACGCGACCTGCGGCCATCCAGTATGGATTGATGCGCATCGGGACTAAGCCGACAACTGAGTATAGCGTAAACCATCGCGAGCGCACCTTCGATTCGATAGTATATTGCGAACGGAAATGTTTTGGAAAACTTGCACGGTAGACCAAAATGCGCGGCGTGTATTCCTGCCTCGTTTTCTAGTGCGCTCAGATCCAACTCAATCGAGCGGACAAAATGATTGCCCCAACCGTCGCTTTTCTCGTTAAAGAAATCGGCAGACGAACTGATGTCGTCGATTGCCTCAGGGCGAAGTTCTACGTCCATCAATCCTACGCCTTATTTCGTTCATTGCTGCCTTCAACGGCAGCGATGGTTCAGGAGACGGATTGCGCAGGCGTTCCGCGATAACGGCACCGTGCCATTCGGGCGGCACGAGCGAGGGATCATCGCGTTCAATATGCGTCCACAGTAACTCTAAAGCACACCGACGATCTTCGGCAGATAGGTTTTCAATAATGGTCTCGATAGTCATGTTCTAACCTCTTGGGTAAATTCGCCGGTTTGGATCGAGCATAGGCAAACGACGGGCACGACGCAGCAGTATCGAATATAGTGAACCGAACGTCCGCCCACAACGAGCAAGGTCGCCCACCCCGTTCAGAACCAGTGTTGTAGAACGGGAAAGGTATCCGGCGTTTATTTAAGGTAATCGCGGTAGGGACGGCTGTTGCCAGCCGCCCCCCGCACAGATCCGTACTTCAAGGATTACCTCATACGGCTCCTCCGTTAGGTCAAACGATCGCATCGCATTTGCGTTGCTACCTGTCGTGATTTCCCGTGACGCTCTGATTGATGCGTAGTCCGGTTCGGTGCCCGGCACATCGGCGGCAATTCGGCAATACTTCCCTTCGGTGACCTCCTTCTCTCGGCGGACTCCGCTACTGCGGTGGCAGCTTTGTTCACCCGCGTCGACAATACTACGAAGTCATCTGACTTCCGACCAGCGTTCATGGAAGGCTTACCCACTGGGTGGCTCCCTGCCCGCCGAAGTGTTTCGCCCAATGGTGGCTCCTGCACTTCGGGCTGATCGGATCTCCCGGTTCTCACGTCTTGGATTTTCCACGCATGCACAGGTTCTCTCACTCCGCCGTGTCCACCACATTCTCGCCATTTCGCGAACGTGGTGATGTTGCCTTCCCCGGGTCCGGACATCGTCGGCACACGAAACGGATGCCAGTATTCAATGATTGCGGGGGAGCTCAATAGCTGGCCTACGCTTTTGCAAATGATACAGCCGGTTTTCAATTTTCCGTCGCGCGTGCTCCATCCAGACGCAGCTCAAAATCTGGGTGGCCCTTTTCTTCTTGAAGACGATCAGCAAGTTGCTCGGCCACGCGAGTTTCATAACGACGATGACCGGCGGAGGTTGCGAAACCTCTCTTGAATGGGATCTTTGGCAAGATCCACTACCATTATGATCCTTCGTTGAACGGTATCGCGTTTAACGCGAAGCTCAGACCAAATCTTGTTTGCGTTTGGTGCGGCGACTGCCGACGCAGTCGCGGCAGATGCCGTGGACGATCAAGCGATGGCCGGTGACGCGAAAACCGTGCTCCGCGGCGACGCCGTCGCGGATGTCCATCAGCGGTTCGCTGCGAAATTCGATCAGTTTTCGGCACCGGGTGCAGTACAGGTGATCGTGATCAGGGTACCCATAGTCCAGTTCGTAAACGGTTCTGCCGTCGAGCTGAAAACTATTGAGCAGGCCGGCGTCGACGAATTCTCGCAGCGACCGGTATACCGTCGCTGGGCTGACGTAATCCGAATTGCCTTTTCGCGGCAGTTTTTCGATCAGTTCGTCGGCGTCGAAATGAGCGTGCTGGGAAAAAATGGTTTCGACGAGGAACTTTCGCGGCTTCGTCTGTCGCTGCCCGCGGCTCTGTAGATATTCTTCAAAGCGCTGTTGGGGAGTGAGGGCGACATCAATGCGTTCGAGAGATTCGGCGCTAGACATGGGGGAACGTTACAGAAAGATTCAGAGGAGAGTGGTCACCTGGTAGGATAGCAAAAAAAAGGCTCGATGCCTCTGGGAAAGAAGCATCGAGCCTAAATTGCTTTGTTTTTCGCCGTTTTCCTCAACAGACGTTCACTTGTCCGTGAAGTCGAGGAACCACCAGCCGTCGTCCCACTCCAGGCTCACCTTACGCCATCCCATCGGGACTTGCGGGTAAGGATAGAACGGCCCGATGAACGGGAACGCCGAGGGGCTGTATTGTTGTGGATACGACACGGCCGCGTAGTTCCCGTTGGCGGCATAACCAGGCCAAGCGTAGTTGGGCAGGTTGGGTGAATCGTAGCGAGGGGCACCCGCTGGAGCGGCCGGAGCCATCGGTACGGGCTGTCCCATCATGGGAGCATTGCCGGCGTATTGTCCGTTGGCGGAACCGCTGTAGTTCTGACCGTTGGGGCCATGATTGGCAACGCTACCGGGGACGACCCGCTCCCCATTGATCATTTGTGGGTTCCTGTAGCCGGCGCCATAGGACGCTGTCTGGGCGGGAACGCCGCGTTGCATTTGCGTGTGCCTGGCTTGCATCTGCTGCTGCATTTGCATTTGCTGCATTTGCCTGGGAGATTGCATTTGTTGCGACTGCCTGGTCGGGGCTGGCGGGAGCGGTTGCAGTCCACCCGCGGAAGCCATTTTCTGCGAGTTGGTGCGATGCGTCGCTGGCAAGACTTGCTTCGTGTCGACCGTGGCGTTTGCCGCGACTTCGATCCGGTTACGAACACCCTGGGCGCCGGGTGCGTGTTGGGCAACCTTTGCGAGAAACTCGCGTTGCTCGTGCGATGCCGCGTGACCTTCGAGATCGATCACGCCGTCGTCAACATTGACGTCGACACCGAAGTTCTTGAGATAACCTTCGGACTGAGCAAGTCCGATCGCTCGCACCACCGCATATTTAAGTTGCTCGTCGTCCTGGGAAGACTGTTTCGTTTCAGCGGCCGGTGCTGGCATCGGTGAATTGAGTTCAGCTCCTTCGTAAGCGGCCGTGGGCTGCACGATCCCCGGCACAACTTCTTGTGCGGAGGAGTCGTTCGCCCTGCGAGTGGCCTTTGCTAAGCGAGCGTTCCCAGATTTGACCGCGTGTCCGGCCAGAGCTTCGGCAAAGCTAAAGTTGCTTTCGTCCTGCATCCCTGGGGTCGCCGCGGGAGCAGGTGCGACCGTTTTGACGGCCGCGTTTGATTGATAGATCTTAGCAGGTTTGGAAGCGACAACCGGAGCCGCCGCGACTTCGAGTTCATCGACCACGTTGCGGATTCCTTCGATGCCTTCGGAGGCATCGAGGACGAGCTGACGTTGTTCATCGCCGACGACTTTGCCGCGGAACAGCACGACGCCTTCGTCGACCTTCATGTCCAGCGTAAAGTCCTTCAAGTCACCCGTGTCGCGACTCAGTTTGAGTCGCTGCATGATCGACTGCGCGATTTCTGTGTCGCCACCATACACCTGAGCAGGGCCCAGGGTGGCAACGGCAGCCATCGCCAGTCCAAAATATTTGCGTCGCATTGAAATGCCTCCCTACGGCCCTATTAAGTATTTGCCACACCGCCCCGGACCCATTCGAATCGACGAAAGACGTCGACCCGCGTTGCGGCGATTGCGAAAATCGCCAGCCGATCCAACCGGTGCTACTGACTGTTTCGGTTGTAAGGGGTCACTTCCGGCAGGTTTTTTCGGATTTTGTCGGTAAATCGAGCTTGACGTACTGGATTTCGCTTTTTTAAGGGATTTGGGAGGGGACACCTTCCCCGTCGTTTAGCTATTTCTCTCATCCCCATCTTCGCCCGTGCCCGCACGCAGCTCTTCGAGTGAGATCCGCAGTTGTTTGCGTGCCCGATTGAGGCGGCTGCGAACGGTCCCGATCGAAAGGTCTAAGATCTCCGCGATTTCCTCGTACGAGGCCTCGTTCATCTCGCGGAGGACCAGGATCCCACGATGCTGCTCGCTGAGACCGCTGAGGGCCGTTTGGACCAAGCTGACTTGATCCTCGCGAATCATATTCGCGTCGACGGCTTCGCCGCGATCAGCCACGTCGTTGCCGAGTTCGTCACGCTGGTGATCGAGCGAAATCTTGACTCGTTTGCGGCGTTTTCGCGATAACGCAATATTGAACGCGACTCGGTACAACCAAGTGAAAAACTGACTGTTTCGCTGGAACGTGTCGAGTTTCAAGAACGCTCGAATGAATGCCTCCTGCGTCACTTCCTCGGCGTCGTGAACCGAACCGGTCACGTGGATCATGGCGCGGAAGAGCCGCTCCTGATGTTCGAGGACGAGCAATTCGAACGCCTGCTCTTCGCCCGCCAAGGCTTGGCGAATCAGTTCGATTTCCTCACTCTCGGTCAATTCGCTGCTCGGTACCGGGTGTAGTTTCTTGTTTTGGGACGACGCGGTTCCATCTTAGCGAATCCCGCAGCCAAAGTGGAATCAAGAGCGTCACCAAACCATACGCCATCATCAATCGCGGAGACGCCTGTTCGGCCGGCCACCAGCCCGATTGTGAGAGTGGACGCCAACACACAATCTGCAAAGTCAGTACCACCGGCAGACATACCGCGAACCGACCCAACGCATCACGGTGAACGGCGACGTCACGGCGGCCAACGGTGTCGCCGCGGCCAACGGTATCACGGCGGTCAGCGGTATCACGGCGTTGCCGAGTCGTTCGGCCCCACCACCACGCCAGCAGCGAGGCGACGATCAGCACACCACTGGTCGCCTGCCAACCGACCAGGAGCGAGACCACGGCAATCAGTAGCGTCAGGTCGATCAGTCGCCCCGTCTGCGCGCCCAACGGATCGAGTTTTAAATCGGCCCGCGGGCAGCACGATTTCGCGAGCACCCGGGCAAAGAATCCTCCCGCAGCGAGCGCCGTCAGCACGCGCATGATCGCATGCACCTCCAGCGCCGGATCGACGACGAAATGACCCGTGCGCAGCCAATCCGACGGTGGCCATCCTGCCGGTACGGTCACCTGCCAAGGCACAATCCCCAGCGATGGGCAGATCAGTTGACCGCCAATCAACCACAGTCCGGCAAAGATCACCAGCGGACTGGGGATCCGATTGCCATCGTAGCGAATCAGCCCCATCGCCCAAGCGATCGATAGACCGACCAGATGAAAAATGGCCGTCACGATCTGGGCACCGCTGACCATGGGCGAATCCATCGACCAGTGAAACGAAGTCGATCGAAACGGTAGATTGCAACCATAGAGCTCAACCGTCCCAACCAGCGCAAACGTCACCGCGACGCAGGCTTCGACAATCGGATAACGCGGCGAGATCGGCAATCGGCAGTCCCGGCATCGTCCACCCAGCCATAACCATCCCCACACCGGGACGTTGTCACGGACGCGTAAGGTATTTCGGCAGCGTGGGCAAAACGATTGACCGCCCAGCCCGAGTCCTTGCGGCAATCGCCACACGACGACATTCAAAAAGCTGCCCACGCTCGCCCCGCAGGCGGCAAAAAAAGTGAACACGACCACCTCGTTGATCCGCGGCAACAGCGCGTCGCGAAAGCTACCCCGCCAGTACCCCGTTGACGGCAAGCGGTCCGTCGACACCGCCCACGCGGCCGCCACCACGTACATGACCGCGACCGTCACGTAGGCGGCGAGGATCAGCACGGCAAGGTATCGATAGGGATGACGGCGGCGGGACAAACGGCGGGGTTCCGAAGATTGGGAACGTGGGATTTCCATGAAGAACATCCATAGGATACTTCGTTCACCCAATCGTGACGCTCACCGGGAGCTTTGTCGAGATGCTCGTGACCAAACGTGTCCGACCCTTGTCCGATAGTACTGTTGTCCCGGCAAGTTATCCGCCGCCGACTCACTCCCCGACAATTCACGCTCTCGCAGGAACAATCTAATGGCTAAGTTTTACGTTCAATCCGGTACATTTCGTCGCGTCGTCGCTGCTGACTCGTGTCACAAGGCGGCGTTGTGGGCCGTCCACGAAGTCATGCAGCAAATCTTGCCGACCGAGGACGAGCGGGCCTCCCAATCCGCCGAAACGGTCACGGTGCTGTCGGCCCGCGTGCGCGTGGACGAACGAGGTTTCGATCGCGACGACGCGAGAGAACTACCGACCATGGAAGTGATGGGCCAGTGGACCGAAATGGTGGCAACGCTCGATCGCTTGCAACAAATACTCGACGGCACGCCGCCGGCCACTCCCGCCGCCAACGGACGCTTGAACAGTGCCGGTTTCTCAGGCGGCCGCATCTCCGATGATTTGGCCGCGTGAGCCCAATGCTGGGCTGTTCAATATCTTGGGATTGCTTGGCAGCTTCGAGCAAAAACTTTTCACGTGCGTCCTCTTCGAGATTCGCCATCACCTGCAATTCCTCGATCTGATCGCGAGCACCTTCGGCTTGGTGGCTTCTAAGACGCATTTCAGACGCCGAAGAATCGTGAATGGGAGAATGACTCGCGCGTATTGGGACTGCTTGAAACTATCGTGGAGCAAATCGGCCAGCGACCCGATATAAACGGCCGTCTGAGAAAAAAATGAGTCGTCATGAAACGTCTTGTTTCTGTGTGTGAGCCAATCTTCACACCACCAAAATGATCTTGTTTAAAATCAATTGAACGCCTTCGCCGATCGTATCTCCGACCGGACACTTCTGTCCGATGAAAGCGACGAACTCCTGAATTTTTTTTTCCGAAGCGTCGCTCTTGATATGAATGTTGTAACGGATCTCTGAAAAACCGCAGCGTACATCTGCCTTGTTTAAGAATCCGTTGATATCGACATCCCCTTCGAGCTCTACCCGGAAATCTCTGAGATCCAGATCGAACTGCGGAGCATAGACCCGAGCCACGATTGCCTGGCAGGCACCAAACGCGCACAGGACCAGTTCGACCGGGTTCATCCCCGTATCGGTTCCGCCAAGCCCCTTGGGTTCGTCGATGGTGATCTCGAACTGACGGGATTTCGCTCGAACGACCATGCCTGATTGCAGCTCGGCCGTTGCTTTAAAAGTAGAGATAGACATGATGCTTCGTTGACGTTTGCTTCCTCTGATTCGGCCCGATAAACAGTCAGTCTCCTGACGATATCGACCGTGGCGGCAGGAATGATCGCTAGTTCAATGAGTGGGAGGGGAACAAAAAAAGCTCCCGAGCTGACTGCTGAGGAGCTTTTGAAGCTAAGTGCTTTGCTAAACGCACTTTCGATAAATACACCCGACAGGTGTCTCAGTCGCCCGATAAAAACCGGAGTGAAACCACCAAAACCGTGTTGGGGGACCTGTCCGGGATCCCATGGACCAATGAATTGGTCGAATTGCTGACACTTTGGATGCAACTCACTCCGGCTCAACAGACCACCGCAATCGCTATCCTTCGTTCCGCCAACCCTAACTGTACACGGAGTTGAGATGCAATTGTTGAGCGACACCCATGGATACCCACCGCCACCGACCGAGCTTGAACTTGCTTTCCTGCTCACTCGCTGGCAGAACCTGCCGCAGCACATCCGCCAGAGCATCATGACGCTGGTGCGGTCGGTGGAAGTGACATCGGAAGTCCGCACACACGAAGGGCTTTAAACGCACT
>JBDNIG010000661.1:0-8528 GCA_041688415.1 Rhodopirellula sp. | reverse complement strand
TAGCGATCAAGCTGCAGGCGAGAGCACTAGCATCGACTTTGTCAAGTGTCCATAATGGACACCGCTTTGTCGATCCGGTAGATACTAGGGAGTCGCAGCGACCACGGTGGTCGGGCTGTGACCACCTTCGGGGTCAAATCGTTCGTTGTTTTCCTTTTCCGGTGGTATTCGCTACGCTCGACCACCGGCTAATGGCTGTAACGCCTTCGGCGTAATTTGACTTGTGGGTAACCGCCAGGGCATCGCCCTGGTGTGCAAATAGGGCCGCCCCGTTGGGGCTACGGCGAGATTTGGGCGTCAAAAACCCCAGGCGATGCCTGGGGCTATCATAGGGCTGCCCCGTTGGGGCGTCGTCACGATGTCGATTCAGCGTTCATAGAAATGCGTCAATAATAAAATCGACGTCCCGAGCGAAAGGCGACAATCCCCCAGTTGTTGTTCCGACGATCCTTAGCCGCTGGTGCTGGCACTTCTGTCGCACTCTATCAGATCGCAATGTTTGCCGCCGATGTCGGACGTTACATTCTGCCGGCGGGTCGGGTGCCCGATCCGGGGCGGTCGGTGAGCCGGTCGCCTAAATCGGCGCGGGCGGCCTCGGCGTGTTTTTCTAACACCGCGACGACGTCGGGGTGCTCGTCGATCACGTTAGTGGTTTCTTCGACATCGTTCGTGAGATCATACAGGGCGCGACCAATTTTCGCAGTTTCATATTTGACTGGGATGCCACCGGTGCCGCCCGGTCGACCAGCGAGGGTTCGGTACGAATGCGGGAAATGCAGTTTCCAGCGATCGTTGCGGATCGCCTGCAGTTCGCCGCCACCGTAGTAGCAGTAGAATGCCTCATGCGGCGACTTGGCACCGGGCTGATCAAACATCAACGGACGAATGTCCTTGCCATCGATGCGGTGGGCGGGCAACTCGGCCCCGATCAACGCGGCCACCGTTGGCAGGATATCGATTGTCGACGCCAACTGATCACAGGTCGTTCCCGCAGGAATTTTACCGGTCCACTGCATTATCGTCGGTTCGCGATAACCGCCTTCGAACATCGTGCCTTTGCCTTCGCGTAGGCTCGTGGTCCCAGCGTGATCTCCGTAAGAAAGCCACGGGCCGTTGTCGGATGTGAAGATCACCAGCGTATTGGTATCCAAGCCGTCCTCCTTCAATGCCGCGTTGATCTGTCCCACCGACCAATCGACTTCCATCACCACGTCACCAAAGGTACCGCGAGAACTCTTGCCTTTGAATTTATCCGAAACATACAACGGCACATGGACCATGCTGTGCGGCACGTACAGAAAGAACGGGTTGTCTTTGTTGCGATGAATGAAGTCAACCGCGTGCTCGGTGTACTGGGTCGTGAGCTGCGTCTGGTCCTCGGGAGTCACCTTGGGATTGATGATCTCGTTGCCTTCGATCAACGGTAGATTGGGCCACCGTTTCAGTCGCTGAGCCATCGGTAGGTGCAACACGTTGGGATGGTACGGCCACATATCGTTGCTGTAGGGAAGTCCGAAATATTCATCGAATCCGTGCTGCAGCGGCAAGAATTTTTTCTGGTATCCCAAGTGCCATTTGCCAAAGATGGCGGTGGCGTAGTCCCGTTGTTTGCACAGCTCCGCCAACGTGACTTCATCAGAATGAATACCGATTTTTGCATGAGGTCCCAGCGCTCCCGAGATACCGACCCGGCGGTGGTAGCACCCCGTCAACAATGCCGCCCGCGATGCCGAACAGACCGCCGAAGAAGCCACGAAGTCGGTGAACCGGCGACCGTTCTTCGCCATCGCGTCGAGGTTGGGTGTGTCGATTCCTCGCGCGCCAAAAGGCCCGATATCTTCGTAGCCCATGTCATCCATGAAAATGACAACCACGTTGGGCGGCCGGTCGCTCGCGGTGGCAGTCGTCGTGGCAGTCGATATTGTCCAAGCGGTCAGGCATAGCAAGATAGCCAGGTAACGCATCAAGGTGTCCCCAAAATGTAAGCTCAGTGGTGAATTCGATTTCTCGACCACCTATCTTACACTGCTCTGTCTGGACACGCTTGCGTTGGGGAATTGCGAGCGTGGTTGGTTGGATCAACAGTCGCGGCGGACGTCGATTTTATTACTGACGCATCCTATGAACGCTGAAACCGATCCGGCGGTGTTCGCTTCGCTCGACCGCTGGCTAATCGCTATAAGCAGATACTGGGAAATATTTCGGTGGAATCGACAATCATAACCCGACGCGTAAGCGAGGGATTCACGCCGCGATCCCTCGCTTACGCGTCGGGTTATGAAAACATGGCACTCAGTTATGCGGAATGAATTACCCAAACCTGCTATAACGCCCTCGGCGTACCGACATGAGTGTATAGCTGACTTCGCGTCGATTGACTGCTGGCACCTTAGCGTACCGGCTGCGGAGCTTTCTCGGCGTGGGCGCCGCTGCGGCGCGTGATGCGCTGCGTTTTGGGAGCCAGATAGTGCGTCGCTTCTTCGGCGACGAGTACGGTATCGCCGCTGCGGACCTCGGCTCGGAAGCGGTGATGGCCCCCCTTTTCAGCACGCGCGACGATCGTCATGCGGACTTCCTGGCCACCTTCGATGCGGTCGATCGGATCGACGAGGACTTGCCCGGTCACGACCTTGCCGGCCTGCCCGGTGATCTGTTTGGGTTCGATACCGGTGCTGAACTGGGCAATCGCTTGAACATCGAGTGCCGGTTTGCTGCCCCGGTTACGAATCACGATTTGATACGTCACGTCTTCCCCGACCGGTGCGGGAGCCGACGGGTCCACGACGGACAGCACGAGATCCGCGATCGCTTCGACGTTCGTATCGAGGCTCACCGTGGTGTGTCCGGCGGCACTGCCCTTGCAGTCGAACTCGAACTGATGTTGTCCCGTGGAATCCATGCTGCACTGGAACTGATATTCGCGAACGGCGCCGGGCGGCAACGAAGCGATCTTCCAACGCAATTGGCTGTCGATCATGGTGGCTCCTTCCAAGCCACCTTGATAGGTCACGCCGACCGGCAGTTCGAGGGTCGCGACCACGTTCTCGCTGGCGGCGGTTCCCTGATTGGTCAGTTCCAATTGATAGACGGCATCGGTGTCTTGATACTTCATCTCAGGTCAGCTCAAGACGGCTTCGAGGTCGGCGGCGAGCACGCGTATGGTCTTGTCGGCTTCGGCTTTGAGTTCGAGATCGCCGATGGCCAGACCCTGGATTTTCAGTTCACCGAGATCTTGAGCGGTGAGTTCGACCTCGAACTGAGCCTCTTTCCCGGCGGGAATATCACCGATCCGTTGGCTCTGCGGCGAACTGGAATCGGGGCTCAACGTGAACACGACCTCCGGGGCAATTCCATCGCCGGAATTGAGCACGCGGATTTGATAGGTTTTGGATTCACCGAAGATGACCTCATCGGGGCCATCGATCGTCAGGGCGAGTTCGGGTTCTTGCACGGTGACCTGAACGACTCGTTTTTGGGGAGCGAGGGTCCAGTCCACATCGAGGTCGTGGGTGCCCGAGCGTGCCGCCTTGAGCCGCACGTTCAGCGTTTCGCTTCGCCCGGCATCGAGCCGCTCGATTCGCCAGTTCAGATTGCGAATCTTATCTTCGGTGGAAGCGGCAACGTCACCGCGTGAAGCCTCTTGGCTGACGACGTCGGCCCAATCGGGAATGTGAGCGCGAACAACCAACCCTTCGGCATCGACGGAACCACGATTCTCCACGCGAATTTCGTAGGTATGAGTTTGTCGGATCGTGACCCGACGCGGCCCCGCGGTGACCACGCGGATGCCGGGCAGTTCGGTTGCGGAGGAATTCGAATTGGCGGCGACGTTGATGGCAGGAGTCGGTACGCTCGAACTGCTACGTACGTCCGAACCGTTAGGTGCGTCGGCCTGTGGTACCGTTCGCATCGCGTTGAGATGTCCCGCCACGGCGCGGTCGTCCGCTTGAGAGTTGCCGTCGGCGTTCCCTTCGTTGCTCGCGGCCGGAATTTTACCAAGCTCGTTGCGACCGTAGCCGGTGTTGCGATAGTTCGGCTTTGTCGTGCCGGCGGCGGTTTGGGCGCGAGGTCCAAAGGCGTCGCCCTGGGCAGCGATCTGCGAATCTTGCTGAGCGTGCGAGCCGCTACGGTCGTCGCTGGCTTCCTCGACTGGCAATCGATCACTGATCGGATGCAGGGCGACACCCGCGTCACCGGTATCGGCGAACGCACCTGATTTGTGTTCACCTGTTTGTTTGTCGCCGAGCATGGTCATACGAGTGCCTTTGGACGCGTTTGCTTCGGCGTCGTCGGTGGGATGCGCCAGCGTCGGTGTACCGAGTGATGCCGTTGGACTGGCCGATGCAACCGCTGACTGGGGGGCTGGGCCGGCCGGTGCCGATGGAGTTGCCGATGTCGGCGTCGGTGCCGATGGGGTTGCCTCGGCAAGTTGTGTGGGGGACTCCGGGGATGCGGCAGACGATGGCTCGTCGGCTTTTTCGTTCGCGACCGATGTGGGCGATGCGGCCACCGCCGATGGGATTTCCCGACGCGCCACCTGCGGCGCGTCCGAATCCGCCGACTTCATTTTACGCGGCGACTCTGCGGTCGTCTCTCCGCCGCGTTGCGACGACGATGTGTCGTTTGCGGCGACGTCTTCCTCGGCGGGTGCGGCAGCTTGTTTGGCGACAACGGCCGGCGATGCGTTCTTGATCACTTTGCGGCTGACCTTGGGCACTAGCTCCACGGGTTTAATGTCGATGGCGACGGAAGCCGAACTTGGCTTGCGGACCAATGCGGTGGGCGCACTCTCGAGATGCGTCGTGGTCGATTTGGGCTGGAGGTTGGGCGGACGACGGCTGCTTTGTGTTACCGAGAGTGGTTCGGGACGTCCGCTGCTACTGATGTGAGCGGTCGCGCCAGATTCGACCTTGGTCGATAGCTTGCGCGGTGTCGAGCTAGCAACCGGAGGTGGTGTCGGGACGGCTGAGCGAGTCCTCGGCGCCATGCCGGACGTGGGACGCGGAGCCCGCGAGGACTGGGCACGACGATTGCTCGCACCGGGGTCGTGAATCGGTGCCCGCGGGTTTGATGCAATGCGGCCCTCGTGAGGGTTGTGGTAGGGAATCCCATTCCAATTGACCTCCCGATCGCTCGGTACCGCAGTGGCTTTGCGATAGGGTTCGTCACTGTGACCATCGTTACTGGAACCGCGACCAAAAAGACCGCTGAGCAAACCACCGGACCGCCCTCCGCCGGCGACCTGGCGAATCTGTTTGGAATGGTCGTATGACTGGGCCGTTGCGTGTTGGCTGCTGGACACTCCGCAGGAACTCGAAACGACTGCGGCAGCGAACAACGCGGATAAACTGCGCGAACGCCGTAGCGAATTCAATCTGGAAAATGAAAACTTGCGGGTCATTGGATTCTCGCCTCGAGGCACGAAAGGGTGGTTCCATCGTGGTATCGGTCACATCGCTCACGGTTTTTGAATCAATTTTGCCGCATGTATCGATTTCTCCGGAAATCCTGGTTGTGACAGGTTCGCAAAGGGACGATAAATGTTCCCACTCTCCCACTCTCCCACTCTCCCACTCTCCCACTCTCCCACTCTCCCACTCTCCCACTCTTGAATACATGTCTCGACCCGAAAAACTTGAAGCGATGCTCCTGGATGATCCCACCGACACGTTCCTGCGATACTCGTTGGCGATGGAGCATCGCAGTGAGGGCGATCACACTGAGAGCTTGGAGCGCCTCGGCGAACTGACCCGGGATACAACGCCCTACGTGCCCGCGTTTTTCATGGCGGCGCAGCAACTAGTCGATTTAGATCGAATCAGCGAGGCGCGCACGCTGTTACGAGACGGGATCACGGAGGCACGTCGGCAGGGCGATTCGCACGCGGCGGCGGAAATGAGCGAATTACTCGCGTCGCTGGGCAGTCGCGGCGAATCCGCGGCGGATTCCGCCGATGACGACGATCTTTGAACGCCATCGCAACCCGCCATCACTCCACCACGGCGATCGTATTGCGATTGGTCGACTTCAGCGAGACGAGTCTCGTGGTCACGTTGCTGACCCGTGATTTCGGACGCATCTCGGCGCTTGCCAAGGGAGCACGGCGGCTCAAGGGCCCCTTTGAAGGCTCGCTCGACCTGCTCTCGGTATGTCGGGTGACCTTCATTGCCAAACCGGGCGACACGCTTGATTTACTGACGGAATCGAAACTCAGGCGACGCTTTCGTGGTGGCGAACGATCACTCGGTCGCACCTACGGGGGCTATTACATTGCCGAGACACTACGGTGGTGGCTCGACGATGCCGAGCGACACGAAGCGATTTTTGATCTGACGTTGGCCGCACTCGCGCTCATTGACGGCGACGGCCCGCTCGCCGAAACATTACTGGCGTTCGATTGCCAGTGCCTGCGAATGCTCGGACACGCTCCCACCACGCGTGTGTGCTGCGTTTGCGGCGTGAAGCTCGAGCCAGAGTTTCAGCGTGCTCGGACACGCAGCCTCGCATTTTCGATTGATGGAGGCGGCGTGGTTTGCCCGCCCTGCCGTCGCCGCCAAGCGTCCCTCGTGATCTTGAGCAAATCCGCGGTACAAACGCTTGACGAACTACTGCAGCCGCCGGGAAATGCTGCCGATCGGTACATGGAGCACGATGCGGGAGAACGCAAAGGCATTTTTCCGCTCAGTTCGCTGTTGCCACGAGTGCACGAAACTTCGTATCCCGAGCTGCGTGGTTTAATCAGTCGATATATGCAGTCGTTGTTGGGCCGGACACTCCGGATGCAGCCGTACCTGCCGACGACGATTCGCTGACGGAGTTGCTCAGGCACTTCGGCGATCCGATAATCATGATGGAATATTGATGCCCGATCAGAAGCACATTCGCATTACGAAACCGTCGCGAGCGATGACTCGGCACCGCTGCCTTGGAATAGGGGACGGAATTGGGGACAGGCCGACGCGATGCTCACGTTGGCGGTGGCCCCCGGCTCGGCGACCGCTCCTGGCCCTGCTCGTCGCGGTGACGATCATTGCCGGTGCGCCCCTCGACGCGTGCGCTCAAGAGAAAAGTGAAACGATCTGGCAGTCAACGAAAAAGAATGCCGATCGGGTCGCCCGCTTCGTCACCGGACGAGAGCAGGCCGATCCGGCTCGAGCGCGTGAGCTGTACCAGGAAGCCGACACTATTTTCCGCATCGCTGCCGAAGAAGCCCAGACGGTTGCCCGTGATGGGGAAAACGAGGGACGGGAAAAGTCAGAATTCGCCGCGGCAGCGAAGTTGTTCAAACGAGCTGCCGAAGCGGAGCCTGGCTCAGCACTCTCGCAAGACGCGATGTTCATGGAAGCCGAAAGCCTCTTCTTTGCCGACCGATTGCCCGCTGCGACGGACGTCTATCAAAAACTGCAGAAGGATTTTCCGCGGAACCGTCACAGCGACCGTGTGGCCGCTCGGCTCTTCGAAGTCACGCAGTACTGGATCGATACCGACAAGGCTCGGCCTGGCAATTGGTGGTCGCTCAATCTCTTCGATCCCACCCGGCCGCGGCTGGACACCGAAGGACATGCGATCCGGATTCTCGACCAAATCCGCTACGACGATCCCACCGGACGTCTCGCCGATGACGCCACCATGGCCGCCGCGGCGGAGTATATCCGCCAGGGTGACTATGAAATGGCGGATGAGTTCTTAACTGATTTACGAGACACCTTTCCCGACAGCAACCACTTCTTTCTCGCACACCTACTGGGCATTCGCGCGAAATTGGAGACCTACGGTGGTCCCCGCTACAGCGGCTTGATGCTCGAAGAAGCGGAAAAGCTCATTACCCAAACACGCCAACGGTTTCCCCAAAAGATGCAGGATCAAGAGATCGCCGACATGATTGCGCGGGCGGCAGCGGAAGTCGCCTACCGTCGTGCCGAACACTTGTTTCAGCGCGCTCAGTACCGGGAAAAACGTGGCGAAAACCGGGCCGCATCGAAGTACTATCAAAACATCCTGGACAACTATCCCAGCACACCACTGGCCGACAAATCGCGTGAACGTCTCGAAGCAATCGCCGAGTTGCCGCCGGTCCCGCCAGAACGACTGACCTGGCTCAAAGCGGTTTTCCCAGACAGCCAACGATCCCCACCCTTGATCACAAAGTTCCAATCGCCGCAGGGTGACGATCAAGAGACGATGCTCCGGTGAAAAAAATGGGTGCCACTGCACAGCTCTCCGCCCCGCGATATCCAAGTCTCCTATCGCTTCATTGTCGACCGATCGCTCCGTCGATCGGGAGGGAGGATCATTGTCGACCGATCGCTCCGTCGATCGGGAGGGAGGATCATTGTCGACCGATCGCTCCGTCGATCGGGAGGGAGGATCATTGTCGACCGATCGCTCCGTCGATCGGGAGGGACAATCTCAGCTCGGACCGGCGGAGCGGTCCGGCTACAATGCGGAGCGGTCCGGCTACAAGGAACATCCGCACTCTATGCGGGGCGGCGATACTACTGGTGGTTGCGGTTGGCCCCATCACGGGG
>JBDNIG010000660.1:0-6111 GCA_041688415.1 Rhodopirellula sp. | reverse complement strand
GATGCGGCGATCAAGTTGCTGCGGTTGAGTAGCGATCACGACATCGGCGACCACAACCTGCCAAAATTGATCTGGTACGGATTGATGGATCGCGCCGCGACGACGCCCGATGAGATGATCGAGGTATTGAAGGTGTGTGAAGAGCCCGAACTGACAACCTATCTTGCTCGAAGCATCGCCGAACAAGCGGCGTCATCTCCCGATGCGTTTGCCCACCTGCAGCTTGTCGCCTTGGAGAAGTACCAAAACCAGAAATTCACCAAGATACAGACGTGGTGCAGCGCGTTGTTAACAGGCGTCGAACAGGGATTGGTGGGACTGCGGCGGGCACCAAAAACTCACCCATGGCCGGCATTGCGAGATGCCATTCTCGCGGCGACACCCACCCGAAAACCGCTGGTCGACCAAATCGATACGCTCTATGGCGACGGGATGAGTGTGCAGCAGTTGCGAGCGGTGCTCGATAACTCGAATGCGGATTCGGTCGAACGACTTGCGGCCCTGCGGGGATTGGTGGCGGCTTGGCAGGAGAATGAAGACCATGACGCTGCCGGAGCAGCGGCCCTGGCGACCGCGGCGCAACCCCTGATCGCAGACCCCCACGTCAACATGGCGGCAGCCGAACTGCTTGCTCGCGTCGAGCACCCGAAAGTTGCCGAAGTAATATTGAATCACTATGGACGATTCCGCTCTCCCCTGCGAAGCAACGTGATCTCGCTGTTGTGCGCCCGCGAAATCTTTGCGACGGCCGTGATCGAGAAAATCGAGCAAGGCAGTCTCCCAAAAGAGGCATTGTCCGCATCGCATGTGCGCAGCATCGCCGCATTGGGTGATGAAGATCTGATTGGGCGGTTGGAAGCGGTATGGGGACGAGTTCGAGAAACCCCCGAGGACCGACAGAACGAAATCAGTCGGTTGAAAAAACGATTGACCCCCGCGCGATTGCACGCCGCGAACCTGCAGGCAGGCCGTTTGCTCTTTGACCACACCTGCGCGGGTTGCCACAAAATGTTTGGCAATGGCGAGCACGTCGGCCCCGATTTAACCGGTTCGCAGCGAAGCAATCTGGATTACCTGCTCAACAACATTGTTGACCCCGACGGCGTTGTCGGCGCTGACTTTCGAGCGACAAAAATCTTAACGGCCGATGGGCGATTGTTGGTGGGCTTGGTCACCCAGCGGACACGCCGAACCATAACCATCGCCTCGGCGGCGAGAACCGAAACGATCAGTCTCGAAGATATTGAGGAAGAAATACCAACGGATCAGTCACCGATGCCCAGCGGTTTGCTGCAGTCGCTCAGCGATGAACAAATTGTCGACTTGTTCGGTTACCTTCAATCACCCACGCAGGTCGTGATAGCGGCAAACCGCATGAATCAGTGACGGATGAACTGTGATATCGTTGCACCAATAATGCAGGCGACGGCAACAACGCCAAAGACCAAGAACGTATTGTTGCCGTTTGACTGAATGATCCATCCGATAAATGGTTCACCCAACCCCGCGAATACGTACGCGAACGTGTTCATGATTCCGGTTCCCGTGCTCGACCGGGCTCGGCCCAACAGGTCGGGACACAGTGCCCAAAACGCGGATTGAGGGCCGTAGGCGAAGAACCCGGTCAGCAACAACAGCGGTGCGCTCAACCAGTGAGATTTGGGCAACGCGTACATTCCGAGCGAACACGCGGCAGCCAATAACAGAAATAATCCGATCACGCGCGAACGATTGGAATGGAACACCTTATCGGAAAGCCACCCGCTCGCGATCGCTCCAAGTGCCATTCCGATCGGCAGTGCTAAACTCATCCACTTTGTTTCCGAGTTCTTCCAGTCTTCACCCAGAAAGTGAACGGGCACCCAGATCAATAGCCCATAGCGAGCCATGCTCTGAAAACCGATCGCCAGACTCGCGATCAAGAATCTTGGATTCGACAACACCATTTTGTAACGTTGCCATGACGTTTCTTCGGCGATCGATTCCAATTCGGGATCCTCGACGATCGACTCATCGTGAACATCGACATCATCGAGTGGGGGAAACCCCAGTTCCTCAGGGCGGTCGCGGACGATCACGTAATAGGTTGCGCCACCGACGAGCAACAGCAAGACGGGAATCCGAAAAATCCACCGCCAATTCAAATCGAACTCAAGGATCAACGTCGACGTGGTGAATGCCAAGACCGAGGCCATGCCCGCGGAAAAAACATACGCACCATAGACTTTGCCGCGCTCGGACTGCGGCCACCAATTCGATAGCACTTTGCCGCCTGGTGCCCAGCCCATCGATTGGGCGTACCCGTTGGCGGCCCAGGGAATCGTCAGACTCGTCAGGCTGGTGCCGAAGCTGGTCACCCAGTTCAACGCGCAGGAGGCGATCGCACCGAGGCTCATCATCCGACGACCACCATACTTGTCGCCGAGGTTTCCGTTGATGGACTGCCCGATGGCGTAGGACCACAGCATCGCTGCGCTGGCCCAACCTAACGTCGACTTGGAAATCCCCAGTTCGTCTTCAATTCCAGGGATCGCAAACCCGAATGTCTGACGTCCCGTGTAAAAGAACAGGTAGCAGAACATCGTCGCTAGCAGCATCCGCCACTGGGCGGCCCGAAAGCGATGGGCGACGGAAGAGTCCATACGGTTCTTCTGTGAGAGAAAACGATGTAACGACATGGATGCTGAAAACGGACGGACACGGTTGCCGATCGCAACATATCAATTTTAATTACTGAAGCATCTTTTTATTCGAGGTGGTTTCCGTTTTGCGGAACCGCTTAATCTTTGGGGTTGCGGGGTTGTTTGTATTGCGCAAGTTTTCTTCCGCATCTCCGTCTCGTGCACGCCAATCCAATCTTCCTAGTCTCCCCTCTCCCCCGAAGGGGTCGTGCTGCTTTTAAGTGGCGGCAGTGTAACGATTTACCTCTCCCAGCGAAACTGGGGGAGGTCGAGCGACGCCGTCAAGGCGTTCGCGAGGGAGGGGGCCTACACAGCGACGGTTGCCATGCGGTTTACCGTACACAACGCTCAGCACCGAGCCCCCTCCCGAACGGCGGCGAAAGGCCGCGTTCGACCTCCCCCAAAGCAAAGCTGTGGTGGAGGTAAGTTACTGCCACGTCTTCACTTTAAAGCCGCACGACCCCCAAGCGGTGGAGAGGGGAAACTGGATGGTGTTTTTATCGCTCGGAACAAAAATGCAAGTATGAAATATTGCTGCAATCCCAAAGATTTAGCGGTCCACCGCTAGCCCCAGGGCAAAGAAAACGTCTTGATATTCGTCATGAACTTCATCGCTTCGATGACACCCTCTTTGATACCCAGCCCCGAGTCCTTGCAACCGCCAAACGGCGAACATTCGATCCGGTAGCCAGGGACTTGGTTGATGTTCACCGTTCCCGTTCGGATTCGCTGCACGCATGCGATGGCAGCCGACATGTTGTTGGTCACCACGCCCGACGAGAGGCCGAATCGGGAATCATTGGCAACTGCGATTGCATCATCCAAATCCGAAACCGCAATGATCGGTGCGAGGGGGCCAAATGATTCTTTGACGATCATCTCGGCATCACGGGGCACATCATCGATCACGGTCGGTTCCAACATCGCACCGTCACGACTTCCTCCGTACAACAACTTTGCACCCGACGCGACTGCTTTGCTGACACGATCCTCGAGTGTCTTGGCCGCCGCTTCGTCGATCATTGTCCCGACAATCGTTCCGGGAGAAGCGGGGTCTCCCGTCTTGTAGGTCGCCGACTTCGCAACAAACCGCTCGATAAATTCGCTCTTAATTTTCTCGTGAATCAACAATCGTTTGACCGCGGTGCAGCGCTGACCCGAATTCCGATAGCAGCCCTCGGCCGCCAAGGTGACTGCCATCTCCATCTCGGCATCGTCCAGCACGATCAACGGCGAGTTGCCGCCCAACTCCAGACATAGCTTCTTGTAACCCGCAATTTTGGAAATTCGTTTTCCGACTGCGGTACCACCGGTGAAGGTCACGAGCTCGATGCGTTCATCGGCGATCAGCGGTTCGACGATTGAATCGATTTCTCCGACAAAGACACTCAGCATATGAGGAGGCAAGCCAGCTTCATAAAGCACTTCGGCCAGTCGAATCGCCGTCAACGGGGTCTTGTCCGATGGCTTGACCAACATTGGAACGCCCGCGGCGATTGCCGGCGCCACTTTATGAGCGACTTGATTGAGCGGATGATTGAATGGCGTGATCGCTAGCGCGATTTGGACCGGTTCACGCGTCGTAAATATCTTCCGCTTCTTGCCTTGCGGCGAAACATCACAGGAGAATATCTGGCCGTCGTCCTTGAGCGCCTCGGCAGCAGCGAATTGAAACACGTCGCTGGCACGACCCACTTCGTAATTCGTTTCGCGCATGCACAGACCGGACTCGCGGCGAATCAAATTCGCGAACTCGTCAGCACGTTGCAACAGCAATTCACGTGCCTTGGTCAATATCTGGGCGCGGTCATAGCGAGACAGTTCGCACTTACCCGTGAGCGTTTGGGAGATCATCGGTTCGATGTGCTCGGGGTGAATCTTGCTGATCGTTCCCGTCAACGAACCATCGAAAGGATAGTGGACGGAAACTCGGTCGTCACTGGTAACCTTCTCGCCGCAGATGTACGAGGGCAGGTCGAGCGTGGTGGGGGTTGCAGTATTCATGATTCCTTCGTTTTCAAATCGTCCGAAAAACAGGTGCCGTTGCAGGCGAAGTCGAAGATGTCAAAATTCCTTGGGTCGCCTTGCGACTTCTTGTAGTATGTCTCGCTGAGCGGATGCGACAATACCATCGGCACCATCTCTTCATAGCGTCCACCGTGCGAACGCAATCGTCCTTCCAGTTGACTGAGGTCGTGATGCGCCGGCGTGCGACCGATGACATAGTCTCGTGATGAGAGTACAAACAAGTCGCCGATTCGATCCTCGGGCAACTCAAGCTTACTGACAGCGGTGTCGCGAGTGTGAACTTCCGTCACGCCATCAATATTCAAGATCCACTTGGCGACCGCGTCTTGGTCCACCGAATCGGGCAAGTAGACGGTCACCGCCGAGCCGAGTGCGCCGTGATGGACGACGTAGGGATCGGTGATCGGACAAATGACCGTGATCCCTTCACCAAACTTTTTTGTCAGTTCCGTTTCCAGATAGACGACGTTGGGATTTCCGTCGACGTCGCATTTCGCGTTCATGCCATGATCGGCGGTTGCCGCCACGATACATCCCAATTCGAGCAACTTCCCAATCTGTTCGTCGATGGCATGATAGAACGCGAGCGACTCGGGGGCCTCAGGAGCAAACTTGTGCTGCATGTAATCCGTCAACGTCAGGTAGCAGAAATCAGCCTGCCCACTCGCAATTAAATGAACGCCTGCCTGGAGCGCGTACAAACTGGCGTCGGCTGAGTAAATATTCGGCTTGGGTCCAACATGCGAGATCACATCGTCAATCCCATTGACCTCCATCGTGACCTCGTCCACTTTTTCGGCGGAAAACGCGATGCCCGCCATATTCTTGGACAGCAATTCTCGCAGCTTGTCTTTTGCCGTCACCATCGCGACCTTGCGGCCCGCGTCCGCCGCTGCGGCAAGGATCGTTTCGATGCGAAGGTACTTCGACGAATTCGTCATCACCTCTTCGCCGGTGCTAGGATCAATAATGTAGTTACCACCGATTCCGGTATCCTTGGGCGGACAACCGGTGACGATCGCACTGTTGTTCACGTTCGTGAAGGATGGCAGTGCACCTCGCAACAATGACCGATGACCTGTTTCCAGCATCTTGGCGAGGTTGGGCATCTGGTTCTTAGCCAACGAGACCGAGAGATACTCGTCGCCACACCCGTCGATCAGGATCACGGCGATCGGAACCGCCGGCGGATGGTAACTGCGTCCGTTGACGGAAAAGTGAGTTTCGGAAATTTGTTTTTGCGTTTCAGTCATGGGAGCTTGAGTCATTCGAGCCTGGTGGGTAGGGGGAGAAGTAATCGCTAGCGGGATGTCGATCGAATCGTTTTTACGAAATGAGCGTGTGAATCATAACCCGACGCGTAAGCGAGGGATGCAACCTGGTCCCTCGCTTACGCGTCGGG
>JBDNIG010000659.1:0-2134 GCA_041688415.1 Rhodopirellula sp. | reverse complement strand
TTTTCGCAGTTCGGCGATCGTGCTCGACGCCGTGACAAACGCGTTTCAAAACTTGACTCGGCATCCTGTCGCGGAGACACCGGCGAACGAAGATCCGGCAGAGAAATCATGCTACGAAGCGATCGCGTTGCAAACGTTCGCTAAAAATTTCCCGGCGCATACCGCCGCCAAATCGCTCCCGGGGTTTGTGCGGTTCATGACCGGACCGCTCGTGCCGCCGAAGGAAAACCCAGACGATCCCAAGGCCAAACCGGTGAAACCATCCACCAAGCAGATCACCGATGCTCTGATGATCGAAACCGCAGACCAAATTGAAATGCTGCATCGCGATGCACCGCATTTGACGATCGGTGTGCTGACGCGGACGAACGAGACCGTGGCGATGCTGATCGATCACTTGGAATCACGCGGTGTCGACGTCAGTGCTGAGGGTGGTAATCCATTATCGGACTCGGTGGTGGTCCGATGGGTGCTGTCCGCACTGATGATGGTCGAACATCCCGGCGACGGTCGCTGGCGGTTTCATATCGCTTCGTCACCGCTAGCCGACTGCCTACCGCTATCGGACGATGACGCCCCCGGTGCAGCGGCGAACGAACTGCGATCAATGCTCGAGAATCGTGGTTTGCCGTCCACGGTGTTGTTCCTCACCGAGGCGCTACGTGGCGTGTGCGATTCCCGCGACCGCGTGCGACTGGACCAACTCGTCGAACTGGCGACGCTGTACCGTCACACCGCTCGCTCACGTCTGCGAGACTTTGTCGACTTGGTCAACACCAAACGGGTCCAGCGTCCCCGCGCCGCGGCGGTCCGCGTGATGACGGTTCATCAGTCCAAGGGACTCGAATTCGACGCTGTCGTTTTGCCGGAGCTTCATAAGAATCTGATCGGACGGTCGCCACAGTGCATTGCCGATCTCCCCGACCTCAGCATGCCACCGGTCGGGATGAGTCGCAGCGTCAGTGAGAAACAATGGCACTATTTGCCGGAACGTTGGCAGCGAACATTCGGCGCCAACGTCACCGCCCGGGTGACCGAAGCGCTGTGCCTAATGTACGTCGCGATGACGCGCGCCCGACAAGGCTTGTACCTGCTGACACCGCCATCAAGTAAACCCGATTTCAACAACAAAAATGCCGCTTCGCTGCTGTTTCATGCCTGGAACGATGCCGCGGGCTCGGACATCGATCCCACCGCCGGACGCGAGGTGTTATTTGAATCCGGAGACGAAAAATGGTGGCAGTCGACCGAACAAACTGAGTCGGTTGAACCGGAACCGAGCAATCAATTGCCCATCGAGCGAAGCATTTCGTTCCGTCCTCTCAGCGAGACTCCAAGACGTAACGTGCGCGCTCTCGCATGAGAAATTGAAAAAAACCTCTTTAACCACGTGCCCATCGAGGCGCGTATCGTTGGGCGATCTCGCGACGGGCGGAGCCGTCGGTCGACAATTGTAGCCAGACGACTCCGTTCGTCTGAGCTGATCCACGCCTCCATTCTCACGACGGGCGGAGCCGTCGGTCGACAATGACCACTGCGTGAACAGGAAGTCAACAGTAGAGATGACACATGAAAGAATGCCCAATCCATATCCTATGATCGCCAACCGGCCTCCGTGCTCTCGGTGGTTAGCTCGACCGCTCAACTCGTCGCTGGCGAAACGGCCTAAGAAGGCGGCGTGGTCGGATGTCGATGTGGCTGTTAGCGTGATGGTCCTTTCAATCGTAATCCGCTCGGGGATGTTGACTAGCCAATCCGATTACTCTTTCCAGAATGCTGCACCGATGATCCAACCCAATCCTGATACGAACGATTCGATCGACCCGCTACGGAGCGTCTATCATGAGTCCGTCATCAATATTGCCCAGCATCGGGAACTGCTGATCTCCCGCGACGCCGCCTTGCTGTGTATCGACATGCAGTATCTCGACGCGGCACCGGGCCATGGTGTGTTCGCGAGACCGGACCAAGGCGGTGTTTCGGCGGAAGGGCAAGCCTGGGGTGTTAAAAATTCCAAAAATTTTGGTATTGACATGCAAATCCGGATCGGACATTTTATTCCTCTGAATTGGGACACTTGACGCACGATTCTGAGGAAGGATTCTCATGCCGAAACTTATCGATGAATACAAGT
>JBDNIG010000658.1:0-5676 GCA_041688415.1 Rhodopirellula sp. | reverse complement strand
TTACTTCACCCTCCCGGCGAAGCTGGGAGGGTCGGGAAACGAGCGTTCAGCGAGTTTTCCGGGGAGGGCTGACCGCGCAACCAGAGGTCCAATTCCAGTGTGGTCGCCCCTCCCCGAACCTTGCTTCGCTCGGTTCGACCCTCCCCTGGCTTCGCCCGGGGAGGGTGAAGTCTTGCAAACCATTGCCAGCAAACAACTTAAAAGCCGCACGACCTCTTCGCTGTGGGGGAGGTCGAATCGAGCCTCTAGCGAGATTCGGGTGGGGGCCGTGATCCGTCACTCCCACAAATTCGCCTCACCTCGCGGTCTGCGAACACGAAACAAACGCCGAGGCTTTTTCCTCCTGCTCGTGCTCGTCGTGGTGGCGGTGTCAACGATGGCGGTGTATTCGTTCTCCGAATTGATGCTCGCTGCGGACGCAACGGCCTACCTGCAAGGCGACCTGGTGCAGACCCGACTGAACATGGATTCGGGAGTCGAAGCGATTCGCTTGACCCTCGCCAGCCCGCTAGCTGATCGCGATGCCGCGGGCGGTGTGTACAACAACGCCACGCTTTTTCGCGGGGTCGCGCTTACGAACATCGCCAATGGCGCCGTACAGCGATACACGGTGCTGGCCCCAGGCATGACCGATGCGGGATCACTCGGTGGCATCCGGTATGGACTGCAGAACGAGTCGGCCCGCATCAACATCAACGCGTTGCTCGTGCTCGAAGAGAATTCCGATGCGATCGGGATGCTGACGACGCTGGCCGGCGGTGGTGGTGAAGCATCGGGCGACGACGCGGACTCACTCGACCAGGCCAACATCGCGGTGCAGTTGCTGATGACGCTACCAGGTATGACGGAATCGATCGCCGATGCGATCTTGGACTGGATCGACACCGACACCGAGCCGCGTCCGGCGGGATGCGAGGACGAATACTATTCGACATTACCGTCGCCGTACGCGTGCCCTAATCAACCTTTGCAGAGCGTGGAAGAGTTATTGCTCGTCCGCGGCGTCACGCCCCAGTTGTTGTTCGGAGCCGACGCCAACCGCAACGGCGTGCTCGATATCGACGAACAACAGCGTAACATGGTGAGTATCGACACGGCCGGCGCCCTGGGGTGGGCGTCCTACCTGACCGTTCACGGTGCGGAGAACAACAAGACCGCCGCTGGGGATGCACGCGTCAATCTCAACGGTGACGACCTGGAAGTGCTCTATGACGAATTGGTCACGGCGCTCGGTGACGAAGAATACGCCTCATTCATCGTGGCCTACCGCATGGCGGGCAAGTCTTCGTTGGCAACGTCCGCTGCGATGGAAGGGGTCGCGGGTGCGGCGGGCGGCGATGAAGTCACCCAGCCCGCCGCGGATGCCGACGAAACGTCCAAAGCGGTGCCGTGGGAAGCCGACGCGATGTCCAATCTCGATTTGACGGCTGGAGCGGGGGTAAGCGTCAATCAGGTGCTCGATTTAATCGGCGCCGAAGTCACCGTGGAAGAAACGGTGTACTCGTCGCCGTTTTTCGACGACCCAGCATTGATGGACGAGTATTTACCGCTCCTGATGGATCAGTTATCGACTCAGGACGTCGACGTGCTGCCCGGACGGATTAACTTGAATGAGGCTCCGGCAGAGATATTAGCGGGCATCACCGTGGTCGATGTCGACACCATGTCCGCACTGATCGAAGCGCGTGGTGCGGGCGGAGGAGCGAGTGGGGGGGGCACGTCAACTGACCGCACGCACGCCACCTGGCCGCTAACCGAAGGCATCGTGACGCTCGATCAAATGCGCGCCCTCTTGCCACTGGTGACCGCGGGCGGCGACGTATTTCGTGCTCAGGTAGTCGGGTTTGACGAAGCGAGCGGTCTGGCGGCGCGCGGCGAAGCGATCATTGATGCGACCACGACGAATCCGCGAGTCGTTGCGTTTCGAAACTTAACGCACCTCGGACGCGGCTTTGACATGTCCGTGCTCGGCGGTCAGGTCAGTCCACAAAATTAGATCATGCCGAACGTCTCGATTAAACTAAGCCAACCAAACTTTCCCATTTCACTTTGCTTCCTCGATGGTCCGCTATGAAACTCGCTCTTGACTGGGACGACGAACAAGTCCGGATGGTGGCGGCCGATCGGTCGGCCCGCGGGATTCGGATCCGCGCCGCGACCGTTGTGCCGATTGACGAGGACGGCTTGCAGGCCACGCTCGCGAAGTTGTCCCGCAAGTACTCGCTTGAAAAGAGCGATGTACTCGTCGCCGTGGGACGCGATCGCGCTGAACTGCGACAGATGCGGTTCCCGCCGGTGCCGAGCGAGGAATTGCCAGACATGGTGCGATTCCAAGCGATCCGGCAATTCGCCTCGGCGGGCGACAGTGCGGAGATTGATTACATTACCACGCACGTGGACGAAAATGGCATTCATGCCATTGTGGCGGCGACCGGGCCGGCGCAGCTCACGCCCATCCGTAAAACTGTCGAACAGGCGGGCTGGACACTCGAGCGGGTGGGCCTTCGTCCAATCGCGGCGGCAGCGCTCTATCGACTCAAAGCGTCTGACGCGCTGAAGATTGAAACCAACCCAAGCGACGCCGCAGAACCAATCGTCGCGTTGATTGATTTGGTTGCCAACGAGGCCGAAATTGTCCTGCTCAGCCATGGCGTGATTACGTTTGTGCGATCCGTTCGATTGCCCGATGGCGATGCCGCGACGACGAAGTCGCGTGCCGCGTCACTGGCCGGTGAAATTCGACGCAGCATGATCGCATCCGATGCCGCCGGATCGGCGTGTCACGTCGTGATGTGGGGCAGCGAGGAACGCCACGGCGAAGAACTAAGACTCCTCTCCGAGCGTCTCTCCGGCCAACAAGAGACGCCCTGCCAGACACTCCTGATCGATCCGTTCGAACTGGTCGGTGCCGACGCCCAAGTCCGCCAGGCTACCGGTGACATGGTCGGCCGGCTAGCACCGTTGGTTGGCTTGCTCGTGGCCGACGCCGGCCATGAAGATGAGTTGATTGACTTTCTTAACCCGCGGAAAACGATCGAAACAAAAACCGACAAGGGGAAAATCGCCTTGATGGTGGGTGTTCCCGCAGCCGTGGTATTGGCACTCGGTTGGTTGTTGTGGGGCAACATGGCGCGACTCAATTCGCAGATCGATCGACAAACCGCCATCAATAACGACCTGCGCACGAAAACCGAAGCCTCCGACAAACTCATCGAACAGACCGAACAGATCGACCAATTCCTCGACGGTGACGTCAATTGGCTCGACGAACTCGAACACCTCGCCAATGCGATGCCGCCATCGGACGAACTGATCGTCAAAGATATCTTGGTTGCGTCGAACCCGCGCGGCGGAGGTGGTCGATTGGTCGTGTCCGGATTGGTGACGTCGCCCGAGGTGATCAAAGATTTTGAAACCTCCATGCGAGACAAATCGCACCAAGTCACCGGGGATAAAGTCACCCAGCTCGCCAGCAACGACGCCTATCGTTGGCAAATGGTCGAAACCATCCGGCTCGCCTCCGAGGCGGTGCGCGAGAAACGCTACGCGCGGATGATGGCGCTCGGAGAACCCAGCATGGAACCGGAGATCAGCCCCGAACCTGCTCCCAGCCCCGAACTGGTACCGGACCCCAGCATGGAACCTTCACCGGCGAGCGAACCACCTTCCGCGAGCGACGAGTCACCGGCCATCGAACCACCTCCCGCCGTCGAACCGCCACCGGCGAGCGATTCGGAACCGCAAAGCGATTCGGATCTGGCAAGCGAACCACCTTCGAGCAGCGACCAGCCAACGACCAGCGACGCGTCAAAGGACAGCGACGCGTCAAAGGACAGCGACGCGTCAAAGGACAGCGGCGAGCCAAAGGACAGCGGCGAGCCAACCGCTAGCGAAACACCGTCGAACAACCCATTGGAAGTGGAGGCAGCGAAATGACTCAGCGTGAACGTTATCTATCGATCGGGATCGGTGGCCTCTTTGTGGTCCTGGCACTGAACTGGGCATTCAATCAATATCGCGCCGCCACCACTTCTCGTCAGACGCGATTGCGATCACTCGCCAGTGAGACCGAGACGTTGCAATCCCAGTGGTTGGCCGGGGCGAAAGCCGAGCGGCAACTCGGCGAGTACAAAGTCCGTTCGTTGTCAAGCGATCCCGAGGTCGCCAAGAGCAGCTATCAGGCGTGGCTGCTCAGCACCGTCGGCGGGCTCGGCGTTGACGATGCCGTGGTCGACCCGATTAGCATCGCCCCAGTCGACGACTTGTATACGCAGTTCGGTTTCCGTGTTTCTGGGAAAACAGACTTGAAGGGGTTCGTTGATCTCGTGTACGCCATTCAGAGCCGTGATCAGTTGCACCGGATTCGTCAAATCAGTTTTTCTCCATCACGTAAAACCCTCCGCCAAGCGGTAGATAGCAAGCAGGTGGATGACCAGGCGATCGATGTCGTGATGATGATCGATGCCGTGGCTCTGAACATGGCCGACGCGGCGCCGCCGTCTCCGAGCCCGGACCCTTCGTGGCGAATTACTCGTTCGCTTGCCGCCTCGCGCGAGACGATTCTGAATCGCAACTTTTTCCAGCCACCCAATCAAGCACCTCAGTTTGAAGGCGAGACGCAAGTCATCGCGTATCGGGGGAAAGAGAACGACATTCCGCTGAAATTCAGCGATCCAGAAAACAACCACGTCAACGTGAGCATCGAAGGTGACATGCCCGAATGGGTCAAGTGGGACGCGGAATCCGAGAAACTGGTCGTCACGCCGCCGGCCGATGCGGACGGCTTCGTAGAAAAGGGCAGTGACGAAGAGAGCAGTGATCAAGCCAGCAGTGAACCACCCGGTGCGATCGAACAGTTTGAAGTGCAAGTGATCGCGACGGATGATGGTTACCCGCACCGACAAACGACGCAGTCACTGGTGGTCAAAACTCAGCCTGCTCCAACACCGGCCGCACCGAAAGTCGCTCCGGGCTTCGACGATGCGACTCAAACGTTCCTCACCGCGCTCGTTCAAGGCGGCGATGACTGGAGGGCTTGGATGAACGTGCGAACTCGCGGGAAAACGTTGAAGCTGAAAATCGGCGACGAATTTGAGATCGGATCAATCAGCGGCAAAGTCACCGGCGTGACCGCCCGCCAGGTGACCTTAGAAATCAATGGCGAAAGTTACGAGTTGCGTCCAGCCGGCAAACTCAGCGACGTGCTCGAAGGCTCGTAAGAAAAATCCGGGCTAGCGGGCTGTCGATTTCGTAACCCGACGCGTAAGCGAGGGACCATGTTGCATCCCTCGCTTACGCGCCGGGTTATGATTGACACGCTCATTTCGTAAAAACGATTCAATCGACAGCCCGCTCTTGCAGAGCGAGTTGGCGTCTATTGAAGCCCCGGAGGGCCGTCGATTTAACTACTGACGAACCCACCTGTAGCGGAAGTCGCCAAGACTTTCGTTTTCCAGCATTCCCGAAACTCTTGGCGAGTTTCGCTACGCAGTAATTAAATCGACGTCACGAGGGACATAAGCTATTAGCCGTAGGTAAGGAACGCGGGAACAATAAACTTTCAGTTTTCCGTACCGGGCTTTGGTAGTGGACGAGGCTACGAGTCCAGGAATCATGAGAAATCCCACCTCACCGAAGGACTCGTAGCCTCGTCCACTACGTCACTTATTGTTCCCG
>JBDNIG010000657.1:0-10210 GCA_041688415.1 Rhodopirellula sp. | reverse complement strand
TCAGTGATTCGGCAATTTGGACCAGGGGATTGTTCGTCGCGACGCCGACCGCGGCAGCCGCGACGAGCGATTCACTAAACACTCCTCGACCGAGATGGGATTCCATCATGGCGGAATTCATCTCGTGACGAATCATGCCCGTCAGCACACCGTCGTCGACTCCAATGGTTTGCAACGATACGTCGGCGTTCCGATTGACCCCATACGTCAAATGCGACAGGCCGGCCTCCCGGACCGCCGACGCGCTGCGTCGATCCTCGCTGCCGAGCACGACCACACCATCACGACGGACCCGTTCCAAGGCACATTGCACTGCCGACGGTCCGAAATCGGATCTCTCCGAACTGCCAGGCGTGATCACCAAGACATCTAAACCGATTTGGTCGTAGCCGCCACGGCGCAGGACACTCGCATCGAGCTCAAAAATCGAGACGGCCGCCCCCGCATCGGCGGAATCACCGAAGTGTTCCATGAGACGTGCCCCCGTGAGCTGAGCGTGCTCGGAAACCTCCGTGGTGACACCGTCGCTCTGGCCCAGGTCGGTCTGGTAAGCCACTCGGCAGGGAATTTCTCGCAGAATCGTGGCGAGACAAAGTGCCGTCGTGCCTTTGCCATGCCCACCGACAATCCCGACGGTGAGCAGGCGTTGATCCGGGCGGGAACCGTTTTGAGCAACCGAATCCTGGGCGGCAATCTCCGCCAGCGCACGATCGGTATCCGCTACGATGCATTGTGGCAGCGGAACCGGCAAAATTTGCTCCGTCAAAATCCCCGCAGCCCCGCGCGCCAACGCCTGACAGATCAACTCTTCCGGGCAATCCAGACCAATGCGGTAGACCACCAATTGGCCCGCTTGACAGGTTTCCGCAGTGTCAGCGATGGAGTGAAATTGAACGTCGCTGCCGGAAAAGAAACGCGATTTCGGCAGGAGTGATGCCAGTGAACGAAGCTCCGCACCAGCGTTGTCGGCCGTTTGGGGCGATTCGACCGCGGCACACTCCGGACTCCGCGGCGTGATTCGCCCGGAAATACCAACGTTTTCTTCGAACGTCTTGGTCGCGACTGCCGTTGCGGTGTCCGCGGGCAGGCGTTTCGAATCGGCGGAACCGAAGTGTTCTCGGTTGCTGGAAAATTCGAACGAACGATTGATAGAATGATGCATCTCGTCGCCTCCTTGCTGACGCACAATGGTCGTAATCGATCTCCCGCAAAGGGGTTACGGCACCCGACCCGCGAAAATCTTTCGTGGCTCACATGCCCCCTGAGAGGAAAACACTCACGGGAAATCCGTTCCCGTGCTCGCCGAGTGAACGTGTCCTCGGGAAAATCCCGCAGAACATGCTCGACGTCTGACGCCAATTGTTCCCATCTGGTCGATTGGGTCAAGATCGAAATTGGATTTAATTTGGACGGGCGATTCACATGGTCACGCAAAAAATGCATTCTTGCGTAGCCACCGTCGCCAGACGGTGGAGAATCGCAGCCAACGTCAAAATCCACGCTCTGGCGAGCGTAACTACAACTTGACATCACCGCACCCAACCTATACCATTAGGTACACAACTCGCGTTTTGCGTGGTCGCATGCGACCGGCGAACGCGGATTGGCTCTTTGCTGAGCTTCCCCCCATTGCATTCCCACCTTCCAAACGCCATCGATCCACCGACGCCCCGCTTCGTCGTACTTATCGATCCGGTGCCGACCACCACGGAGTGTCGATCATGAAACGCTCTCGAATCCTTGCGTTGTTGATGCTCTTTACCGTCATGGGATCGCCGGCCCCGGCGCAGTTCACGGCGGATATCGACATCGAAGAAGCGCCGTTTCAATACAGTGAAACCACGGGTGAGAATCGTGTCACGCGGTTGATGGACAAGCTCAAGAACAAGGAAATCAAACTCGCGTACAATCGCGAGCGAGGCTATTTGGAATCGCTGCTCGAAGCGCTCGAAATTCCACCCTCCTCACAGACGTTGGTTTTTTCCAAAACCAGCATGCAGGTGCGTTACATCTCGCGTCGCAATCCGCGAGCGGTTTACTTTAACGACGACACCTACCTGGCTTGGATCAACGGTAGTTCGCTAGTCGAAATTTCGACCGCGGACCCCAAACTTGGGGCTGCGTTCTATACCGTCGACATGGCTCCCTGGCGGGCGAAAGTCGAGCGTCAGAACTACGACTGTTTGGCTTGCCACGCCACCTCGTTGACCCAGGGCCTGCCCGGTCACACGGTTCGTAGCGTGATGCCCGCTTACGATGGTACTCTGGACCCACAATCGGAATCATTCATCACCAGCGACATGAGCCCACTTTCGCAGCGATGGGGTGGCTGGTACGTGACCGGGATCCATGGCGAGATGCAGCACATGGGAAATGCGTACGTCAGAGGCGGCAAGCTCGACACGAGCGACAACGGCAATCGCATGAACCTGCGCGACGATTTTGACACGTCGAACTATCTCTCACCCTACAGCGACATCGTGGCGTTGATGGTGCTCGAACATCAAACGCAGATGCACAACGCACTCGCGCGGGCCA
Organism: Rhodopirellula sp.; assembly: GCA_041688415.1. Taxonomy (GTDB): domain Bacteria; phylum Planctomycetota; class Planctomycetia; order Pirellulales; family Pirellulaceae; genus Rhodopirellula. The sequence goes on along the minus strand of JBDNIG010000657.1, from coordinate 7,672 downwards.
ACATGTTCACGCGGCAGCTATTGTACGACGTCGACCAACTCGAAAGCGATCAGGTCGACGAAGCTGAAACGACGGCGCAGCTCGCGATGATTGCGAAAGAGGTCGTCGATCGCCTGCTGTTTTGCGATGAGGCGAAACTGACCGATGAAATACGTGGTTCGATCATGTTCGCCGACGACTTTCAGTCACGTGGTCCGTTCGATTCCCAAGGCCGCTCGCTGCGCGACCTTGATCTGAAGACTCGCATGTTCGAGTTCCCGTGCAGCTACCTGATTTACTCCGACGCCTTCGCTGATCTGGAACCGAGCTTACGAACCGAGATCGTGAGCCAGATCCGAGCGGTGCTGACGAGCGACCAGGACAGCGATGCCTACGCTCACCTCTCCGCCGCCGACCGCGCCAATATTCTCGCGATCTTGTCCGAGACGCACCCCGATTTCAAGCTCGAAACCGTCGAAAGAGTTTCCATATCGACGAACACGAAATGACCACGAAGAGCAGCAGCGTTTGTATCGGTCAATTGCGGATCCCTGTCAATTACACACGACGATCCCGAAAGGGATTTCAGCGATTAGCCGTAGGTCGAGCGACGCGAACACCGCCGGACAGTTAAAGACAACCCATATCCTGACCCCGAAGCGGGTCACAGCCCTTCCGAACTCGGCGATCAATTGCTCCTGCTGCTGTATCAACGTCAAAATCAACGAACGCTCGGTTTCGATCACCGTCGTCGATGAAAGCCGATCGATAACCTACCGATCCGTCGACCAGAACGGCTAACTTCCCAGCCTATCTTCGCTTCGGTTGGTCGACTTCGGACGCGGTCACTCTCGTTAGTCACCAGGAGTGACGGTCAAAGGTGACGAGCACGGTCAAAGATGACGGAGGTAGAATTACGATCCTGACCTGGACATTGCCCCGTCACATTTTGTTGCCCCAATCGCTTGCCTGCGTTTCCCCCGCTCGCGGACGCTCAGCACAACGTTGTTACCGCAGTCGCACCTCCGCCGGGGGCCGACGTCGGTGGCTAGTCGCTCTTCGTAAGAAACGTTCATTCTCGATCCAAAACCGGTTTTATCCGGCTCATCCGACGGGAGTGTGCGCCGGAGGTTTTTGAGGCAGAGAGAAGGGGGACTGGGTTGTTTCATACAAACAACAGCAAACCAACCTAGTGGTTTTCTGAGTATTCACGGCAGTGCGGGCAACTTTTTTCATTTCCCCAAGCGAGACTCTGTTTGATGTCCTCCCATAGCGTCATACTGGGGACGTAGATCCGATCACCCGGCATGAGTTGGTAGTTGGTCGATACATCACCCAACTGCAGAATTTGTTGGTAGCAGATTGGCACGATTAACGCGTCCTGGCCCGGTTGCGGTCGCGTCAGGATGATCTTGTGATCGTTCGATCGATCGGACAGACCACCCGCCGCGATCACCGCATCGAGAACCGTTTCATGGCCCACGAGGGGATACGATCCCGGCGCGTTGACTTCGCCCATTACGTAGTACAACGTGCTGTCTTTGTTGACCAACCGCACGGTCACGCCATAGTCGACGGGTTCAGAGTCTTCGATCGGCACACCGAGCCCTTTGCTGCGATGTGCCGCCAGTGCGACGCGCGACTGTTCTTTGGCGACCTCCTGAGTCGTCACCGCCTGCTGCACTCGCCCCTGAATTTCTTCCGCCGACATTCCCGCGACTTGCAATCGCCCGTAAGCGCCCAACTCGATCGTACCGTCTTGCTGCACGGTCTGATCGGACGACAACCTCACGGGTGAATTGAAATCGTTCGGTTCAATCACCAACACATCGCCAGCCTCGACACGGTGCGCCGGTAGGCTCGTTTTGGCGAATTCCGTGGGCACACCGGACGCATGACCAGCGGTCTGCCGCTGCATCTTGGCGTGCGACAACAACGTGTGCCCGCCAGCGGCGACCGGCAGCCCCATCGAAGCGGCGGTGCGGCAACCGGATTGAGAAGCAATCAAGACGGTGACTAGGCCGCAACTGATGATGCATGCAACGACCATGACAATACGGACACCGCCTAGCGGGACAGCTCCACTCTGATTCGCCGTTTGGGCGGCTTGCCCCGGTTTTTTCGCGAAAGAGCTGAGAACCGTGGCTAACGCCAAAACGGCTAATAGGATCGTCGAAACACGTTGTTGGGTCATCAAAGTGGCGCCGTCCAGCTCGAAGACGCGTGTCATTTGTAGTCATCATGAATTCTTGTCTTAGCGTAGTTGGCTCGTCGACCGAAAATTCGACACCTGCGTCGCGGTCGATCCGAAACTATTGGTCAGGAAGAATCTGACCGCGTCTTGAGTCAGTTGTTTCCCAGGTTGCAATCGCAACGTGGGATATCCAGCGGTGCCACCGACGTGCACGCGGACCACGCGATCCTTCAGCAAGTCGTTGGCCTGGGCGATCAGTGCCACCGGTGCGGGTGCGGCCAGCATCAGGGGCGAATCAAGCATGGAGACAAGTTGGTCGGTGGGGCTCGTCGATTCCGTGCTGACGATCACATCGAGGTCCAATTTTCCCTGCATGGTCGCCTTGCCCGAAACCAAGACTTGCACGTTGCTTTGGTGAAGCGCAATCTCATCGACATGCACCAAGCCGCCGCCGATTCGGCCGTGAATGTTGGCACCGTCTTGACCACGGCCGGGCACCGAAGGTGACAGGCTGACCATTTTGGGAAGTTGATCGAGCACGGGAACTTTTAATCCTTGAATGTTCTTCATTTCAAAGTCGTAGGTGCCGACAAACTGTCGCATTGATCTCGCTTGCTTGGCTCGGACAATCACGTTGCCGTCAACGATCCCGGACCCGGCCGATCCATGTTGCATGAGTTTCGCCAGATCGACACGTTCGACTCGGACGGTGCTGTTCATATTGAGCGAGTTGGCGTAACTGCCTTGCGTCGCAATTCGCACATTTCCGCCACCGACCGAAACGGTGCCAGCCCGGCATTGCCAACGAACCGTTTTCGCGGTGGGCGTGACCGTCCAATTAATCGGCAAACGCACCTGTCGCACATCGACACCGGCAGCGACGGCGTTCTCCACGGTCACATCGGCGCGTCCCGTGATCACGTGTCCCAATCGCCCCCGCAGCTTCACGGTCCCACTGCCGGACACGTCGGCAACGCCAAAGGGCGACGTCGCCCGACGCAGGTTCACTCGGCTGGCAGCAAAATCAAATCGCCCCGTCGGCGTGCCCTCGTGCGCGAAAAGACCGCTCGTTCCAAGTTCGCATTTCCAAACGCGTGCAACGTTCTCGTGCCCGAGGTCAAGTCCTGGCGATACATCAACTGACCATCAACATTGGCCAGCCCCGCGACGGGCAACGGGGACTGGGAGAACCGGGACAGAACTTCGCTGACGTCTCGCAACTTCCATCCCGGCGCACTGAGTTTTGCGTGAACCGAAATCGTGTCATTCACTTGGCCCTCGGTTTGAATCGTGCAAGTATTGTCGCGCCATTTCACGACCAATGGACTGGCCGTCAGGAGACCTTCACTCAGCTTCGCTCGCAGTTGAATATCACTGATTTCTTCACCGGCAATCGCAACTGCGTGCGATTCCGCGGCCGCGGACACCGTCCAAGCACGGGTGCTGGTCAACTCGCTCAGCAAACACCCGGCATCGAGGCGGCACGACAGACGACCTCGTGGCTGGACACCGCTCAGTCACAATGTTTTGATTAATTCTTGGGTCGGTTCAAGACGAATCTCCGCGTTGGCATCCAGTCGCCCCTGATCGCCCAGGAACGCGATCGCTTGTCCCTTGAAGTCAGCGATCGATTTTCCGTGGATGTCTCGCAGGTGGACGCCGGGCGATTCGACCGTGGCAATTCCGTCGCGCAGGGTTGCCGATAGGTCACTGTTGGGAACATTCATCTGAACGCCCGCAATGTCCCGCAGTTGCACGCGTGCCCCCGCCTGATAGCTATTCGGGTCAGCGAATCGCTCCAGAGGCAGCTCAATGTTTCCGCTCGCCAACACTTCACCGACGATCTCGGGCAACTCGAATCGTTTCGTCAGCTGACTCAGTTGGAGCGATGTCGTGGCGAAAGAACTGTTCAGCACACCCTGGAGTGGATTCTCGGCACCGGTTGAGAACGTACCCTGAGTGCTCACCCGCGCAGTCACGGCGGGCAGTGCCATTGAATCAAGCTCAGCTTTTTTCAGCTCTGTTGTCGCGTCACCCTGAAAATCGAGTTTGCCGTCATGCCAAGTCACGCTTGCGGACGCTTGTCCGATCGCGATGGCAACCAACTCTGCCAATTCGGGAAAATGCTGCGTCACGCGGTGAAGTTCGCAGTTCTGGAGCGTCGTCTTCACCTCACCCGTGATCGCGGGATGATTGAAATCTGCGGACGCCTGAAGCCGGAAGTCGCCACCGAGTGGATCGGCCTGCGTCTTGATCCGAGCGATACCATCCGCCTGCTTGACCTCGATGTCCATCCGTGGGCACAGCGCACCGAAACGTTGCGAGTGAACATCGCGAGTGGAAATGACGCACGTCAAGGCATGATGCCGGAGATCGATGTCGCTCGGTGGATGCGTACCCTGGATCGACATGGCGAACGATGCGGTGGCCGGCTCGTCACCGAGTGTCTTGGGAACCAACGGCAGCCTCGCCAGTTGCTGCGTGTCGAGTTCAATGCCGAGTACCTTCAATTTTGTTGTGCCGGCAAACGTTTTCGCATCGAGCTGACATTGGAAATCGATTTTGCCTGCCAAGATCGAAGGTACCCTCGCGTGTGCAACAATCGCGTCTGAAAACTCGGCACTCAAATCGACGCTATCGACTCGCAAATTGGTTCGTCCCACCTGATGCACGATCAGGTCCGCGCCGTTGATCGTCAGGTGCTGCAACGGGATCCTCCCGACACCCTGGCTGTTGGCATCACGGGAACTCTGCGGAAACACCGACAGGAGCCCGCCTTGCTCGTCGAACCGCAAATGCAATACTGGCTGTTCCATCGCGATACGTTCGATCCACACGCCTTCTGACACGCCACGCCACAGAGTCGGAGTGATCGCAATTCGGCTGACGTGCAGCTGAACCTGATCGGAGATTGCGGGTTCGAAAACAGTCAACTCGTCAACGATAATTTGCGACCACTGGATATCGAGGCTCCCGATATCGACGCGGGTGTTGAGCACGTAGGAGCCGGCGATCACTCCCGCTCGACGAGCAATGGGGTTGCGAGCCAATAGGCACAGGCCCAGCAGCACGCCGCTGGCGCAAACCATCCGCAGCCAAAACCTGCGGCTGCGGAATGCCGGGACTCGGCCGCGCAACTTTAGTGGATTCCACCTTGCCACGCGCCTCATGCCCGCGGCCGTGTCGCATTCAGATGAGTGGTCGCAATCTTCATTTGCCTTCCGGGACGCGGGTAACTTCCTGGGCGTGGGGGAAACTGCCCAGACCTCCAACTGAACACTCAATCTCTCCACTCACTGTTAGGTAATTCCGAGCGACCGGGTCAAGTCGATGTGGGGAGATTCAGCTGGCTAACGTTGGGTTGGCTCAAAGTGACGCGTAGGACGAACGATCCTGGCAGCGTCGAAGGAATGCCTACGACAATCATCGTCGCCGGTTCGACAGGTTCACGGAAGTCGTTCGGCATGAGGATTGCACAGCATGGGCCGTGAAGTTTCAATCGCAACAACCCTGTTTCACGCAGAAAGTAAGCATCAATGCCATACGTTTCACCGCTAAAACAAGACGACGCTTCTGCCGATTCCCAGCCGCTGCTCAAAGCAATCGAGAAAACGTTCGGTCAATCGCTCAATCTGTTCAGCACGCTCGCTTACCAGCCCGATGTGCTCGATGGAACGATGCGGATTAATGACGGGATTCAGAAGGATCTGCCCGCCAAGCTCCGCGAGTTTGCATACTACAAAGCTTCGACTCTGAACGGTTGTGAATATTGCTCGCATTACCACAAGGGTGCGGCCAAGAAGGCGGGGGCAACGGACGCGCAAATCGCCGCCCTCGACGACTACGCGCGGAGCGATGCGTTCAGCGATGAGGAAAAAGCGGTGTTGGCTTACACCGAGCAGTTGACAAAAACTGCCTGCGTTGAGTCCGATACCGTCGCGAAGATCAAGCAATTCCTGAACGATACCCAGCTCGTCACGTTGGCAGCCACGGTCGCACTTGCGAATTTTACCAATCGTGTCAATCACGGGTTGGACATCGAATTGCCCTGAATGGTTCACGCTTCGACCCGAGAGACAGGCGATCGACCGATGGCAATAGTTCAGTTTTGACAACGAGGCTTTCAGATGCATACTAAAATCTCATTGGCGTTACCGCTCGTGTTGGCAACGTTCTTAGCGGGTTGCTCCAGTGAGTCCGTCGCCGTGGATCAGCCAATCGCGGCGAGGCGTGTGTCGAACGAGGATGAGGACGATACCGATACGACGGCCAGCGATACCGCCATTCTCGGCGGTGGATGCTTTTGGTGCGTCGAATCGGACTTTGAAAAGTGTCACGGAGTAACCGATGTGGTGTCGGGCTACAGTGGCGGAAGCTCGAAAAGCCCAACCTACGAGAACTATGCCGCTGGCGGGCAGATTGAAGTTGTGGAAGTGACCTACGATCCATCCAAGGTAACCTTCGCCGGATTGGTCGAGTGGCTGATCAAGCACAGCGATCCCACTGACCCGGGTGGTTCATTCGCAGACCGCGGCCCGCAATACCGACCGGTCGTCTTCTACAGCGATGAACAACAGCAGCAGGCCGCCGAAAAAGTCATCGAAGATGTCGACAAGATGGGCGTTTACGACAAACCGATCGCCATTGACGTAGAGCCCAGGCAGAAATTCTGGCCGGCGGAGGACTACCATCAAGACTACCACAAGAAAAGCTTCGTCAAGTACGACTTCTATCGCTACAAGTCGGGCCGCGACGCATTCATTGCGAAGCACTGGGGCGATCGGGCTGGCAAGTTGGAGTTGCCCGAGTCCAAAACCTCCCTTGAATAGGAGCTCTAGCAAGATCCACTACCGTTACGATCCTTCATTGAACGGTATTGGTTCCAAACGAGCGAACACGCCCGTCGGCCCTATTTTTCACCGATGGACCGCTTGCGCGCGGTGGCAAACGGTATTGCCTCAATTCGGCGACACTGCGTTTCATTCCCAGAGACAAAAGGAAGGCCGACGCTGCGCTGGGCTGTTAAGTTTTTTTGGGGGGATGATGCGCAGTTATCGCACCAGAATCCGAATCGGGACGCAGGAGCGATAAGCAGGTTTGGGTAATTCATTCCGCATAACTGAATGCCACGTTTTCATAACCCGACGCGTAAGCGAGGGATGGCGGCGTGAATCCCTCGCTTACGCGTCGGGTTATGATTGTCGGTTCCATCGAAATATTTCCCCGTATCTGCTTAGCAGCAGCAATGAGCTTCCATACCGACTTCGCGACAAATTGCTTTCGCCCGCCGAACTGAACTTCTACCGCGTCCTCGAGCAAGCAGTCGGAGCGGATTACTCGATCAACAACAAGGTGCGGCGCTGGGACGTGCTGTCCGTGCCACGTAGCGACGAGCGACGTCGATTTTATTACTGACGAATCTGCCTGTAGCGAAAGTCGTCAAGACCTTCGGTTTTCCCGCATTCCCGAAACTCTTGGCGAGTTTCGCTACGCAGTAAT
>JBDNIG010000656.1:0-29051 GCA_041688415.1 Rhodopirellula sp. | reverse complement strand
TGGCGCCCGCGCACTCGTGAGCGGTATCGAATTGGCTGACATGATTGTCAGCGTGCCGCCGCTGCCACCATCGAACCTCAGGCAATCGTCGCAAGCCTAAGCAACGATTTCCCAGCACGGGTAGATAGAACGCTTACAGCGCAACAGCGTGCTGCGTCGGAGCGGTTTGGGTAGGATCACTTCGAATACGGAATCCTTGCCCGCATGTTCGGCGCCCCGTGCGAAGCGAGGGGGAAGCGAGGAAACATCCCCGATTGTAGCGAATCGCGGCGGATAGATCGGTCGTGTCTTATTGCTAACGCCGTGAATCAGTTTCATTGGCCGTTTTTGCGTTAGCCACCGTTGCTAAATCCCTGGCCTGTTAAACCTTCGAGGTTGCCTGCGGCGTTTGGGACAAACATTCGGCGCTGGATCGGTTCCGATCTTCCAGCCCGGAGGGTTAGGTAGCCAACAGCAGTCCCGGATACAAAACGTAGTCTTACTGCGCGACGCTAATTCGATTATCGACTTGCGAAACCCCGGGCTCCAGACGCATCAACAGTTCGCTCATCCGCCGGTCGGCCGGGCTGCTGACGGTCCCCTGCAAGATCGCCGTTCTGCCTTGCATTTGGACGTTGACGCCATAGAGCGGCTGCGACGATGAACCATCGTCTGCGCCGGGAGCGATGAGGCCACGATCTCTCGGTCGTGGACCCAGCGTGCTGGTGCGTTGCAGGCGGGTGTTGACCGCAATCTCGCGCGAGATTTGATCGTAAGCATTCGTTGGCGGCAGTTCCACGGCGCTGCGGAGTCGGGTGCGCAGCGGCGGTACCGATTCGTCCCCAGTGGCGCCGAGTGAATCATTGAACGCGGCACCGAGTCCGCCCCCCAAGCCCCCCAGTCCGCCGCCCGCGAACCCGCCCCCCGCACGTCTGCTGCCCGTTCCGGTGCTCAATCCCGCCGCCGACGACGTGGTGCTCGCTCCGACGGGTTCGGTGAATTCACCGACCGCGCCCTCTCGGTCGACGTCACCAATGAACTCCGCTGGCATGTCGATAAGATCGCTACCACCGGTGCCTTGTCGGCCCGGCTGCTGGCCTGGTTGCTGGCCTGGTTGGCCTGGTTGGCCTGGTTGCTGCGGTATTTGTTGGGCGGAGCTGGTCGAACTGGCGACCAGGGTGATCGCGAAGATGCTCGCCAGTAACCAATGGTACCAGGCGTTGGATTTTGAATAGAGCATCGGATATTCTTGCGTGATGGATTCGAGTGGCGTCAGATGATGTTATTCTAATCTCCCCGCGAACGTTTTTCCTCCTTTTTGCTTTTGGATTTCGATACGCATGACTCCGCCCTCGGTCGCACCGCCCATCGTTCTCCGTCGCTGGTTCGCAATCGTGCTGTTAATCGGAACTTTGCTGCCGCAGACGTGCGTGGCTCAAGGCCGTGGTTCGGCGGGTGATACGGCGACGTTTGTATCGAATTGCCCACCGGCGTCACGACTGTTGCCGTCGGACACCATGGCGTACTTGCGAATTCGCAACACGACCGAGATGAAGGCGGGGTTTTCGCGATCCACGCTGGGCCAGATGTTGGACGATCCCGCGATGCGGCCATTCGTTTCGGACACCTACCAAACGATCAGTCAGGTGATGGAAGAGTTCGCCAGCCAAATCGGCCTCTCGCTCGACGAGATGTTGGCGATTGCTCAGGGACAGGTCGCCCTCGCACTCGTTCCCGGCGCACCACCGGAGGAACCCGCGACCGAACAGGGCGATAAGCAGAGCGAAGAGACTGACGCGGAGATCGCTCGGCGAATGCAGCGTCAACGCCGCGATCAAAACAGATTCGCGGGCGTGTTCCTCATTGAGACCGGCGAAGGGAACGATTCCGCCGCGTCGATGCGAAAACTACTTGCTCAAATCGGCGATTTGGCGACGAAGAACCAGTTTGTGCAGAGCGAGGAAAAGATCGGTGATCACAGCGTGACGACGTGGAAGGCACCGCGCGGTCGCGGTCCAGTCGTCGAATGGTTCGATCGCGACGGTGTCTTCGTGATCGGCATCGGTCGCCGTGCAGCCGCCGACGTGCTCGAGCGTTGGCATGACACCGACGCACCCGAAAACCGCAAAGCCGCCGCGAGGAGATCACAGAGTGCGTCCACGGACTCATCGAGCATTGAAAACTTGTCGAGCAACCCCGATTTCGGTGTCGTCATGACCCATTCGGTCGGCGCCGAGGCCGAAACCCCGCAGATCACTTTTTTCGCCGATCCATTTGCAATCGCCCAAAAGATCATTCGCCGCAGCAGTTCGTCCTTCTTCATTCTGCCGATCGTCGAGGAACTCGGGGTTGAAAAAATCCGTGGGATCGGCGGCAGCGTGTTTCGTGGTGGCGATATTGTCGAGGACATCGTCCACCTGCACGTCGTGATCGATGCGCCGCGTGATGGGTTCTTCGGCGTCGTGCGTCCCGAACCCGTCGCCGCGACGCCGCCGGAGTGGGTGCCCGCCGATTCGACGAGCTATCTGACGTCGAACTGGGACGTCGTGACCGCGGCCGAGAATTTGACCAAGATCGTCAATCGTTTTGCCGGTGCGGGAGCTTTCGAGCGATTCACCGAAGACCGCATCAAGGCGCGACTGGACGTGAGTCTGAATGATGACTTTTTGCCAAATCTAACGGGACGCTACGTTGGCGTTCGCCGCTATCAATCCCCTGCGGCGTGGAATGCGAATGCTCGTGCCGATGCTTTGCAAGTCCGCGACGTCGACGAGGCGGGGGCGATGCTCGACAAGATTCGCAAGAAGCTACCAGCGGAGGAGATGCGGCCTGAAACCATTGGTGGGGTGCAAGTCTACTTCAGTCGCCCGGGCAGGGAACTCCCCGGTATGATGCGTAAGGTCGAGCGGAGCGTGATGCTGCTCGATGACTATCTCGTCCTTTCCGACTCACGCGAAATCGTACAGCAGGTGATCCAAGCCCGAGCGGGATCGAAACCTCGGTTGGCGGACGATCCCGACTATGCCTTGCTGATATCGGAACTGGGGGCCAAGTTGGTCGGTGAGCAACCATTTTTTCTGTCGTTCAATCGCGACGCGGACAGCTACCGAGTGTTCTATGAGATGGCGGCATCACCGAAGCTCGTCGACGCATTTAGTCGAGGTGGCGAGGACAGTCCCGTGGTGAAAAAGTTCGCCGATCTGCTGCGTCGCAACAAATTGCCCAAGTTCGATGAGTTGCGGAAATATTTCAACGTGAGTGGCAGTTTTGGCTACGACGAGCCCGGCGGGTTGCACTTCGGCATGATAACCCTGCGTCCACTGGAGTGACCAGCGACTCCGGGGGTGAGCACGAATTGTTGCCCAGTGGGTCATTTTTGATCTCGCTCTCCCACCCTCCCCCGATGATGAGGCTGTTGAAATACCTAAATACGGACAATGCAATAATACAAGCCCGGCGCGCAAGCGAGTGACCTGCTTTCTTCCCTCGCTCGCGCGTCGGGCTTGTATTTCAACAGTCTCATGATCATCTGGGGGCGCGTGAAGTCTTGCAAACCCACGCGAATCAACGACTTAAGCACGGGTGCATCAGTAATTCGGCAAACCCCCTTGCGAGTTACTTCGTGCCGAACCGATCAGTTAGTGGAGGGGAATAGAAACCGAATCCAACTCGGTTCATGCCGTCGTCGCACGCCTAACATCTGACGGGGCGTTCTGGAACTGTCGACATCAACGGGTGTCTCGGCGGAAATTGCTTCGGAGCTCAAAGCAGGTCGTTTCGGCACAGTTATTGCGTGTTTGGTAGGATACCGAGCCAATCATCCGGTTTCTAGGGTTGACTTTCCGTCCCAATGGATACCCTTGGCCGGGTGAGGCAATCACGTCGCGTGAACGTGGCAAGCAACTATGAGTCCCCAGCGCAAGCTTTGGAGATCGTCCCGCCAGCACGGCGAATCGGGGTCGGCGAACTTTCCGGTGTCCATTGACGTCTGAACGGTTGCCACGCCCTGGACTTTTCCGGTTAGCCCCGGACGCCCCCGTCTGAATGAAAGGTTTTCCATGTCCAGAAAAGAATCTCTGCAAAATTTGCGAGTTACGTTGGTTCGCCGTCGTGATGCCTTGCGGAAGGCACTCGCGGGAGACCTCAGCTTGCTGAGCGAACTTCACCAGCAAAAAACCGGTGACGCACTCGATGCCGCCGCCGATACCGTCCAAGACGAATTGAATAGTCAATTGGTCGAGGTTGAGAGCAAAGAACTGGTGGCAATCGAGGAATCGATCGCCAAATTCCATCAGGAAACCTATGGGGATTGCGAGGACTGCGGAAAACCCATTCCGCTGAACCGTCTGCGAGCGATCCCCTACGCGAGCGAGTGCATCGAGTGCCGGCGAAAGACTGAGAGCGGCAACGATAGTTCGTCACCTGCCGTGCCGTGGAACCGCATCTTCGATTTGACCGAAGCTGACACGGTGGAAGGCTAACGGTTAAACCCTCGCGAAGGGGTCCGTTTTCTTCATCTCTCCGCCAGCTTGCTGGGGGAGAGGTAAATCAAAGATGACGAGTCCATTGCCCTGGTACCATTGCGGCTGAGAGTTGCTCGTGACGTCGATTTAATTACTGACGAATCCACCTGTAGCGGAAGTCGCCAAGACTCTCGTTTTTCAGCATTCCCGAAACTCTTGGCGAGTTTCGCTACGCAGTAATTAAATCGACGTCCCCAGCAACTTTCCTCTTTTGACACTTCATCAATTTGCCGTTGGTCACGGTTCTACGAGAATTTGAAAACGAGTCCTCTGGTGCTTACCCACCGGCGGGTTGAGTGGTTATCGTTTTGGGGTATGCAGCTTTTGCTCTTTCACTCGCGCGCCCCTGAGACACCGCCATGACGGACCTTCGCTCGTTAATTCGAGACATCCCCGACTACCCCAAACCGGGTATTTTGTATCGAGACATCACACCTCTGCTGGCCGATGCGGCAGCTCTGGTCGAGGCGGTCGACCAAATGGCGGCACCTTTTCTCGATCAAGGCGTGGATGTCGTCGCCGCGGCGGAGGCGCGTGGATTTATCTTCGGCACGCCGCTGGCGATGCGACTCGGCGCCGGATTCGTACCAATTCGTAAGCCTGGCAAGTTGCCATTTGATCTGCATTCGTTCGCCTATCAATTGGAGTATGGCACCGACGAGTTGCAGATCCATGTCGACGGTATTCAGCCCGGCCAGCGAGTATTGGTCGTCGACGATCTGCTCGCCACCGGTGGCACCGTGGAGGCGTGTTTGCGTCTGCTCGAAAAATGCGAAGCCGACATCGTGAGCTGTTCTTTTTTGTTGCAGCTAGAAGCACTCGGTGGCCGAGCCCGGCTGGAACCGTATCACGTTCACAGCGTGCTGTCCTACAGTGGCGACGACGGTGAAGCGGAACTGAGTATCCAAAACCGCGAGCCAGGACCGAGCGTTTAGACGCCTTTCCATGAGTCTGCCCACCGCGAAGACGAGAATTAGACGAATTCACCGAGAGCGTCCCGAGTGATTTTGCCGATCGCCGCCAGGCCGCTGGTGAGTGACGGTTCATCGGCCGCGAGCAATCCGGCGAGTAAAACAATGGTACGATTCATGTCCGCCAGTTTATTGGAAACAGCGGATCGAATAGACAACGAGCGAAAATCAATCAACACGACGCGTACTTCAATCGAGAGAAAAACGATGGCATTACTTTCCCGCCGACAATTCGCAGCCGCGTCCGCATCGACGATGCTAGCGTCTTCCATGACCCATGCCAGTGAGGATTCGCCGCGGTTCGCCGTCAACGACATCACGACCATCAGTCTGCAAAGTGAACGTTATCATGGCTGGCCGACGCTTTGCCGACGTTCCAATGGCGATTTAATCGTTGTTTGTTCGGGCGGCCGCGAGTCTCATATTTGCCCGTTCGGTCGTGTGGATTTAATTCGTTCTTTCGATGACGGGAACTCATGGACCTACGAGCGAACCATCCTGGACGGTCCGATCGACGATCGCGATGCGGGGATCGTCGAGACGGATCGGGGCACGTTGTTGGTGACCACGTTCACCTCGCTGGCTTACGAACCACGGCTGAAAAAGGCCATCGCGACGGCCGGGACCGACAAACCATCGATGCCGCCACAGCAGCTCGCAAAGTGGCAGGCGGCGCAGCGACGACTTCCCGAGGGCCAGCATTCGGAACATCTCGGTTGCTGGATGTTGCGTTCGGAAGACGATGGTTTGAACTGGTCACCGGCCTATCGTGTGCCGATGAGCAGTCCGCATGGCCCCATTCAACTTCGCGACGGAAGTCAGTTCTACGCTGGCGTCGCACTGTGGGAGCCCGGTCGGACCGTCGGCACGAGCCGGTCGGACGATGATGGACGCACCTGGACACCCCTGAAAAAGCTGCCCGTGCGTGAGGGCGATGATCCAACGAAGTACCATGAGCTACACGCCGTCGAGGCCGCCGATGGTCGCTTGATCGTTCAGATTCGCAACCACAACGCGACCAACAACAAGGAGACGCTGCAAACCCACAGCACCGATGGCGGCAAGACTTGGGCGACACCTTACTCGATCGGCGTTTGGGGACTGCCGTCACATCTGTTGCGGTTGTCGGATGATCGACTACTAATGACCTATGGCCATCGCCGCGCACCGCTGGGCAATCAAGCTCGAATCAGTGACGACCATGGTCAAACCTGGTCGGATCCAATGATCATCGAGGGCGACGCGACGTCGGGTGACCTGGGGTATCCCTCGACCGTCGAGGTTTCACCGGGGAAACTCGTGACGGTCTGGTACGAGCGACTCAAAGACAACCCCCACGCACAACTGCGCATGGCGACGTGGGAATTGAAAGGCTGAGATTTCATTGGTGCCGGCACTGTCGGTGCGTTCGATCACCGTGACGACTTCGTCGGCGCGGTGGTTTGATGAGATATCGGCGAGCCTTCCAATGGAGTGAACTCCGCGTACACGGGCAGATAGCTCGATACGGTTTGAGACTGGGCCACGCTGAGGTTGTACACGCGCAGGAAATCGTAAACACCGCCGCGTCCAATCGCTTCAGCTGTCATCCTAGAATCGTACAATACGTTGCTGGTTTGATGCCGGCCAAAGATATCCGTTGGCGTGCTCGTCACGGCGGCCTGGATTTTCTCACCTGCGATCACGGGTAGCAGATACGAGTCGTCGGCTTGGAACAATCCCGCCACGATCACGTCATCTTCGCCGCGTCCGTCCTCACGGACCGATTTGAATAGCTGGCCCAGAACAGCGACTTCTTGGGGGGCTCGCGACAGTTCGACGCGGACATTCACTAAGCTGAATGTCCACGCGTCGTTGACGTTCGGCTCGGCGGCACGAAACCAGGCGACCAACGGATCATAGGTGAGTTGGTTGTCCGGATCCGCCACCGTGTAAGTTTGTGTTCGATCGACGCGCACTCGAGCGGGATTGAACAGGATAACCATCAGTTCGCGATGGTCCTTCGGTCCGGTCGGTGGGCCGAGCACGTAGTCGTAGACCGGGCCGCCACCACCAAGCGAACTCTCGTTGATCGCGTCGACCATCCGTGGGACGAGATCCATCTGCTGCGATGAAACCTGTTGCAGGGCAATCACATCGAACTGCCGGACGATGCGCACCAGATTGGCCCTCGCTAAATCGCTGGCGAGTTTCGTCGGCCCGTAGCCATCGAGTGCCCAAGAGGCGATGCGGAGGTGATCGGGAGTATGGCGTGCTCGACCTACCGCCTGCGATCCAGACGCCCGCGTGTGGTGGTCACTCGGGCTGGAGATGATCGGGTCGACTTCAAAATCCGAATCTTGGGTGGCGGTCGAGACCAACGACTTGATCGAGCTACTGATCCAACTCATTGCGCCACCGGATGATTCCGCACTTTTTTCGGGAACATCGGGCCGCTCACCTTCGTTGTCGGTCGAGGAGGCAAACGTGAACGGGTCACCCATCTCCTCGATGCGTGACTGCTCCTGACTCGGCGGCTTTCGCATGATGGAGATGCCGCTGAGCCCATCGACATCGTAGTTGCGAAAAAAATACCATCCGCCACCGACCATACACAGCACGATCAGCCCGGCCTGAAGCGGGTGTCCTCCACTGGATTCACTGGACATGGGATTGGATGGGTAAGGAGAGCGATGCGAGAAATGCAGAACGAGGACACGGGTTCGATCTCTTTATCGGCTCATTCGGACCAGTCGGTACAATCGAAATGATGCAAAATATCTCTTTGCAGGGCGGCACGCTGACAGGTCGACGGTCGATCGTTATCCTAGAGGTATATTAACGAGCCCTCGCATTTTCCTTTTTGGTAGAAGACGTTTCCGTGAGCGATAACATTCCAGTCGAAGTCCCGACCGTCGGCGAATCCATCAGCGAAGTCCAAATCGGAACCTGGTTGAAAAAGGACGGCGATTGGGTCAAAGGCGGTGAAGATCTGGTCGAAATCGAAACCGAAAAGGCGTCCGTGCAGATCCCCGCCCCCGCCAGTGGTTTTCTCACGGACATCTTGAAGCAAAGCGAAGAGTTTGCCGCCGTCGGCGATCAGATCGCCAGCATCCGTGAAGGCGAGCGGCCGGACTCGGCCGAAGGCGGTTCCGGATCTTCGCCAGCAACAGCTTCCCAAGAAACCGGGCAGAGCGGCGGTTCGTCCGCACCAGCGGCGGCTCCCGCCCCACAACGTGGTAACTCCGAATCGGCGGCCCCGCAGCGTGGTCCATCCGCACAATCGTCGCGCCCCCGTGCCGGTGGATTCGTGATGCCGGCGGCCCAGCGACTGCTCGACGAACACCAACTCAATGCCGCCGATGTCCCCGCCACGGGGCCCGGCGGTCGCTTGCTCAAAGAGGATGTGCTGGCCTACGTCCGCAGCGGGTCAGCCCGGGCGCAGCAACCCGCCGCACCACCGCAGCAACCGGCGTCCCCGCGTCCGTCCACCCAACCGGCTCCGCAGGCTGCCCCCGCACCCACCCCCTCATACGAATCGCATTCGTTGATCACCGAGGGTGCCTATCGCAGCGAAGAGGTCAAACCGATGAGCATGCTGCGGCGGACAATCGCCTCGCGACTCGTCCAAGCTCAGCAAACGGCGGCACTGTTGACCACGTTCAACGAAATCAACATGCAGCCGGTCATGCAGATTCGCAGCAAGTACAAGGATGCATTCGCCAAGAAACACGGCGTCAAACTGGGCTTCATGTCGTTCTTCGCCAAAGCCGCCGTCGAGGCGCTGCGTCGCTTCCCAGCCGTCAATGCGGAAATCCGAGGTGATTCCATTGTCTATCGGAACTACCAAGACATTGGCATCGCGATCGGTGGTGGCAAGGGCCTCGTCGTTCCCGTGCTGCGAAACGTCGAAGGCATGTCGTTTTCGCAAGTCGAAGGCTCGATCGCAGAATACGCCCGCCTGGCGGGAGAAAATCGCCTGCAGCCGGACGATTTGATGGGTGGTACGTTCACGATCAGCAATGGTGGCATTTACGGATCGCTCCTGAGCACCCCGATCGTCAACCCGCCGCAGAGTGGCATCCTCGGATTGCACTCGATCCAAGAACGCCCGATCGCTGAAGACGGACAAGTCGTGATCCGGCCGATG
Source organism: Rhodopirellula sp. (assembly GCA_041688415.1). Lineage (GTDB taxonomy): Bacteria > Planctomycetota > Planctomycetia > Pirellulales > Pirellulaceae > Rhodopirellula. The sequence continues at coordinate 19,449 of JBDNIG010000656.1, read as the reverse complement.
ATGTATATCGCCCTGACCTACGATCACCGGGTCGTCGACGGTCGCGAAGCCGTCGGATTTTTGGTCGCGATCAAGGATATGGTGGAAGACCCATCGCGGTTGTTCCTCGAGGTCTAGCTGGGTCGCCATGCAGAGGTCGTGCCGATATTAAGTTGTTTGTTCGTCTGGGATTACAAGACTTCACCCTCCCCAGACGCTCGTCTGGGGAGGGTCGAACCGAGCGAAGCAAGGTTCGGGGAGGGGCGACCACGCTGGACGTGCCCCCCGGTTGCGCAGTCGACCCTCCCCGGAAGACTCGCTAAATGCTCGTCTTCCGACCCTCCCAGCTTCGCCGGGAGGGTGAAGTAAACCGTTAACTCATCAGCACCTAAAGCCGCACGACCTCTGGAGCTTGAGGGAGACAATCCACTCGATGTTTTGCTACAAGTCATAGGGGGGGACGCGAAGCCAAGACATTCACGCAACCAACAGATAGACCACTCCATGCCAACCACCCCGATCACTGACCTGAATCTCCGCACCGATCGTTTACTCGAACGATTCCTGCGCTACGTCCGCCTCGATACGGCGGCGGATCCGCATTCATCGACCTATCCCAGCAGCGCCAAACAACTGGTGCTGGGAAAACTGCTCGCCGATGAATTGACCGCGATGGGGATTGAGGAGGTCGAGTTCACTCCCGATGGACTCGTCATTGCGACGGTTCCAGCGACCGTTGCTGGCGATGTGCCGGTCATGGCCGCGGTCGCACACCTGGATACCTCACCGGAAGCGCCGAGCGAGAGTGTCAACCCGCAGGTCATCGACAACTATGGCGGTGGTGACATCGAACTGCCCAGCGGAGCGGTGATCGCCGTCGCTGACTGCGCCGAACTGGATCAAATGGCCGGTGACACGCTGATCACGACCGATGGGACGACTTTGCTCGGCGGTGACGACAAGGCGGGCGTCGCGATCATCATGGAGGTCGCCCATACATTGATGGAGCATCCCGAGATTCCGCACGGCCCGCTGCGAGTTGTGATGACCTGTGACGAGGAAATTGGCCAGGGCACCGAAAAGATCGATTTGTCCAGTCTGGCGGCCACCGTCGCCTACACGATCGACGGCGGTGGTCGCGGCCAGATCGATGTCGAAACCTTCTCCGCCGACGCGGTCACCGTCACGTTCACCGGACACAATATCCATCCCGCGATCGCCAAAGACCGCATGGTTAACTCGACGCGCGCGGCCTCGCGATTCGTCGAATCGTTGCCGCTCGCCAGTGAGACGCCGGAAACGACCGACGGACGTGATGGCTTCATCCACGTGCACGATATTTTCGGCGGGGTTGGCAAAACTCGGGTGGAGCTGATCTTGCGTTCGTTCGAAACGGACCAACTCACTGAGTACGCCGAGCGAGTTGAGAAGCTCGCGGAGGCGTCCGCGGCGGATTTTCCTGGCACGCGAGTGCAGTGCGTTGTTCGCAACCAGTACCGCAATCTGCGTGAGGGGCTCGAGCGACTGCCCGAAGCCGTTTCGCTCGCCGAGGCCGCGTTTGCCAACATTGGCGTCACCTGTTCACGCGAAATTGTCCGTGGCGGAACCGACGGCAGCCAATTGACCGAGAAAGGTCTGCCGACGCCCAATTTGTCGAGCGGCCAACACAACATTCACAGCGTGCTGGAGTTTGCAAACTTGAATGAAATGTGCGATGCGACGAAACATTTGATCGAATTGGTGCGATTGTGGGGTGAGAAACGCTCCTAGTTGGTCTGGCCACGCGCCCCGCCGAACTGTTATCGCGGAGATGTCTCGGATACTTCTCACCTAGGAGTCTCTTCCCATGTTCGAGTTTTTCAAACGTTGGACGTCGTCCACCCGACGCCGCGGTGACGACGTCGTGTTTTTGGTGAATCTGCCAGACATTCCCGCACCTCCCGCTGTACGCAGTGCCCACCGCTCCGCCGAGCCCAGGGCTGAGGCCTTACCGAATGCCGAGCACGTCGCACCGCAGTCCGGGCGACCGGCTCGAATTCGGCGTCGCTCGACAGGTCGCCGAGACTTGGTTCCGACGCCCCATGAATCCTCGTTGGCGCTGCACCGAGCCCGGTTGCTAGCGATGCGATTGGAACATTTGAATCTCTGCCCGGCAACGCGTTGCCACCAACTCGCGGCCGTCGGCATCCAGACGGCCGGCGATTTGGTCTACGGTAACCCGAGCAAGGTTGCGGGAATTTTCCGCAACCAGCAACGTGCCGAACGTGCGATTCGGCGATACCGGGCAGCCATCAAATTGGCCCTCGGCATCGACTCGATGATGCCCCGTGACGCGCTCTTGCTCGTCGCGATCCATCGCCGTAGCGTGGCGAGTCTGGCCCGTGAATCGGCCGCCCAACTGCACCGGGATCTCGAGCGGTTTTCGCTCAGCAGTCGCGGCAGCAAATTGATCGGCCATCGCAGCGTGCCGAGCCTACGACGCGTCAAAACGTGGGTCGCCAATTGTCGCGAAATGGTCGAAGCCGCGTCCGCGGGATCACCGCATATCGCCCGACACGCGGCCTGAGCGTAAACGTTCAAAAGTTCAGCGGCAGGACGCCCGCTGACCGGTGCGTACGCGTCTCGACCGTGCAGCAAACGCGGCTCTTGCAAGTGGGAATCGGGCCGCCCCGTTGGATCGATGGCGAGCCAGAGATCTGGAAAATGAAAAAGTTAAATTTAAAAATGCAAGATCGTCTCACAATCACTTGATACTTTGCATTCTTCAATTCTCATTTTTCACTTATCGACGTTCCAAAGATCGCGGCGATATGCTGGCGGTGTTCGCTTCGCTGAATCGCGATCCAACCATTGGAATGCCTTCGGCGCAACCTGCCAACAATTTCACCGTGATGTGTGCCATTTTTCGCAATCGCAATGCACACAATCATTCTCACAGCAGTTGGAAATCGCCAGAAAGATGTTCAATTCCCCAGGATCGCGATCCCGTGGATAATTTCTCGAACATTTTGGCTCATGGGAACTACGCCACAGTAGGTGAACGTTCTTCGATCAAAACCAAGAATGGCTGCTGGTGATGTGCCGATGAAGATCCAGTCCTCGTTCATCGCGAGGCCTCGCCAAAAAAGTTGCTGAGCAGACTGATCCGTACTTCTGCGGCGAAATGGAGACAGACGCGATCGACGGGATCGGCGAGTAAACTGTTTAGCAAAAGGAGTTTCGTTGAGGTTGATGAGCGGTCGCACCTCACCCCGACTCAGATCGCACTCGACCAATAAACCTGCACGTGTTGAGACGACGTACGCCCGACCCGGCGCGACAAACTCAAGGTTGTGGGCACCTTCGAGTAGCGGGTCGCGAAGCACGATCCGCATCTCGTCAAGATCCAAAATGGCTCCAGGCTTGTTGAGCAGCGCATAGGCGTGGTCGTCGTCGCAGTCTACCGCGTTGAGATGGAGATGGCCGGCTTTGCCTCGATTGTGTAGATCGAGATATTTGAGACGGTTGTCGGCATGCTTGTCCGTATAAGAGGTGGGTGGGATCTCCAATTGCTGGCAGACCGATTCATTCTCCGTTGGCCACCAGTATCGCACCGCCACGAGAGGCGTTTCAGCACTGGTCAATTCCAAGACAGATTGTTTCACCGAGAGTGACAATTCCGCGACAGCGTTGACGGCGGTACAGGCTACAAACAATCGCTCGCCACATCTTGTGATCTCGTGTAGTCCCGCAAAGTTTCCATCGGTGACTGTACCTAACTTGCACAGTTGGTGGTCACACACTTCGATGGTGTGATAGTTGGCAACCAAGATCATGTCGTCACAGACGACGACGCCACGGCCTCCACGTGAGTTACCGCGTGGATTTGGATCGATGACCGATGGGTTTTCCGGTGCAACCGTTCGTTGATTGATTCGTCGCCCGGAGGGCCACTGTGTAACACACACCGAGCCACCTGCGGAAACAGACGCATGTCGGACAACGGTCGTAGAGATGAGCTTCACAGCCTCTGCATAGCAGCCTCACGCGGCGAGCGTCAACATTGGTTTCAACCGCAGTAAAAGCCGGTAATCATGCATGAATGAAAGTTTATCGCGATCCATATTGGCGGGACACCGCGAATCTGGTATGTCAGGCTTCATCGCACCAAGTGATTGCCGTCTCAAATCATTTGAAGACGCAAAATTGACAGGCCCTTGAAAGGCACTCAGACGAGTTAATTGCTTGCGCGACACTCACATTCAAACCCGATAGTCATGGTCCCCACCTATCAAGATGTCGCTTGATTCTCCGCACGATACACGCCCAGAAGCACAGCCACCTCTGACGCCAACGGATGGACGCGACGAGGCGAATTTTACGATCGTCGTCGCTGCGTTGACTTGCGATCGTCATGAGATGCTGGAGAAGCTACTCGTCGAGTTCTCCCAAATTGAATTGCCGAAGAACGCGACGACAATCTTATTGATTGTCGACAATAATGCGGACGGTTCATCGCGAATGGTGGTCGAACGCTATCGAAGCCGAATTCCAGAATTGCGTTACGTGTCGGAGACGTCACCTGGAATTCCTGTTGCTCGCAATCGTGCTATCGACGAGTCGTTGGAACTGAAGGCGGACGCATTGTGTTTTATCGATGACGATGAGTTCCCAGGTCCGCAATGGCTTACTGAACTTTGTGCTGCCTGGCGAGACTCAAATCTCGATTTGATTGGCGGGCCTGTCGAAGTGGCAAGTTGTTGTCCGACGCTGGGGTGGTGGCACCGCTTGATCAATTTGAGCCTTGCCAGACGACAGCGACGTAAGAACCGTCAAGCCGCACACCGATCGATGGCGGGGCGCCAGCCAACGATCGTCACTAATAATTGGCTTTGTGACATTCGGTGGCTCAAACAATCGGGGATTCGGTTTGATACCCGGTTGCTATTTACGGGCGGATCCGACACAGCATTCTTTCGAGCGGCGGTTGCGGATGGATGCAATACATCTTGGTGTCCGGATGCGGTCGTTCACGAAACGATGCCGCGAAATCGCCTGAAATTGCGATACCAGTTTCGTCGTGGTATATCGCAATCGCTCAACCATTTTCATCTCAAGCACGATCGCGTCACACCGATCGCGATGGCGATCACAGCGTTCAACGCCTCGATACGTTTCATTCTTGGTTGCGTGCTATTTCTTGTGCCAGTATTCGGCGTCGCCTCATTGGTGATGTCCGTGCGGTCGTTGGGTTGGTCCGTGGGTCGGCTGATGGGATTGTTTGGCCATCAGTCCAAGTTATACGACCGTGGCGTTGAAGAGCGCCAGTCGCACGACACGCCACACCTTCCAACTGCACCGCGGGACCGGGGTACGCCGCCCAACTCGCGCGACTTGGATATTGATCATCTGCTTGACGGCCCCGATCAATTGACTGCGCCGGTGGTCAAGCGTCTGTTCCAGGAAACCAGAGCCCATCGTTTGGCATTTGGTGTGGCAATCGCCGCCATGGCTTGCGTTGCCGCGGCGACCGCCGGTTTGGCGTGGTTAATGCGGAGCGTAATCAACGAAGTCTTTGTCGAACGCAACTTACAGGCCGTATGGGCGGTCGCCGGAGCCATCGTCGCGTTGTCAGTCATCAAGGGCGCGGCCGAATACACGCAATCGCTCATCATGGCCCGGATTAGCAACCGCATTGTTGCTTCACTGAAATGCCGAATGTTCAGAAAGATCCTGGATTCCCGAATGGACTTCTTTACGAAGGCCCATTCCAGCAAATTGGTAGCGCGTTTCAGTAATGGGGCGCGGGCTGCCACTGCGGCGCTCGACCTCATCACGACCGGATTGGCTCGCAACTTTTTAACGTTGGTAGGACTCGTCGCGGTGATGGTCATTCAGAATCCAACACTCAGCCTCGTCGCCGTCTTGGCTGGACCGGTGATGATACCGCCAGTTCAGAAGATCATTCGGAAACTGCGGACACTGTCCAGCTCCGAATTTGATGGAATCGAAGCCGGGATTTCTGCGGTTCAGGAAACCTGCCAGGGTATCGGTACGGTCAAGTCGTTTAACTTAGAGCCCATCATGCAGGCTCGGATCGACCAAGCGGTCGCCGACGTCGAGGCACGCGGCAACTCGATCGCCAGGATTGGAAAGTTGACCAGTCCATTGATGGAAACGATCGGCGGGATCACCATCGCGGCCATGATTGTCTATGCAGCGTGGCAGACCACGACCGATGGAACGAGCCCGGGAGAATTCATGTCGTTCATGACCGCGATGCTGTTAGCATACGAGCCTGCCAAACGAATCGTCAAAGAACGCGTGAACCTAAGTCGGTTCCTGAATCGCACCCGGAAGATGTACAACCTGCTTGATGCCCCAGTCGAAGAACACCGCAGCGAGCAAACGATATCACTGAGCGATTTCGACGGCCGTGTCGAAGTTTCCGGTTTATCGTTTGGCTACTCTCGGAAAACGGTACTGCATGACGTCACGATGGAAGTCCGGCCTGGCGAAGTGGTCGCCCTTGTGGGGCCGTCGGGCGCAGGAAAGTCAACGCTATTTTCGTTAATGCAAAGGTTCTACGATCCCCAAGGCGGGTCGATTTTTCTCAACGGAAAGGACATCGCTGAGATCGATCCACGCAGTGTCCGGCAGTTGATCTCGGTCGTCAATCAACACACGACTCTGTTCAGCGGCACGATCGGCGAAAACATTGGGATGGGCAAGCCACTGGCTGCGTTCGAGGAGATCGAAAGGGCAGCGAAGGCTGCGTGTGCGTTCGATTTCATCTCGGCAATGCCGCAGGGTTTTGACACACCCGTAGCCGAGCGACACGCTTCGCTCTCGGGTGGCCAGGCGCAGCGTCTGGCGATCGCGCGAGCGGTGCTCAAAGATGCCCCCATTTTGCTGCTCGACGAAGCCACATCGGCTCTCGATACGGAAACCGAACGCGAGGTACAGCAAGCACTGCGGGCACTGATGAAAGGGCGAACGACAATCGTGATCGCACATCGCCGATCGACGATCGTGCAAGCTGATCGAATTTACGTTCTCCAGGCCGGACGTGTCGTGCAGGCTGGGCGTCACGAAGAACTGATGTGCACCAGCGAGTTGTACCGCAGTCTTTTTGGCAAAGCGGTCGACCAACCAATTCCAGTTGCGGCGTAACAAGCCCGACGGGCGAAAAGGAGACGGTATTGATGTCAATCTCGATTTCGAATTACAAGAACATCTTCGTGCTTTGCACGGGCCGCTGTGGGTCCGTCAGCTTTGCAGAGGCGTGCAGCCATTTCACAAACTACACCAGTGCTCACGAGACCCAGCATGGGAAGGTCGGCGACGAACGATTGGGATTTGCCGAGGGTCACATCGAAGTCGATAATCGATTGGCGTGGTTTCTCGGCCGGCTCCAAGAAAAGTATGGCGACGAAGCTTTTTACGTCCACTTAATCCGAGATGAACAGCAGGTCGCGGCCAGCTATGATCGACGCTGGCATCACCAAGGGTCACTGATTCAAGGTTTCGACCAGAGCATCTCGCGGAATGACTTGCCACATGAGAGTGCGGCGCCCGAGTTGGTGAGGACAATCAACGAAAATATCCGTTGCTTTTTGCGTGACAAGCCACACACGATGACGATCGATATTGACGATATTGAACACCAGTTTCCCGAGTTCGCGAGACGGATCAATGCGAAGGGCGAGATCAACGAAGCGCTGGCTGAGTTTTCTCAACGACACAACATGACCGCCTCGGGTAGCGACCAGAAATCGAAGCACTCGCTGCCAATCGTTCGATTAACGATTGCCAATTGGAAGTTAAAAAAGAAGAATCGCGTCCTCACACGGTTGGCCATCCCGGCGATTGTTTTGTTATTGCCATTGATGCCGCTCTGGCTGCTGGCCCGCTTGGTTCGAACGACGAAATTCGGTTCAGCGCTACCGTTGATCGGTCGCCTGTGTTCGAGCAAGAAGGGGCTCATCTGCGACGCGTTCCTTGCCCACCACGCCGAGGGTGCCGATCGAGCCATCGAAATACTAGGCAACGATGCGCCGGCGGGAGCTGTCGAATTGTTCCGGGCGTTGAGCGCCAAATCGGATCGTGAGTGGGCAAGTGAGATGGACCGTTGGGCAGTGGCAACGGATCGGCCCAAGGTCATTGTCTGCGAAGGATCACAGCCACGCTATTATCGGCTGGCGTTCGAGTCGGTGGCATCCGTCCCATCGCCGGAAAAGGTGACCGTAATCATGCCCGTTTTCAACGCGGAGACGACGGTCGAACAAGCGGTACAGTCGATCCTAACGCAGACTTGGCAAAACCTCGAACTGCTCATTGTTGACGACAAAAGCACGGATAGAACGGCCGAAATCATCGAACGTCTCGCGTCGAAAGACTCCCGAGTTCGCGTTTTTTACAACCCGCGAAACGTGGGCCCGTTCGTCTCAAAAAATCGGGCGTTGCAATCGGCGACCGGACGTTATGTCACTGGGCATGACGCCGATGATATCGCCGTCCCGACGCGGATCACCGACCAAATGGAACCGATCCTTCGAGATCCGAAATGCGGTGCGACGTTGGCTTACATGGTCCGAGTCGATCGCGATGGTATGTTTTCGTTTCCCAGCGATGTTGGCGTCTACAGCTACGATGGCGTTGCCAAAATGGCCATGGTCTCGCTGCTGATCGAACGAGAGTTACTCACTTCCAAGTTCGGTTACTGGGACTGCGTGCGTTTTGGGGGTGATAGCGAAATGCTGCGTCGCGTCAAAGGATGCCTCGGGACCAACTTCACGGAAGTCAAAAAAGTGGTGATGCTGTGCCTTGACGACGCCGGCAGTCTGACCAACGATCGGCAGCACGGCGTGACGGTGTGGAATGGTGCTTCGACGGTTCGAAACGAATACCGCAAAGGATGGTCGGCATGGCACAAGTCAACGCCAAGCGACAATCAGTACCTGCCGTTTCCTCACGTCGACCGTCTGTTCGGGGTTCCGGCCCCCATGCTGGTTCCCGATGATGACGTCCGGGAAGTCGCCGGATGCGCTGCGTATGAAGACGTTATTGAAAACACTATGCAGCACGGACATCCGACGGATCGGCCTCGACGGATTGGAATCGTTGCCTATTGGTTCAACCGTGGCCAAGCGGTGGTGGGCCGGCGAATTCGCCAAACTCTGGATGAAGCCGGTTTCGAAACATTCGTCTTGGCACGACCAACGAAATCGTCGTTCGTCAAATCATCGTTCGTGGATCGGACGGGTGTGTGGAACCAGGATCGAGTGACGACCGCGTCCCAGTTTGAAATTCCAGAGCATGAGTATTTGAAGTGGGCTGCGGAGAATCGACTGGATGCCGTCCTATTTGACCAGAACCTTCAGTTCGAACAGATCGCAGCGCTCCGGCGACGTGGAATTCGGACCATCGGGCGTTTTGTTTGGGAGGCGTTCGGTCCCGACGACGCACAAAAAGCCAGTGACAGTTTTGACGTGGTCTACTCTCTGACGCGTGGCGAGCAACAACGTTACCAGAGCTTTGGTATCCAAAGTCCGCGTGTTCGGTGGGGCTGTCCGACGGAATTGACCCAGATGATCAAACCGACTCGAACCGATGATGAAGTTCGCTTCTTCTATCCCGGCGGCTACCTCAGCGACCGAAAGCCGACCAACGAGGTGATCGAGGCTTTTCGCGGCGTCAAGGATCCCCGGGCGAGGCTGATTATCAAGGTTCAGCACCCGAGACTCGGACCAAAGATGGCGAAGCAGGCACACGCGATCGACCATCGAATCCGAGTGATCGTTGACGACCTGCCGACCGACCAGCATCACCAACTCATGGCCTCAACCGACGTATGTCTGGCACCCACGCGATGGGAGGGACTCGGGCTACACCACAGCGAAGCGATCGCGTTGGGATTGCCGTGCATTACCAATGACTTTGCACCAATGAACGAGAATGTTTCCCATGGAGTCGATGGGTATTTAATACCAGCGGTTTGGACCGAGGAGCAATCACTCGGTGTGCCGAGGCTCGAGACCCCTGTTGATGCGCTTCGTGATGGCATCGACGCCCTTTGCGACGATTCGTTCCGGCAATTTCTAATCGCGGGGGTCGAGGATCGCAGGGCATCAATGCCTTGGAGCAATACCGCGAAAGATTTCGTCGACCTTGTCACGGGCCAACTTCACACTGAGCAACCACACACTGAGCAACCACACACTGAGCAACCACACACTGAGCAACTTCACGCGGGGCAATCACACGCGGGGCAACTCGTATGAAGCTCATTTTCCAAGGCATGCGACGATCGGGAACAACGATTGTTTACGATGCACTCGCTCAAGACGACGCTTTGTCATTGTGGTACGAGCCACTCGCTGCTGCAAAAGCACCCGCGATCGGTGGCGGCAGTGGAGCCCGCGATGTGGACGTGTTCGCGGAGCTTCGCGACGCCAGGCAACGTTTTGCTCACGACCATGGTTTGACGGACACGGACGTGCTCAACTTTGTGGCGCCGCGGGACGCATCGCTCGAGTTCTTGTCCGATCTGCCCGCCGTGGTGGAGGACTATTTAAGGTTTTTGGTTGATCATCCCGGGCCGGTGGCCGCCAAGTTCACTAGGATTTACGCGAAAGTCCCATTGATTCACCAATTATTTCCCAACGCGGGATTCGTCCATCTCGTGCGTGATCCGCGGGCCGTGGTCATGTCGTATCTCTTTGGGAAACAACGTCGGTATGAAAAACGCACCAGCCCACCTCGTGTTTTTTTTGGTCGCCGATCCGAACGTTCTGCGTGGTCAAGCTATCCCTTTTCTGAACAGATCCGTAAGGCGTACCAACACGAAAATTTGCCAGAACCCACGGACCTTGAACGCGTGTTATTGGTTTGGAAGTACACGTACGAGAAGGTTCGTGATGCTTTAGCGACAACCTATGGCGATCGTGGGATCCGCGTCCGACATGAAGATTTCTGTGCAGATCCCGAAGTTGAACTAGAGCGAGTGTATTCGTTGGTCAGACGAACGGTGCCCGACTCGGTCGTCTCGTGGGCCCGTGCCAATCTGCGAACTCCCGCACCGATTCATGCGGCGAACGATCGTCGTTGGCGGATTGCATTTGAACGGATGAAGATGATCGAATTGGTCCAGTCGTGTGGTTACGAGATTTAACGAGTGCGTGTCATTTTGGATCCCCTAGCTCGCGATCAACCACGTCGAGTACGTCGGTCCAGACGCCCGGCTGGGATTGCCGGACGATCTCGACCGAGTCGTACCATCTGCTGCTCTGGCCGTGCGTCGGCCATGCCCAATACCCGGGAATGGAAATCATTGCCAGAGTTCGTATCCCCAGACTACCGGCGAGATGAAGCAGCGTGTTGTCGATGGTCACCACTGCGTCCATCCTGATCAGAGCAGTCGCCAGAGTGAGCATGTCGCCCTTGGGAGCAAGCGTGTTCACGGCGATCTTGGCATTGGGTGCACATTGACTGATGAATTGGACGTCCTCCGAAATCTCGCCATGTTGCGCGACATGCCACACCGCGTCTTTGTTCGCGATCGTTTCGGAAAATCGGTCGAGCGGAAGGTTGCGGCTTCGACCTTGCACCTGGTTGGTCGTTTTCCAAGCGACCGCGATGTTGGGCCGAGAACCCACAGACTCACAGGTTTCAACGACTTCAGGAATAGCGTTTTCGGGAACACGGAGTTTTTCGTGAGCGATTGCCGTAAAGTCCTCTTCACGTTGAACGATGATGCCCAAGAGGTCGCGAGCAAGCACATAGTGGCTGCATTGACCAGTCAGTTCGCTAAGATCGCCTGTTTTATCAACGACTCGGCAATCAGGAAAGGAAGCTTGCAGCAGCGTTACCAATCGAGGATTGCAGGCAAGAACCAATGGCATCCGGCACCGTGACCTCAAGGCGTTAATCAATCGGCAAGCCAGGAGTTCACCACCCAGGCTGTCTTTGAAATTAAACCAAACCACGACCGCCTTGGTTTGCTTCTGCTCTCTCAGTTCGGTCTCGTTGCGTACCCGCCGCAGCCGTAATTCCGAGGTCAGCTCGTGGGGCGAACGTGGATCGGCAACGCAAATCCCCTGGTCTGATCGAGCTTCCGGGTTGCCCGATTGATTCGCAGGCATCGCTGGCTCGTTGAAAACGGCTCTCGGATAGCGAGGCCAACCTGACGAAACGTCTCCTCGATGGAAGGCGATCCAATCTTGCATCAGCAACGACCGTCCACGCAACTCGGGATCGCGATCGCAGGCGAGAAAATGCGACAACGCAAGATCAAAGCGTCCCGCCTCAAACGCCGTTTGGGCTAAATGAAATCGAAACGGCTCAAGACTGCGATCGCGTACGGATTGCTTCAACGCATGTCGCGATTCACGTGTAAGGGGATTGAAGCCCAACATTGAGATGATGTCTGCCATTTGTGCAGTGGTCGTGAAGGAAAACCGTGACGTTCCTTTGTACAACGAAAGTCCCTGATTACGAGACGTCAACATGCAGTTTAGGGCCGTTGGATGAATGATTGTCCTATTATCTGATGCCCCGTGCCAGCTTGTCTGGCATGAGCAGACGTTTTTTTAATTAGCGACAGCGAATGAATAATGCGAGTAGCTACGTTCGCCAGAACGTGGATTCCACCGTCTGGCGACGGAAGCTACTTTGATTCGACGCGTTTTGTTGTCTCGCTGTCGCTAAACAGGTCTTGCATCCAGAACGCGAATTTCTTATCCAAGCTTGACGGAATAACTCGGGCGGACGCACTTTGGGAGCGAGGATTCAATGACATCAACCAGTTTCTTCTCACAACTTCGCAAACAGATTGCAAAGCTTGGCGGATCGTTCAACGCTCATTTGCACTTGGACCGCTCGGGCACCTACGCTGAGACGCTGCGAATTTTGCAAGACTCGGGCCAGACCGGAAGCCGGTCTTCACTCTCTCTGGCCACCAAGCATTCGCTGATTCCGTTGATTCACGCGAGCGATTGTTACAAGCCCAGCTTGTTGGCCGATCGTGTCCGCGGATTTCTCGACCAGCTAATCGTCGACGGCACCTCGCGCGCCGATACTCTAGTCGATTGCACCGCAGATCGAGTGGGACTCAGCGCGATTGAAACCTTCCTCGGTCTGAAAGAAGAATATCGGGAAGTGATTGACCTAAGAGTCGCCGCCTACACACCACTGGGATTTAAGGATTCCGAACCGGATCGCTGGAAGTGCTTCGAACAGGCCGCACAAATGGCGGACTTTCTTGCCGGTCTTCCCGAACGAGACGACCGCTCGGACTACCCCGATCACATCGGGTACGAAGAAAGTTGCCGTCGACTTCTATCGATGAGTCACCAGCTCGCCAAGCCACTGCACCTGCATGTGGACCAAAAGAACCTTGAAACCGAACGAGGTGCCGAACGCGCCTTGGACGTGATGACTGAACTTGGCCTGCCCAAGCTAACCGCCGACGATGAGCCGTTGGTGTGGTTGGTTCACATGATTTCGTCGTCAGCGTTTGACGAATCGCGATTCGCGAAATTACTCGCTGACTTAGTCGACCATCGCGTGGGGGTGATTTGTTGTCCTTCCGCGGCGATTAGCATGCGTCAAGTTCGATCGTTGTCGGCACCGACGCACAACTCGATCGCACGAGTTTTGGAGATGCTCGCGGACGGAATCCCGGTACGCATCGGTTCGGATAACATTGGCGACATCACCTCTCCGGCCGGAACGACCGACTTGATCGATGAATTATTTGTGCTTTGCAATGCCCTTCGCTTTTACGATGTACCGATTCTCGCAAAAATGGGTGCCGGCGTTCCACTGAGTGACGCCGAATGTTCACGAATCCAAATTCACTTGGAGAACGATCAGGCAGAAGTGCTTCGCGCCGCCGGTCGTCAGGGACAACTGCGAGCGGTTGCCTGATTGATGCGGGACCAACTCTCTGATTCACGATGCAACGAACTCACGATCACGTCGCTCCTAGCGGCACAGGCGGCGTGTTTCGGTGACCGGGAAGCCATCACGGGCATGGCGAATCGGGACTGTGCGAATCAAGAATCTCTGACGCGAACGCTCAGCTATGCCGATCTTGCTCGCAACAATTCGGCGCTCGCACAGAAACTGACGGATCTGGGAGTACGGCGAGATTCGCGATTGGCGGTGGTGTTGCCCAACGGAGTCGATCTGGCTGTAGGACTTCTTTCTGCATGCAGCGCCGCGGTCGCGGTTCCGCTGAGCGCTGAATTCCAAGCTAGCGAGTATCGTTCGTACTTTTGCATCAGCCGCACAACTCATTTGCTGACGTCCGGAAATGCTCCACCTTCCGCCATGTGGGTCGCGGCAGAAATGAATCTGCCAACATTTGAGTTAGAATGGTGCGGCGATGGTTTTGACATTGCTGGTGAAAAGCGGCAGTCGCCCCGCCCAGGGCGACTCGATGCACCGGAGCCCGCCGATATCGTAGCGATTTTGATGACCTCGGGTTCCACCGGCCAGCCCAAGCGGGTTCCGCTCAGCCATCGTAATTTATGCGTGGCCGCCCATAGTGTCGCAAGGTCACTGAACCTTTGCGAGCAGGACCGTTGCCTCGTGATGTGGGAACAATATCACATTGGAGGCTTGGTCGACTTGCTGTTGGCTCCACTCGCGTCGGGAAGCCGAGTCTACTGCGCGGGTGGATTCGATGCCGAGTTGTTTTTTGATGCCGTGGACACTCTGCGGCCGACCTGGTTTCAAGGAGTTCCAACGACGCTTCGTGAGCTTCTCATTCAAGGCAAACTGCGTGGGCAATTGCCTTGGAAGGACTCATCGCTGCGGTTTCTAAGATCAGTCGCCGCACCGTTGCATGGCGACGTGATGGCGCAGTTGGAAAATGCGTTTGGTGTGCCTGTTATCCAGACGTTTGGGATGACCGAGGCAGCACCGCTGATCACCACCAACCAACTTCCTCCGGGAAAGCGAAAACCCGGATCAACGGGCACGCCGGTGGGCTGCGAGGTTGCCGTGATGGACGACCATGGGAATCAACTGCCCTCCGGACGCACCGGCGAGATTGCCGTTCGCGGTGATAATGTGTTCGAAGGGTACGAAGACGATCCCAAATCGAATGCAGCCTGCTTTCGCGACGGCTGGTTCTATACCGGCGACATAGGACATGTGGATCAAGATGGCTTTCTGTTTCTCTCCGGTCGCGTGAAAGAGTTGATCAATCGCGGTGGCGAAAAGATTTCGCCGGCGGAGGTCGAGAGTATCGCGGTCCGACATCCTGCGATCGAGCAAGCCGTTGCGTTCTCAATTCCGCACCCGACGTTGGGCGAGGATGTGGCGATGGCGGTCGTGACCAAACCAACGCGTCGAACCGACAGCGAAAGTGTACGCGATTTTCTAGCGGAACATCTGAGCGGATTTAAGGTCCCATCGGTCGTCCTGTTTTTAACCGAACTTCCCCGCTGTCCGATCGGCAAGATCCGCCGAAAGGAACTTGCCAAGTTGGTCAGCAACGGCAACCACTCCATCGGCACGACGGTTCGTCAACCGAACGGCCGAGATGACCAACCGGTCATGGAGCCGCTCGAAAACCGACTGGCTCAGTTATGGGCAACCCACCTCGATGTTGCGTCCGTTGGACCGACGGACGACTTCCGCATGCTCGGCGGTGACTCACTCTCGCAAATCCGATTGATGTTAGCGGCAGAGTCGCTTTTCGTATTCACGTTTCCCGACCAGGCCAATCACGCCTCATTGACGACAGTTCGAAAGTTGGCGACGGAAATCCGAAGCCTTGGCGGACGGATTCCCGGTACGCCAAACGAGCCTCCGTCGTCTTTATCCGATGTCGATCGCCGAGTGACGGGTGACGTCGAGGTTGGTTCCAATCTCTCCGATTCTGATCCGGAGACGATCCGCCGACGACTCGTTGAAAGTCAAACGGTTCTCGATTTCAATGCGACCGCCGAAGCTCTTCTTAACACGTTGACCCTTGATGAACTGTATGCCGTATTGCCCGCGAGCGAAAATGGGCTGCGCAGGACCGCGTCCCAGCTAGCGCGATTGCTGCGAAGCCTGGGGCAAACCCAAGCCGACCGGATGGTCGATCTGAAACAGCAAACCACCGTGAACTTGATGAAGCAATGGCGACGAGATCTCACTTCCGAGACCGGTGCAGGTGATTGCCAGCGGTGGACGCGATCGCGGGCCGGATCCAACGCCTATCTCTACCGCCAAGATCACCGTTCTTCGGCGGGTCGATGTTTAGTCGTTGGGTTTGCCGGGAATCACATGCGACTGATGCTGCCGACGCACTCACTACTTTCGCATTTTGGGCCACGGTACGACTTGCTTGTCCTTGGCGATGTCGATCGAAATCATTTCGCGAACGGAATGCCCGGCTTGGGTGACAACATCGGCGAACTGTGTGAATGGGTGAGACGAACATCGACTTCGTTTGGCTATGAAGTGATGACGGTACTGGGCACGAGCGCGGGTGGATTAGCCGCGATCGCCTGCGGATATGTCTTGGAATGCGATCGGGTCACCGTATTGGGTGCCGACGCCCCCTCGTCGCATTCGGCGCTTTCGACGTTCATCCAAGCAAAAAACTGCAGATCCCATCATCCGTTGGTCCTCATCGGGTATGACGAGTTGAACGATCGAGACCGCGAGGCGGCATTGGAAATAACGAAGCTGGTACCCCGCCATCATGCTCATCGCTTTCAGGCCGGCGGCGCTCACAACCTGCTGCAACCTGCGTTGAAATCACGAGAATTGCAGTCTTTGTTTAACAAGTGGTTTGACGGTGCCTCCGGATAAAACCATCTGCGCATTTTTCGCGGCGGGGTATCTTTCTGAATCGAGATGCTTGCTGTGATTTGGCGGCGTGGATCATCTGATCATCCCACCGTATAAAACATGCACCAACAACACCCATCGAGCCCCGGTAGGGGCGACAGCGAAGGATGGCCCTCATGGCCGAGAAAATCAAAGTGCATTCGTTGACCGGTCGTATCGACGATTGGCTGATGAGGCAAAGCTTTCTAGCGGTCAAGCGGAACCGTGGTGCAGCAGGAATTGACAAAGTCAGCATTGGGATGTTCCAAGAAAATCTCGACGCCGATCTGGCGAGCCTCCAGCGGGACTTGAAGACGAAGGGTTCCTTCGTCCCCACGCCGCTGTTTCACGATTGCTCGTTCGGGTTTCGACCAAAACGAAGTTGCCATCAGGCGATTGAGCGGTTGTTGTCATTTCATGAGGAAGGCGAACGCATTAACCCTGTCGCTACAACGGCGAGGTAGTGGCTAGGATATCCTAGCCACTGCTTTACCCGCTCAAGAATTTCGTTTTCCAGCATTCCCGAAACTCTTGGCGAGTTTCGCTACGCAGTAGTTAAATCGACGTCCCGAGCGAAAGACGCCGGTTGAGTTAGTCGTTGGTTGGCTAGCGATCAGCGTAAACCATCGTGCTTTCTTCCTTCGTCACTGGCACGTGAGATTGATCGCTCGTGACGATGGCTTTGATGACGTGCGTATCGGGCTGCACACCACGGACACGAATGCGATAGGTCAAATCACCACCGGCGGCCAGATCGCCGTGCGGGGCAAATACCACGCCGCCGCGTCCGTCCGTGCCAGCGTCCGAATCGCTCTCGAGCATCTCGAGTCCCAGTGGCAACAGCAATCGAACCTGCACGTTCGTATCGTTTCGCGAGCCGACATTTCGAACGTTGATTTCGTACGTTGTTTCACTACCGAGCTCGATGGGATCGGCGGTGTCGGCGATACTGAACGTCAGCTCGGCTTGGGATTCCACGGAGACGGTATGTTCGCTTTCGCTGCGCGTGTCCAGATCCGCGGAGGCTTCCAGGCGGATGACCTGCTCACCCGCTTCGATCGGCAAGAGCGTGACTGGCACAGAAGCCGATTCACCGGCCGGCAATTCGACGATTGACCAGCGGACGGCGTGACGGTTGGGATCGTACTGGCCGTTGTTCTCGGTGCTCACGAAGGTGAACCCGCGATCGAGTCGAGCGAGCACTTCCACGTTCCGCGCCGAGGCGGTGCCTGGGTTCTCAATCTTGACATTGTAAGTGGCTTGGCGTTCGAGGAAGCGGCGGCTCGGTCCTGAAATAGCAACATTGAGCCCCGGCGCGACGACTTCGACGCTCACGGAGTTGTTGGCGGGTTCTGCATCCTCGGAGGTAAGGTGGACAACGTTTTCAACCATCCCCGGCTCAACGGCGCGCATCCGCAACACTTCCCGGCGAACTTCACCGGGACGCAGTGTACCGATGGCGTTGTCGAGTTGTCGCCCATTGGGATGGTCGAGTCCCGGTGGCACGTCGGCTTGCAGGATCACGCCCGTGGCCGCGCCGGTGCCGACGTTAGCAACTTCTAGCTCGATTTCGAGTTGTTGACCGATGAGCACTTTTTGAGGTGCTCGTTGGGTGATTTTCAGCTTGGGCCGTGTGCTTCGGGTGCGGACCGAAGCGGCAGCTTCGAACGTGACTCGGGCAACGCTACCAAGTTCGCCTTCCTCTTGTGCGACCAATTGCATGGTGATCGAACGTTCGTCACCGGCCGGCATCGCGCCGATCTGCCAGACGAGCAAGTCGCCTTGCATGGTGGGTGCGGGCGTCGCGTCAACGAGCCGCATACCAGCGGGGACGCGATCGTGAACGAGCACACCGAGTGCCTCAGCGGTACCGACATTGCGAACCTGAATCACGAACGTAGCGGGCTGACCCACTTTGACTTCCGCGGGTGCTCGCTTGTGGATCACAACACTCGGCGTCTGCACACCTTCGAGCCGGCGATCGCCAGGTAAATTGATCGAAATTGGCTCATTGCCAGCCGCGAGATACGCGTCTTGGGCCGAGCCCCCGCCAGGGCCTCGTTGGCCCGGCAACGCGATTGCTGGACTGGATTCGCGTTGGTGGCCCGCGTACTGCGCGGGGGTCCGATGAGCGGCCGGTTCGTTCGCGTACGGTCCTTGATTGACAGCGTTGCCTTGAGAGAGCGTGGGCTGAGGGAGTTCCGGTAGCGGTGACCGATCCTGGTTGTCGTGCGTTTGGCCAGCACCGGCGGGCGCTGAACGCAAATGATTTGCCATTCCCGCAGGTTGCCGCAGTGAGTTGCCATCAAAGGATTCACCGGGGGCGCCACCCTGCTCGCCGACGAAGCCCTGCATGGCCGGAGCCTGCTGCGTGGCCGGCGTTTGATACGTTTCAGGAACCCGTTGGTCTGGCGCGGCACCGTCCATCGGTCCGGCCTCGTCCATCGGCGCCGCTCCTTGCATCGGTCCCGCTTCGTTCATCGGCGCGTCGTTCATCGGCGAAGCGTTGTGCATCGGTGCGGGCATCGGTGCGGGTTCGTCCATCGCCGGTGCTTCGTCCATCATCGGTTGGGGCTGCGATGGCGGCATCGAGTCCATCGCCGGCCCATCGTTCATCGCGGGCGCCGAATCCATCATCATCGGCCCTTGGTCAAACTG
>JBDNIG010000655.1:0-2635 GCA_041688415.1 Rhodopirellula sp. | reverse complement strand
GGTACACTGTTTTTTCCCGAAGGGAGATTTCACCCGCCAGCACCGACAAGTTTGAACGAAGACTCGAACGGCTTGTGCGCGAGGCTGCACGCCTGATTGTGCAGCGAACTTTCAGACGACTCGAATCGATCAATCGTGACCAAACTGCCTCTTCGTTCGACTTCGCTGGCCAATCCTTCCGACGCAATCGTCGCACGTCCAAGCAAATCGATACGCGCTTCGGGCAAGTCACTTACCAACGCTGGTTCTTTCAAAACACGCAGGCTCAATCACCCGGGATCGCGCCGTTGGACGTGCGGTTCGGTCTAGTCGCCGGCCGGATGACACCAGCACTCGCCGAAGTCACCGGAAGGCTTGCCGCTGACATGCCGCAACAGGCGGCCTTGGATATGATCAGCGAGCGATTCGCAGTCAGGCTGTCGGTCGATGCGTACCGTCGCGTCGTGGCCGATCTCGCCACGCAGGTCCGCTGTGTGCATGATGACGTGGCGATCGAGCAATTGATCGATTGGATCAAGCAAGCTCGCCAAAGCACTGGAAAAAACGACGTTTTACTGCAAGTTGGGCGTGATGGTGTCTTTGTGCAGACGCGGCCCTGCTGGGAGGAAGCGTCCTGTGGAACGCTCGCCGTTTATGACCGCAATCAACGCCGATTGGGAACCGTCTATCTGGGGCAGATGCCGGAATCCAATCAGCCCACGATGACATCGCGGTTGACGTACGTGATCCAAGGAGTGCTTCGCGGTCTTGATGGGAAAACTCCCACCTTGCGCTATGTCACCGACGCCGGCAGCCATCCGCAATCGTACTACAAGAAGGTGCTCTCGAAGATGAGGCATCCGGTGACGGGTCGACGGTTGAAGTGGAGCTGGGGCGTGGACTTTTTCCATGCTTGTGAATACGTCTCCCAGCTTTCCGAATCGATCTTTGGCAAAGGAACTGAGCAAGCCAACAAGTGGGCTGAGCAGCAGCGTCACACTCTTCGCCACGACAAGAACGGGGTGGGTAAAATCATCGCCCGGGCCGCTCAGCAGAAACGACGCAAGGGTCTCAAGGGATCGGAGAAGGACTACAACGGCGCACTGAATTATCTGAAGCGACACCGTCAACACATGGACTACGCCGAGCGGAAACAGCGCGGCGAGCCGATCGGCAGCGGCATCACGGAGGCTGGCTGCAAAGTGATCTTCAACCAACGGCTCAAGCAATCAGGCATGCGTTGGCACCGCAAGACCGGTCAGTACATCGTTGATCTTCGGACCGCGAATCGCAGCGGAATCTGGGGCCGAATCTGGGACCGCTTAATGGACTCCAAAACCAGCCTGCCACCGATAACTCGTGCAAGTAACTCAGAAGCGTGCTAAAACACGAGAGAAACGCCTGCTACCACGCCGCCTGCATCCGGTGGTAGGTGTAAGCGTCGATGGTTGCGCCCGCCATGTGGCGGATCTTCATGTCTTCGGCGAGGTGCCGGGTGAGTGGGCAAAGGCGTTTTTGGTAGGGAGTCATGCTGGGAATCCAGTAGTAGGTAACTTGCCGGGTCACGAAGTGCGATCGGTCAAGTGGAAGCCCCAGTAGAATCGCCGTCACAGAAAGCGCAATCCTTTTAATCACTTTAATCGTTAAACGGTCGAAATAGTTGTAGCTCACATCCCCTACAACCCCACCTGCTTCGGCGGCCCTTGGCTGTCGCTATTTCGCCCCATAACGAAGCAAGGCTACCGATACTTCTGCCCGCATTGAAAAGGTCGCAAGTCATGACCGCGTGCGGAACGGGTGCATCACGTTTAGCGGCGGACGCACGATATGGACTGCCAGCAGATTGGAGCTACGCCAACGAAGCCGGCAGGTTGCTATCGGTAGCAGCAAAAGAAAAAAAAAGAAAACAGCGAGCGCAGCTCATCATTTCAGTTCTTGGCTGGCATGGATGCCAGCCCTCCACCCGCAGGGATGCGGCCAGTCACCTGTCCTCTACAAACCACGTCCTGCACCGGAGCAATTCGATTAAGTTCAACGCCTGAGGTCACCTGGAATGCGGACCAAATCGAGAAAGTTGGAATCGCGATTAAAGTCGATGACTCGAAAAAAGTTGAATTGCCGCGAGAGCAGCATTCTCGGGTGCACCGTTTGGTTCGTAGCGTACCCTGGACCACGCGCGTAGCGACACGCCACACACGGTTGGCGATATCGCAATCATATCGAGTCGCGAAACGGGACGCAAGCAATTTCGGGCGCTGCATTTCCGGCGTCGGATTTCAGGCGTCGGAAATCAGCAGCATTGGATTCAGGCGTCGGAAATTACGAGCATTGGACACAGGCGCTGGAAATCACGGGCATTGGATTCAGGCGTTGGACGTTGCAGCACGCGGCCCAGTGCGGTCACCAGCGCCTACGAACGTAGAGGTCACCGGGAATGCGGACCAAATCGAAAGAGTTGGAATCACAATTAAAGTCGCTGACCCGAGAAAGTTTGGATTGTCGCATGAGCAGCATTCTCCGGGTGAGTAGATCGAAGTCTTTCGAGGTTAGCATAGCGTTGATTTCCTCCGTTTCCTAGCGGTTTCCCGCACCAGGTGCCCGATCAACTTATCCATGCCCAATTGAAGCTTCGACCCCTCCCAGAACCGGACTTGCG
>JBDNIG010000654.1:0-26885 GCA_041688415.1 Rhodopirellula sp. | reverse complement strand
CGAGCAAACGGAATCGCACGCGGCGTCCAAACTCAGCGAACGCATCATGCAACGACGACCAACGTCCGTCTTCACCCCGCCAGTCGTGACTGCGGAGGTCCGAACAAATCCAAATCTCAGTCTGGCCGAGCTGATTGGCATTGATATAGTCGAGCGCCGCCAGCATCATCGCGGGCACGTCCGCCGACGCATCCGACGGCCCAGCCTCGGGTAAATCCAATAAGTCCGCAGGTGACGCGACCTCACGAGGACTCACCGTATTGCTCTCAATCAACACCAACCGCTGCGTGCCGATCGTGTTCAGCGCCTCGGCAATCTCCGCGACACCGGTCTCGAGCTTCGTCCGCGATGTCCCGTCGCTACTGGCCTGCATCGACGGTGATCGATCCAACAGCACGATCGTGTTGGCCGGTCCCCGTCCCGTGATCGATCCCGCAATCGATCCACCCAGCAAGCCGCTGGCGATCGGTCGGCCAATCGCAAAAACGAGCGCCGCGATCACGAGTGCACGCAGCGCCAAAATCAACCATTGACGAATCTTCGCATAGCCGCGATTCATCCGATTGGCCGATAGCAAGAACATCATCGCCGCCCACTGCGTGGATTGGAATCGACGTTGGTTGATCAAGTGAATGATGATCGGGATCAATGCCAACGGCAGAGCAATGAGCATCCAGGGCTGCAGGAAATTCATCGCACCTTCCTCGCCGTTGCCCGCCGGGTCAAAAACCGAGTCAATACGTCCTGGTACGATTCATCGATGCTCACGCGGTGGTAGTCCACCCCAGTTTGCGTGACAATCTCTTGCACACTTTCGAGATACTGCCGCAGTGCTTGATGATAACGATCGGCGATCTCGCTCGGTTCGGCAAAGATCGCCGTGCCGCCTTCCATGTCTAAAAATCGCGTCGGTCGGCCAAACGAGAAACTCAGTTCCATCGGATCGAGCAAATGGAATAGAGACAGATCATGTTTGCGAAAACGAATGTGTTCGAAACAACCCCGCAGCAAATCGGGATCGACGAAGAAATCGGACATCACAATGATCATTGCACCCTGACGCGTCGTTTCGGCGAGTTCGTGCAAGACATCGACGAGGTGCGTCTCGCCCTGACCGTGGATCTCTTCGAGGGTATCAAAAATTGTTCGCAAGTGCGACGGATTCCGCAGTGCCGGCAGATGCTTGACGATCCCGCCCGCCACGCATGACAAGCCCACCGCGTCGCCTTGGCCGACGGCGAGGTAGCCAATCGTGGCGGCAATGCGCCGTGCGTACTGCAGCTTCGTCAACATTTTCTTGGTCACCGCATCGGTCGCCTTTTCCGCCACCGTGCCAAACTCCATCGATCCGCTCGTGTCGATGACGAGACAGCAGCGCAGGTTCGTATCGGCCTCGAATTCTTTGACGTAATACCGGTCGCTACGCCCGTGGGCCCGCCAATCGAGTCGTCGCAGGTCGTCGCCAGGAACGTACTTGCGGTACTGGGCAAACTCGACGCTCGAACCACGCGTTGGACTGGTGTGCATTCCCGACACCGTGCCCCGCATCGGACGCCGGGCCATCAGCGGCATCCCGCCGAGCGCCGCCAACACGGCGGGATCGAGAAAGTCGCGTGACTGCTGTTGGTTCCACATGCTAGTTGGCTTCTTCGCTCAACAGTCGCTTGACAATATCGCTTGCTGACAAACCTTCGGCCTGGGCGGCGAACGTCGTGATCAACCGGTGCGTCAACACCGCCAATGCCACGTAACGAATGTCGTCGCTGCGGACCATGTACGAGCCTTCGAGTGCCGCACGAGCCTTGGCCCCCAAAATCAAATCCTGGACCGCCCGCGGTCCCGCACCCCACGACACCAACGGCAATAACCATTCCGGCGCCGTACCGCCGCCCGGACGTGTCTTGCGCACCAATCGTGCCGCTTGAACGTAGATGTGGTCGGGTACCGGGATCCGGCGCACGAGTTCTTGATGGGCGAGAATGTCTTCGCCCGTCATCAGATGCTCGAGTTTCGGTAGGCCCGACCCAGTCGTCGTCCGCGCGATCGTGATCTCCTCGTCCTCCGACGGATAATCCAGTTCAATCAACGCCATGAACCGGTCGAGCTGAGCTTCTGGCAACGGATACGTGCCCTCCTGCTCAACCGGGTTCTGGGTCGCCAGCACCATGAACGGCGATGGCAAATCAAACCCCTTGCCGACGACGGTGATGCGCTGCTCCTGCATCGCCTCCAACATCGCGGCTTGGGTCTTCGGCGGGGCGCGGTTGATCTCGTCCGCCAGAATGATGTTCGCGAACACGGGCCCGTGAGCAAACTCAAACTCGCGTCGTCCCTGGCCGTTGTCTTGCAAGATGTCCGTGCCGGTGATATCCATCGGCATCAAGTCGGGCGTGAACTGGATCCGGCTGAACTGCAGCGACATCGTCTCAGCCAGCTTGCTGACCAAGAGCGTTTTGGCTAATCCAGGCACGCCCATTAACAACGCATGCCGGCGCGCGAACAAACACACCAACAACAGATCGATCGTATCACGCTGGCCCACGATCACCCGGCCGAGCTCTTCACGCAGGCGGTTGTGAATCTTGCCCAACCGGTCGACCGCTTGGACATCATCATCGCTCAACGCCGCTTCGGCAGCGACTTGGTTCTCGGGCACAGCCGTCTGCGACATAATCAGATCTCCGGACAAGAAAAGCAATGGATTTCACTAGAAATCCGGCGTTGAAATACAACCAGTTGAGTAACAACCAGCCATGATAGCCGTTCGCCACGCCGCGGTGAGCGATCTCGCCAAGAGATTTCGAAAATTGCCGCAGCGTCCTCCGCTGATCGTCCCACGGATCGCTCCGCCGCCCCAAGGAAAACTTCTCGCCGCATCCAAGCCCCCGGCTGGCTTGCCCAGCAGGAGCAAACGTTTTGAAATCAGAAAACGCATTTCCGTGTCGTGCCTCCCCGGTTGGCTTGCCCAACCGGAAGGGAAGTCTCTGCTCTTGCTCGATGGCGAAGGACGAATCGATTGATGGTCTGATCAATGATGCTGAAACAGCAGCTCAGCCTCCCGAGTAAGTGGACCAACAACGCAAATCTTGATAGAGTTAGCAACGGACACGCGGCGTACTGAAGCTACTGGGGTGCTTGTGCTCGTCTGATTACTGGGTCACTGGAAGGAACGAAAGCGATGAAAAATCCAAAAGCTGTCTATGAAATCCTGCAAATGTTGGAGGAATATCATGGCGAGGGTTTGACGACTTATCAGCGACTCGGGCGGGAGGCGACCGATTCGATGGCACAAATTCTGCTCGAGCATTTGGTTAAACTCGAAGACCACTCGCTGCAGGTGATCCGTGGCGAAATGAAGCAACTTAATCCACAGCACGCCGCTTACCTGACGTCGGGGCCGATGCTGAGCAACGAAGTGATTCACGCGAAAACATGTCGCTGTGGAAGTGATCCGACGTTTCAAGACACGCTCGGCTGCGCACTCGAATCGGATCACTTGCTCGACCAACTGCTCCATCGCTTGGAAGGATGCAGCGCCGCAGCATCGGTGCTCCACCTCGCCGAACGACTGCGTGAACTCGAAGAGACGAAGGAACGCCAGATCGCCAACTTCACACGCATGGATTGAACCTGCGTTCCAAAGTGTCTCGTCGCCGACGCGCTTTCATCGTCCTCCCCCTGGCAGCCTGGATTGCATCGTCATTTTGGATCGGCCGAGGTGGTCGAGTCCAATTGGATCGCAATACGTTTTCCCTGCATCTGCAGCGCGAATATGTTTTGCCCGGTAGCGATCTCACCGTGTGGCGAAGCGGTGATGAACAGCTCGCAAATCAGCTACTCGATCGACTGCGAGCAGACGGCTACGTCAACATAACTCACCCATCGGATGACGCGCCCGTCACGATCGCACGCTTCAATGGACTATGGCGAGATGGGCACACCATGCTCTACCGAGAAATCGTACGCGACCGAGTTCAGTGGAACCAATGGACCGATGCAAACCCCGAACTCGCTCGCCTCGTCTGGCCTCGCGTCGCCGCTGAAGTTCGTGAGGGACAAATCGGTGTGGCAGCCAACACGCTCTTTCATGCCAAAAGTTCTCAGGACGTGGCCGCGTTCGAACGCTCGATTGCCGCAGATCCCGATCTGCCATTTTGAAATGACCACCGTCTTCACTCCAGCGTTCATCGAAGTTCTCCGTATCTGGATCGACGCCCCCAGATTTTTAGAGAATCTCCTTGACTTGCCTACATCTCGTCGGCAAGAATACCTACATGAAGTAGGCAAAATTCCCGGAGAACGAGACATGCCCAAGCCAGAGACGACACCGCTCACCGCCGCCCAACGTGAAATCATGAAGGTGGTCTGGGACCACGATGAGGTCACCGTGACGCAAGTTCGGCGAGAACTGATCAAGAAACGTGATGTCGCGCGGAACACGGTGCAAACGATGATTGTTCGTTTGGAGGAGCGAGGTTGGTTGAAGCACCGGGCCGAAGGGCGAACGTTTTGGTATTCGGCGAATCGACCCCGAGCGGCGTCCCTCGGCGCGAAGGTCGCCCAGATGGTCGATAGCCTGTTTGCCGGTTCTCCGGAGGAAATGGTGACGGCATTGATGGAGTATCGTGGCTTGTCGCAAGAGGAAGCGGATCGCATCCGCCAGATGATCGATGCGGCAGACCCGGCTCCCGTTAAGCAGCGGCCTGCGAACGACTCGCCCGATTCTCAGGACGGAGAACGGTCATGAACGGGATGCTCGATCAAGCCTCGCTGTGGGCGATCAACGTGGTGATTCATGCGACCATCCTGACGGCTGTGTCATTGCTGCTCGCGATGATGTTCCGCAAAATAGCGGTGATGCGGTACTGGATTTTGTGTTGCGGCATGCTGCTGGTTCTCGTCAGTCCCGTCATCGCGGCTCTGATCCAGAGTCGCGGCAATAGTTGGCTTGCGCTGTCCACGAAAGCCGCCGAAGCGTCCGGCGAACCCATCGCGACATCGGACCACATCAGCGAGTTTCCATCCAATAGCGATCGCATCAGGTCGGTTCCGATGACCGAAGGATCGACAAGTCGTGCCGAGCGATCAGGCATGACGTCCGCGCCTGCGGCGGAGCACCTGCCTGAATCGCCTGCTACGTCACCGACTGCGAACGAATCACCAATCGTCCCATCCAAACCCGCTGCAGGATGGCGTTTGCCTACGCAATGGCTGCCATCGGTGGTCTTGTCACTGATGCTAGTTTGGGCGATCGGAAGCGTGATCTGCCTCGTCCGTATGTCAGTGGGTTGGCTTCGTCTATCACGAGTTTTAAAACGAGCTCGACCGATTGAAAACGTGGCGTTGCATCGCGAGTTCGACCGCGCATGCCAAGCCGTTGGCTGCGGTCGTGATCGTGCCCCCAGACTGTTGGCATCCACCGATGTCTCGGGACCCATCGCGGCTGGGTTATTCGATAGCGCCGTCGTGATACCGGCGCACTTGCTCGAACAGGTGCAGCCCGCCGAACTGGCCGACGTGTTAGTTCACGAGGTCGCGCACGTGGTTCGTCGTGACCAGATCGTAGTGCTGTTGCAAAATCTGGTGGCGGCGATTTACTGGCCCCACCCGCTGATCAAGCGACTCAACGGCGAGCTGGCCAAGGCTCGGGAAGAGGTCTGCGACAATTTCGTACTCGGCAGAACGGCCGCTGCAAATTACAGCCGCACGCTTTTGTCGCTCGCCGAAATGGTACAGCGCAGCGAAACGATGCCCGGCAGCGTCGGCTTCTTCACGTCGCGTTGGAAGCTCGAACAACGTGTCGCGGGAATTCTCGACGAGCACCGCGACCGGACCACATTCCTCAGCAAACGTGGCTGGGTGTTTGTGGCAGCATCTTCGCTCGCACTCGTCACGCTGATGTGTTTGGGAACGATCACGATCGCCACGGCGCAGAATCGGGAGAAAGACGTTGCCGACGTAGTCGAGACAAAACGTGAAGGCGAAGAATCCATCACCGTCAGCGGTATCGTGCGCGGGCCCGATGGAAGTCCCGTCGCGGATGCACGGGTGATCGCGGTGGAGCAGTTCGTTGCGAATATCGCGTGGACTCGGACCAACGAAATTCTCGCGGAAACAACCAGCGACTCCGACGGGCGGTATTCCCTTGCTCTAAATCCGCCATCGAACAGGTTTTCAAATGGAAAACACTTCGAGATCCAGCACACCGGCATTTTGGCAACGCATGCGAGTTTCGGTCCTGACGAGGAAATCGTTTCCGCTTCGGCAGCGGATGTCGATTTGCAACTCGCCGCGGCGAAGCTTCCAATCTTAGGCACCGTCTTGGACTTGGAAGGTCGTCCCATTCCGGGCGTTCGTGTCAGGCTCGTTGAAATCCATCGACCGAATACTGATTTTGGCAGAGCCGACGCGGTCGCAAAGTGGGCGGAGGCGGCCCAGGCCAACCCGACGGCATTTGAGTCAGACCCGATGGCGGATCCGTTCGCCGACCCCAATGTCGCTGAACAGATCCGTTTCTATCCGTCAGGCAAACGATTGATGGGCAGCGGAGTGCTGGGTATCGAGACGACAACGGACAGCGGGGGACGGTTCCGTCTGGACGGCGTGGGCGATGATTGCATGGCGACTCTGCGCATCGACGGTCCTGGCATCGCATCGTCGCTCGTGCCGGTCGTCGCTCGCGAGATGAATCCTGTCAACACGCCTGAACTGGGGCCTCAATACCGCACGGGAAAAACCTTCGGCAACGAGTTCACTCTTGCCGCCGAGCCGACCCAGGTGGTCCGGGGCATTGTCCGTGACCGGGACTCGGGCGACCCCATTGCCGGCACCACCGTCAGCGTATGGCAACTTCCCGAAAGCTTTATGAGGATCGATGGGTTCTTGTCAGTGACAACGGATGCCAACGGACGATACGAGCTTTCCGGACTACCTCGCAAACCAGCCCAAGCGAAGCGTCCGATCCGACTGGCAGTCGAACCGCCGACCGATCAACCCTACTTCCGTAGCAAACATGACGTTCCGACTCGCGAAGGATTCGATCCCATCGAATTCGATATCAAGCTAACTCGCGGCGTGTGGGCGACCGGCCAAGTCACCGAGGCTGCATCGGGCGATCCCGTTCCATCCATGGTTAGCTTTCATCCCTACCTCGACAATCCGCACGCGAAGGACCATGAAGCGTTCAACGCCGGTATCACATCAATGGGATACGACGAGATGTTCCCGACTGATCTGGGCGGAAACTTCCGAGTTCCGGCGCTGCGTGGAACGGGGGTATTACGCGTCGTGGCCGACAATACTGACGACTATGAGGTCGTCGCCGTGCCAGGAACCGAAATGCTGCAAAACGGTTTAGCGAAGCCACTCGATACGCGGCAAATCTATCATGTCATCATGCCGGGAAACGCGGTCGTTGATACGTCGATCAAGGAGGACGCAACGCAAGCGGAAGTCAGCATCAAGTTGAATCGATTGAAATCAATTCAACTGCGAGTTCTCAACCCGGACGGCAGCGAAGCGACTGGGTTTGACGTTGCCGGACGGCAGAACTCGCAACGAGCGACCCTCACCGGTCGCGGCGTCTCCTACTGGCAAAACGAGCCTTCCAAGTCTTCGACCATCGACGTGATCTCGGGTGATGCCAAGGATGATGATCGACCGGTGATGCTGCTCGACCACGACCGAGACCTTGGCGCTGTGCGATGGCTGAGCAAGCTGAAACAATCCAAACAGTCACCGCTGGATGTCCAGTTGCAACAATCTGCCAAGATCACCGGCACGATCCTCCAGGACGAAAACGCGGCCTCCGGTCCAATATGGATTGCCACTGGCCTCGGCGGATTTGATGACGACCATTCAATGAACGGGGCCGACTCCGTCAACATGCGTAAACGATTGCGGTTTCCGGTCCAGGGAGGCGGTCTGGTCAAATCGGATGGGAGTTTCGAGATCACCGTGCCACCGGGTGGCGACTACTCGGCCAAACTGCACAGCCCGAAACGCGATCACGAGTTATTCGAGAACGAATCACTCGGCCCCGGCGAGACGCTCGACCTAGGAACGATCGATACTCAAGCCGACCCCAACACGTGGCCCAAACCGAAGCATCAGGCGGAATCCCTCATTAAGCCCATTACAATTGCCGAGCCCACCGGCATCGTGCCAGTCGAATTTGGTGAGTCAGCGACAGACATGGTCGTCAAACCGATGTTCGGAGGTCGCAGGGGAGCGATGAAGGCGGCTTTGTTAGCGACGGACGGTAGTCCGGAAACCGCCAAAGCCGTGGAACTGGGATTGAAATGGTTGGCTCGCCAGCAACGCAAGGATGGCTCATGGAGCATGCGCGGGCCGTACGAGGACGGCGCGTATCAAGAAAACACGACAGCAGCGACGGCGATGGCATTGCTGGCGTTTCAGGGCGATGGGAATACGCACCGCGATGGTCCGTACGCCAAAACGGTTGCGCAAGGCCTGAAGTACTTGTTGAACAGGCAGTCCAAAGAAAATGGCTTCTTTGCTTCTAATGAACCCGATCGCCAGCAAGCCTACGCCCACGCCCAGGCCACCATCGCCGTGTGTGAACTCTACGGCATGACCCAAGATGCATTGTTGAGGCAGCCGACCGAAGCGGCGGTTGAATTCTCGGTCCGGGCTCAGTCCGAGTCAGGCGGCTGGCGGTATCTTCCTCGGAGTGGCTCGGATCTGTCAGTGACGGGTTGGTACGTGATGGCGCTCGTCAGTGCAAAGTCGGCTGGCATTCGTGTTAAGAATTCCGTACTTGCAGAGGTGCAGAGTTACTTGGATCGCGTCTCGGTCGAGGATGGAGCGGGTTACTGCTATCAAGAAGGACGTCCGGCTGGGCAAACCATGACGGCGGAAGGTTTGCTATGCCGCCAGTACCTGGGATGGGCTCATGATCGTGAGCCGATGGCGATCGGACTCAACACGCTGGTCCAAGATTTGCCAATCAACCGCGACTCGATGAACGTTTACTACTGGTACTATGCAACGCAAGCCTTGCACCATTTCGGTGGCTCAGGCTGGACGATCTGGAATAACAACATGAAACAAGTCCTGCCCGCAATGCAGGTCAAGCGAGGCAACGAAGCGGGCAGTTGGTCGCCGCAAACCGATGAGTACGGTAATGCGTCAGGCAGACTGTACACGACTTGCTTTTGTATCTATTGCCTCGAGGTCTATTACCGACACCTACCGCTTTATAAAATGGGAGCGGAGTGAGAGTGGGAAAGGGAGTGGATCGAAAGTAACTGGTCAATAATCCGTCTGGATTGATATTTACACGAAGAGGCGATTTCGGGCTCTCTATAACGAATGAACAGAAAGCAGCCAGATTCGCCCGCGCCAATCACCATGGCAGGCATCGAGATTCCCGTCGCCGAGCAGTCACCGCTGGTGCTCGCGCTGCTGACCGTGATTCAGAAACTTGCTGCCGAGAATCAGGATCTGCGTGATGAAATTCAGCGGCTCAAGAAAACCACCACTCGCCCCAAGATCAAACCCAGCCGGATGCTCAAGCCACGTCCCAGCTCGAAGAACGAAGATGGCTCCAAGAAAAAACAGCCTGGATCTCAAAAACGCTAGAAGACAAAAGATCTCCGCATCGACGTCACCGAAGTCATTCATCCCGAAGACTTGCCACCGGACGCCAAGTTTGAGGGCTACGCGACTTTGTCGTCCAAGACCGCGACTTTGTCGTCTAAGACATTGTCATGGAGTCTCAGGACACGCGATAGCGCTGGGCCGTTTCGTTCACGGTCTTTGCTGGGTTCATGGCGAGCGAAAAATCGATCGTCTGATTCCACTAACAACGAAGCACCGGGCCGCGAAGGAACTCGCCCAGGACACGTTCTGGGAGATTTACAAAAGTCTTCAGGCGTATCGAGAGCAACCAACGGAACTGACATCGGAGGCAATCCGCCGTCAGTTCAAAGCGTTTTGCCAAAAGAAGACGGGCTATCCGGATCTGAACGAGGCATTGATTCGGCTGTATTCAAAACGGGAAGAGTTTCTGGCGGTTCTTAATCACCCGCATCTGGCGTTGCACAACAATCTGTCGGAGAACGACATTCGGGAGTACGCGAGGCTGAGGAAAATCAGCGGTGGCACCCGGAGTGCGGAGGGCCGTCGGTGTCGCGATACGTTCATGAGTGTGAAAAAGACTTGCCGCAAACTCGGCGTGAACTTTCAGCAATATCTTCGCGATCGGATTCGGGGCGGAGGCGAGATACCGCTATTCTCTGAGCTGTTGCCGACAACTTCCAACACTTCACGCGAGTCATCTCGAACAACCGCCTTGCGCTGTGGGATCAAAGTGCCGTCGCCGGTGTAGATTGGCTTCAGGTCGACGTTGTCGTCAAGTCCCACCGCCACCATCGCTTCTCGGGAAGTTGCCGGCTCCTCCAGCCGTGTCCCCAATCCATGCCAGGGAGTTTCCCCAGCGTACATCATCGCCGTTTTTCCCTCCGTCGTCGCAAGTGCGTGAGCCATTTGGTAGTCCTGGGTGTTTGAGTATCGAACACTCCATCTACCCGAACAAACAAACGCTTCCTCTCTGACGGTCAGCTCAAAAATTACGCAGCGTCCGGCGACAGCATCGAGGGATCGAACCACCAGCTTGGTTTTGGTATCAATTAAGAAAACAACGACATTCCAAACTACGGTCCGATGAAAATAAAGCGAAATGATCCCTGCCCATGCAAGAGTGGGAAGAAGTTCAAGCAGTGCTGCATGCGAATAGGTGGTTCGATTCCGCATCCAAATTTCTCTGCAGCGCAGCTCTTTCCTGGGATTGAACTTCCGCCGGACTTCGAACCTAGCAGAGAAGACAAGCGTCGGATTGCGCGCATCTTTAAGGAGGCGGTCGCAACTGAGCCGAAGCACGGTTGTCTCGCACCAAGTGGGGGACGGACGAACCTGCGGCAAGACAGCAATCAAATCTCACACGGTTGGGCTTTCAAGAGAATTGGCTGCCATTGCAGATCACAATAAGAAGGTGCGTGGTGCCAAACTGAAAATGTCAGCGATGTTCGATTTCGGCAACGGTTTATTTGAAGACATCCCCGTGAAACAAGCCTCCGCATTTCCAGGGTTCTGCAATACGCACGATACGGAAATATTTAGGCCAATTGACAACCAACCGTGGAACGGGTCAGACCAACACAAATTTCTGTTAGTCTATCGTGCGCTTTGCCGTGAAGTCTACGCGAAATTCATAAATGTTGAATCGATTATGCCAGCGTTGATTCGAAACACCGAAGTTGCGTTTCGCGATGGACTGATCAGATGGAACAAAGGTGAACTGCTCGGACTGAACGAGAGCTTGCGTGATAAGCACGCAATGGATGTCAAATTGCTTGCAGGCAATTATCAGTGTGATTCACACGTTGTTTCACTGGGCTTTGATTTTCCGCTGAGAGTCGCTGGTGTGTTTATTCCAGAATTCGACTACGACGATCGGCATCTTTATGACCTAACGAACTATTCAATACCTGTTCATCGTGTCAGTGTCTGCACCTTGACCATCGAGAACGATGTCTTGGGAATTTATGTTGCACTAGATGAAACCCCAGAACTCGACCGATACATGGAGTCCCTGAGACGAGTAACTCGCGACGAGCCACGAGCATTCTTTGCGCAATCGTGTTTCGAAAATTTTGAAGATGTTTATTTCAGCATCGCGTGTTGGGATCGTCTCAGAGAACGACATCAAATCGGCATCGAGGCAAGGTTTGATTCATCTGGTCCAGGTCGCCGGCCTCACGGAATGGCCTTAGACCCGATGTTTCGATTCGTCTGATTTTGACTACGAAAACCACCGCGACAAATGAATCCGAATGTACTCGCGGCCTTCTTCGGTGCAGAGCCGCTTCATCTTTTCGCCGTCATATTTTGTTCCGACGTAGGCTACTTCGAAGTACGCCACGGCTTCATCAAGAGTCTCACCTTTGCATTTTTGGCTGACTGCACCGAGTGATCCGGCAACGCTATGACGAAAGCTGGAGTCGTTGCCAAACACAAAGTCTGCCAAACGGCGTCGTTTTTCTTCGGAAGACTCTCCTTCTGCGTCCGAAGAAGATAGCAATTGGACGAGCAAAATCTGGTAGGACTGGGTCTCTAGCAGAGAACAAAGATTAACATTCCCATCGCCGTTGTCCGAGCGTGCAAGTTGCGGCCTCGCCGCCAAAGCATCCCGCAGCAAGTCGTCTGGTTCGTCGTCATCAAAAACGAGGTTCTCTGAATATCTCCAAACTTCCTCACCATTCTCGAAATAGACGATTGCAGCGTTCATCAACCCAAGTTGTTCGCTTGCACTGACGACCCTACAAGCGGCCATGATCGGAGACACGTCGGCATCCTTTGCAATTCGCTTCAGGGTTCTTGCGTCAACGGGTAAGTGACCGCCCACGAAACCTTGCAAACGCTCTGCAGGCACTAGAAAAAGAGCGGCCAATCGATCTGCCTCGCGCTCCTCAGCTTTGTCGCTTTGAAAAGGCTCCGACACCAATTCTAAATCCGTTCCGAGCACCAAGTGAGCAAGTTCATGGGCGAGCGTGAATCGTCGCCTCGAACGGCTTGTCGAATTGTCGATCCGAATTCGCGGACGCTTGCCTCGAATGCACCAACCAGCCGCGCCGCGTAAAGGTGCCTCGAGTATTTCAATCCCCATTCTCTCGGCCAGTCGCTCGGGCCCTTTGGGGTAGTGCGTTCGCGTTAGCTCGATAGCCTCATCGAGGCTAATTACAGCGTGTCCGTTAGTAATGGCTTGATCTCCAGACTGTCGCACAAATCCTGAATCAACAATCGCTTGGTGCTGTCATCCATATTCGTCAGGTCGGAGTTACGAAACTTCAGCGAAAGCTGATCGGCATTCAAAGTCAACAGATCGTAAGCGCGCTGCGCGAGTGAATCGCTGGGGAAGGCCACGCTGGAAGCGACGAAGTCATCGCCAGAATCATCGAGCAACTCAACTGCCATCGCGCCACCGCCGATTACAGGCATTGGATCGCCATATCGTGTACGTCGTTTAGGCATCAATGATTCCTCTTTCGATTAGTTTCAATTGGGCCGTTTCGGCCGATATCTCCCAGACGATTTCTCCATCCTGTTGGATCGTTGTCGGTTCAAAGCCCTGCTTGGCATGAAATTCTTCGCTTGCTACCGCTTGCAAGTTTACTCTACCGCCAAAGCCTTGAGAATAACTCAGCACGATCGAATAGAGGACAAATCCCGTGCCGACGCCGCGAAAACGCGGCATTTTGGCCAATTTATCTCGATTCCACGGTGCGGTGGCCACCCGGTCGATAAAAACCGCTTTTTCTCCCGGTACCAGGACTGACTTCACTTTCTTACGTAGCAGCAACGCCCCTTGGATCGATCCATCCTCCGTTTTGACGCATCGAGCCGTCCATTTTGGATCATTCTGGTAGTACGAAATTATCTCCCGCCACTTCCAGTGTGAATCCGGCTCATCATCGAGCGAGGTACGAATCTTAAAATCGTGGCGCCACCAGCGAGCGTCGATCAGCTTTTTCGCGTCTTCGCGGCCCAAGTTGTCAATCCGTGCAATCTCGGTCTCGCCGGACGCACACGCCTCCAACCGCATCCGTGTCGGTAAGTCCATGAGGCAGCCAGCAAAATTGTGGTTCGGTAGGAGAACGGGAATAACAGGAAATGGGTAGCAAGATTCTAACGCACGCCGTTACGAATGTCACCGCATGCTGTCATCAAGAATACGATGGATCGTCGCGACGAGCACATCCATGTCGTCCTTCAAGCTCCATGCTTTCCTTCGCAAGCATGGTCTTCATGTCCCGTTGGACCACTCGAACCGTTGCTTCAGCAAATTGAGCTGGCTATAAGTCAAAATACGCTCGTGCTGCAGGCGTCCGACCAGGATTCCGGGTGCGATGCCAATCTCCTTCGCTAGCCGAACGACGGCGATCTGTGATTTGGTCCCACGCAACAGCGAGTCGTACTCCGTCGGGATCAACGTTTCGCAGGCGAAGCGGTTTGCGGACTCCTCGCGCGGATCGCTG
Organism: Rhodopirellula sp.; assembly: GCA_041688415.1. Classification (GTDB taxonomy): domain Bacteria; phylum Planctomycetota; class Planctomycetia; order Pirellulales; family Pirellulaceae; genus Rhodopirellula. Next base: position 12,828 of record JBDNIG010000654.1, on the reverse strand, counting down.
GAGTATCCGATATCGACATAGGTTTGTTTCTTGCTGTCGTTGAGAATGTGGCCCGCTTCGTGGAAAAGCGTGAACCAAAAAATGTCATTCATTTTGCCGCGAAGATTCACTGCAATCATTGCCTTGCTAGGCGAGACCCACCGCGCCGCTCCGTTGATCTTGCCGCCCTTGACCTGGGGAACGAGACAAAGTGCCACTCCCGAATCCGCAAATAGCGTTTTGATTTGGGGAACAAACTTGGGCGGAGACAACTGCGTTAGCTCTCTGGCTGCCCGAACTGCTTTGGCGAACTTCTGCTTGCTGTAGGGCGCAACATCGATAGCCTCGGCTGTCTTTTCAGCGATCCGCAACCAAGTCGCCAAGCGACAATCTAGGCATGATGCATCACCTGACTTTCTGAATGAAAATTGTCCTTCGCACCAGCCTTCCGTCCACGCAGCAACACTCGCCACGCGAAAAAAGCTAAGCGTCTGCTCGAGCAAGATCACTTTGTCGGTGGTCGCTTTGATTAAGCCCCGTTCGATCAGTTCTTTCGTTGGGACTTGCTTCAGCCACTGAATATCCTTTGCCAACTCCTCGTGAGCCTCCATACGGGCAAGTTGCTCGCGATACTCGGCTTCGAGATTGTTCCAGATACGTGCAGGGACGTTAGTAACACGCTCCAGCAACATCGCGGTTTGCTGGGTTAACGGTGCCTTGCCCTTGATAATCAGATTCAACGTCTTCGCGGTCAGCCCCGTTCGCTCGGCGAGCTCCCGTTGGTCGATTCCCAGTTGGTCGATCGTCTCCTGCAAGGTCGCTCCTGGCGGAACGGCAAAGTCAGGCTCGTAGCGATATCGGTTTGTTTTGGTCGCCATTGGTGATGCAGTTGAATTTTGTTTCGTGGGTGTTTTTCGCTCCGTCACTTTCCGTGGTAATCTCCAATCCCTTCGATCAATACCGCCGTGACCTCCTGCAACTTCAACCCGCCATCCTCTTTGACCGGGAGCGGTTCGTGGTCAGGCGAAAACAACAGTCGGTCGGGGTGAACAAGATCCACCGCGAATTTCCCCTTGAAATTCCCGGTTAACGCGTGACATCTCGCTCCCGGGAGCATATGCAAGTCCGCCAATGTTTCCACCGCCGCGATCTGAGCCATCCGAAGTTGGATCTTTTCAGACATCCGCTTCCCGTATTTCGCCTGAGATTCTTTTGTCGAGCAGCAAATCTTCTGCAGCTTCTTGTTTGAAAATTCGATCTGCATCAGAACTGACTCTCTGGAATAGTTTACCTGAAAGGTAAATGAAAAGCAAGGCTGGCGTCTGGGCAAGTCTGCGCCAGAGTTCAAATTGGTTTGACTACGAAGTTTCGCGAAAAAGGCGACAAATATTCAGTCTGTCTGTTTGCGTCAGTCGAACAGATAGCCGGCCTTCCCGGCGATTTGGTTGGCGTAGCTTTCGATGTTCATTTGCAGCAAATCGTCGATTGGCGTTCCGAGACTGGTTGGGTGTTTGACCCAGTGTCGCTTGTCTGGGCCGTTCATGACCAAACGGCGTCGCATCATGGACTTCATGAACGGGATGGAGTCGATCACGGTCAGTCCAGCAAAGTGCAACGTTGCGTCGGTCAAGAACTGCGAGCCGCCAATCATAATGAGGGAGAGATCGCGACCGAGATTTTGCTGCAACTGGACCAAGTTCACGAGTGCTTTCTTTCCTTCGGCCGGCTTGCTGTAGCCGGTTTGAAAATTGAAGGCGATGTGTTGGATGTCGATGTGCTCGTTCAGGAAGGCACGCCAGTTGTCCCAGTCGTACGGCATCGTGGCGCTGATGTGAGGAACTACCGAGACGCCAGCCGCCGATAGTTCTGAGATGCAGATCAGTTGGCGTTTGATATTAAACAGATTGTCTGGCCTCGGAACGTCCAGGAACATTGAGAAGTTCGGGGCGATGTAAAGGTCTGGGTTGATCGCTGCGATTTCGTCCACCGTTTTGTCGCGGCGGCGATATGACCAGTACTTTTCCAGTGGCTTGTCTTTCTCAGTGCCACAGAGGATCAACTTCGCATCATTCGCGATTCCGAATTTTTGACGTAGTGACTGCTGATCTTTGACTGTCGAAGAGTAGTGTCCGTTCTTCAGTTTCAAAACCTCGTAGGGACAAACAGCGATTGCTTGTGTGCGCAATCGGGATTGACGACAGTATCCGTGCTGCACCAGAGGAACGTAAAACGGAAGCAGGACATTGCATTGCTGCATCGGACCGATGCGATAATTTCCAAAACCGCCAATCTCTTTGACGCGGCTGGCATAGTTCGGATGATCGGGGCAAACATTGTCGCAAGAACCATCGCCACAGCAGAATTGGTCGATGCAGGTCAGCAAGGCTCGTTCATTCCGCATCCCGCCGCAATGCTGCAACAGGCCACATGTTTGACATCCTGCAGCGACGAACTCAAGAGGTGCTGTTGGTGACGCTCGGAGCGTCTTCATTTGTTGGGCGGCACTAACCATCGTCATTCTCCTCGTCGGTCATTTGCACGGTGATACTGTCAGAAATCTCGCAGGTATCCACAACGATCACCTCCGCGAAGTCGGGGCAGTCGGTGTGCTCCATGGATTCGATCAATTTGGTCGCACCCTCGCCCTCGATCTTGGCGACCGTCTCACTGCCCTTGGACAGAAAAACCAGGGGTTGATCGCCGGACTGCTGTGCTAGCAACTTATCGCCGACTACGACGGACTTTCCGGTGAGAAGGTCGGCATCATGCCGCGACCATTCAATGTCGGGTCGTTGAATGAGTGATGGCGATAACATTTGATACATCGCCAAGTCGGTTCCCTTTTTGAATGCTTCGCACTGACCCTGCCGGATATTCTCACCCATGGAAAACAACCTCCGAGACAACGGGACGATAGACCTGCTCACGACCGCGTTTTTCACGCTGTAGCAATCGCTTTTGAAAAAGATCTTTCAGGCGATTGTTCCACGCGGTTGCTTTTACCTGGGAGTCGGTGTACTGACGTTCGAGTTCGGCGCCGGTGATTCCGGACGACGCGAGTACGGCGTCAAACGTTTGCCGCTGGCCGAAATCCAAGGTGCCGGCCAGTATGGCGGAATCGGGTGGTGAAGAACCTTCACCGACGAGGAAGCAGCAATGGTTCCACTCCGAAACCAATTGCAGGTCGTCGATCCAATCTGATTTCAGATTCATCAGGATCGGAAACAGCTCGTTGCGGCTATCGGCCATCCAGCCGACCAGCGGCACCAGTGCCTCATTGATCCAAGAGCCAGTCACGATTTCGACGTGGTCGAAATCCAGCAGGACCAGGTCACCCTCGATCGATTCGCTGATCGCGGCGCAGAGCATCGGAAAGTGCTTGCGGCCCAGCGGCCTTCCTTGCAGGAAGTTCGTTTCGAGCGTTTCGATCAGGGAAATCAGTCGTGCCACAGCGTTTTCGAGAACCTCACTATCTCAGGTGCGTTACCTAAGCATAGGGGTGCAAGGGTTTGATGACAATCCCGGAAAGCACATTCAGATCAATTTTTCTTCGGCGGGGCGATTCGAGGACCGGCAGCAGATCGTGACCTGAAACCCCGGACGGAAGGCGACGGAGTGACTGATTGTCTTGTCCGTATGTTCGTCCTGGCCATCGAGCAACACGAATGCTTCACCGCTTCGGAAACGCAAAGTTCCGCGTGCCTCGGCCACGTACTTGAAGACGCTCGAAAACCCAGTGCCTCCCTTTCCAAATCCGTACCGCGACTCGCCCGCTTTCAGTGCTGTCTCAATGGCATCCGCGTGCGTGGTCAAACGGGCGTAGCGTTCGTTCGTTTGCAATGAACGGAGAATGCCCGTCCCCACGTCGGCGACAACACACACAGCATAGTTTTCAACCGCTTCGTAACCGACCAAAATTCCGTTGGTCGATTCGCTGTGGCAGACCGCATTATCAGCCATCTCACGCATCGCGGCCGAAACCTCCAAAGCCTTTTGGCGATGGAATCCGACGCCGGTGACCGACATCGCGAAACGTGACGCAAATTCAATCCACCGTGAACCTGTCATGTTCTCGTCGCTTGCGAGCACAATGAACTCGTAATTCTGCGGTGTCATCAAAGATGGCGGCGTTTTCTGCTTTCCAGTCATCCGCAAACCAATTGACGAGTTCACATCAGCCAGAGCAACCCCTGCAGCGGATCGAATGAGTGCAGGGGGAAGTTCAGGAAGCAGAGGATACTGATGACGCAGGCAACCGTATTCAACCATTCCTGGCAACGTGGCCGACGTCAACGCGGACACGTACGGTTCGATTGACTTCGCTTTTGACGCAGCCCGTTGCAGCTTCTCGACTAATTCGACATCGAGGACCGTTGCTGCCACTAGGTTTCAACTCCTACAAAGATACATATTCGATTCGATCACACGACGACTCTCCCCGTCAGTTCGAGGCCATACCAAAAGCTGCCCAACCTGAATCACGAGAGCAACTTAAAGCCCTCTTTGCAAAACCACTCGTCCTCGGTGAGTGTTCGATAGAGAACACTTTTCCACGGAGACCAAGCAAACCGACCGGCGCTTTCGGCTAGCTCTGACAGGTGTTGCCGCAAAGAATCAGTCGAAATACGGCCGAGATTAGCGAGTTGCGAAGAGTTGCTGGTCAGTTCATTGGTCGCCTGAAACGAGTAGATTTTCGCTAGATTCAGCTTACTGAACTGATGTTGAATTCTTGAAGACTCTGGGAGCCCTTCCACGACGCCAAAAGTTACCACGACCGGACTGACATCCAAAACTTTCGCAGTCAACCAATCCGAGTTGGGAAACGATTCGTAGTATGGATGGAAATAGGTTTCATCCGAGCTTTCTGGAATCGCATCCAATTTTGCTTGATTGCATTCAGGGCAACAGGCAACCAGGTTTTCAAAAGCGATCGACAGATGCGGGTAATGCTTTCGAGGCAAGAAATGATCGAGCGTTTTCGCCTCTCGCGTTCCACAATACGGGCAGATGTCTCGGTCACACGCGAGCAATAAAGCGTCATAAGGGAGCATGCATAGGGACAGAGCACTTTGACGGGAGCATGCATAGGGACAGAGCACTTTGACGGCCCGCCTGAGGCCCCGATGATCGAGGTGTATTGGCATTTTATTATGCGAAGAATCGAGGAAACGCCCTTATCGACGGAGAAACCGAAGTCGCCCCGAATGGGCCTGCGATGAACCCCTTGGTAGCATGCTCTGTCCCTTTGGTCCTTTGCTTGGTAGCATGCTCTGTCCCTTTGGTCCTTTGGTCACTCTCCTTTGGTCACTCCCTCTGGTCACTCCCTCTGGTCACTCGTTTTTCGAAAACGGAATTGTGGAGGCGAGAAAATCTAAACACCGACGACGCTCAACAGTTCATGTGAGTTCGATTGAACCACGGCTTTGGAGCTTCTCCACCAACAGGTAGACGCGCGTCCCAGGGCACTCTGGCACGTCGCCCGTTCCGTCGACTGCTCTCGCTCTAGCAATCGCATGCAGGACTTGCTCAGCGGTGAGCGAAAGACGGGCGACGTTTGATTTGTTGTAGCCGCCGGCACAGGTCCGTAGTCTTGCCTCAATTTTGTCGCATCGAATCGATTTCTTATCGTCATCCGCAACGGCCTCCGGTGAATTCCTTTTCAGGATCCGGCATAGTTCTGCGTCGTCGATCTCAACAAAATGCATCAACAACCAAACTTCGAAGCAAGGATTGCTGATTGCTATGCCATACCCTTTACTATGGCAGTCCTGAAGAACTTGAGAGAACTCAGCTTGATGCCCGCCGCGAATCCAATGGTCGGCGTCGATACAGATCCAGAGTTCATCACCTTCCTCGGTCGCGTATTCGGCCTTGTAGGTGTTTAGTCGCTCGAGAACTGCTCGTGGCGAAGATTTACCGTCGAGCGTTGGCAAAACTTTGTATTGGGTTCGCTTGGTGCGGAACTTGGCGAAATATTGTTTGACCGCGTGGGTGTCCTCGCAAGCGATGACAATGATATCGGTATCCCGTGGTGCGCCACTGGTTCGATCAAGCGGACGGCTCTTTCTCGGCATCTTTTGCTCCGTCTTGCGTACAGCCCAGCCAATCGGCGAGCGATGAAATGTCACCAATGATTGGCAATGCGTCGAAGCGTCCCTGCAGATAACCTTTGCGTAAATTCAGATCCTTGCGAATCTTGAAATCAGTGAGAGGAGTCAAGCGACTTTGACTCGTTCTGTCCTTCTCAACCATCCAATATTCATCACGACGCAACAATTCTTGGTCCAGAAGGTGGGCCTCGTGAGTCGTTACGATCATCTGTCGTCGCACACCGGGACAGCTTTCGCTGAAAAACTGGACCAGTTCCCAGCAAAGCTTTGGGTGAAGGCTTCGATCGAGTTCGTCAATCACGACAACGCGACTACGCCCCTTCTGCGGATGCAGAACTGGCAGGTAGTGCAGCAATTGCTGCGTTCCGTCCGATTCTTCGCTGAAAGGCAAAGCGAAACTCACCTTCTGATCAGAACCGCGATGCAATGACATCAACTGACGAACGATCATTTTGCTCGGATCATCCGGATCGATCCGCTCATCCATGTCTCCTGAACACCCGTAGTATGTGTAGGGTGATTCATTCTCACGTGAGTAGTGCTGTAAAAACTCGCGTTCATGTTCATTGCAATCACGTCTCTGTTCGCGGAAATCAAGTTCGCAAATGCCCGTGTCAACATTGCAAAGAAAACGTTCCGCAAAATTCTTGAATGGCGGATCGTCATAAAGGCGATCGAGCATATCGCATGAACGCGGTCCGGCTTCGAGGATGACAAGATCCTCCGTGAGCCACTGGATGATTCCGCGCAACGTCGGACCAAGGGTTTCGTTTGGCAATGAGATCGCCCGACTAAGAAAAAGTTGCGTCGGGCGAATGGGCAACTGGCACAACGCATTAAGAGTGCTTTCCATTTGTTCGTCGGAAATGAAAAACGATTTTGGTGCATTTCCCGTCACGGTCACACCGGCGGCATCACGCTCGAAGATCGCTTTCTCACGATTACCACGACGTGCGACAAGCCATTCCGAAGTGACGCCCTTCCGCCCGACATCGAATCCGTAAATGAACAACTCATCGGCGACCATGAACCGGAACTCAAATGATGACGGCTCGGTGATTCTTTGACGATCAAAACGGAAAGTGTCGGGAACTGGGAAGCGACTCTGGCTTCCTAGTTCAATGAATTCTTGCGCATAGGCCATCGCCTTGACGAGATTTGACTTCCCAGCCGCGTTGGGGCCATACAGCATAGCTGAACGAACAACGTGTTTGCCGGTATCGTTCAACTCGATCAAGTGGTCGGGGTGGTCATTCAGCTTGGGGCTGGCGATCATGTCTAGCGTCACTTCCTCGCCAAAGGAGCGGAAGTTGCTGACAGAGAATGAAATCAGCATGGGGAGGTGCCTTCGGGTGAGATGCGGTTCTTTCCGGGAATTTCTCTCGGTGACTGTCTTTCTCATACGTCTATCGTCCAAGAATAGCTCGCAACCGAGACAAAGTCGAGCCTGAAGCATCTCGAAGTCGAAAAAAAGTGGCGAAATTCATGCAAGTGTGGCGTTTCCGCACTTCCTGCGATGTTCTTTATTGGTCCCGGCAATGGCTTTCTACGGTTTCAACCGCGATTGCTGTCGGTCAAAAGGCGATGAATGGCCGTTGTGAGGAGCCGTTGTGAGGAGTTGCTCGGTGGTGGCTTGGCGACGATTAGGCATTGAAAAAATTAAGTTGCAAATTTGAAATTGGCGAAGCCATGCGTGCCCCAATCATTTTTCAATTCACAGTGTCCAATTTTCACTTTTCAATCGTCCGAACGAGCAGCGAGTAAACGAGCGATCGAAGCTGCCAATAATTGCGCTGTGGTTGCTTGCTGGAGCGTAAGTGATTCGGCAACACGGTCGCACTGGGCGAGTAGGCGATCGACTTTGGCGACGATGCGATTCTGCTCGGCGAGCGGTGGGAAGGGTATGGGCAGGTTTGTAACGTTTTCGCGAGAGACGTTCCTCATGGATACACTTGTGCCCGAGGCCACGCTTTCGTAGTACGTTCGAGACGGCGTGCTGTTGTTGACGAGGTTTACATAGTCGAGAGAAATGTTCGGTGAGAAGACAATTCTGAGAAGTTTGTCGTTCATCATCAGCCGTGGCGGTGTCTCACGTACGACAACACTCTTCGCCACTAGCTCTGCTGTATTCGCTCTGGACATCAGAAAGTCACCTCGCTGAACTTCGCAATGTGGGCGTGGCTCCACACCTGACGGCAACGCTTTGTTTTCGTCAGGTTGAAACTTACCCCAAGTAACAGCACTAATTTTCAGCACGCCCCAGTCTTCACCTTCTCGTGGATGCGACTCACATTTCGGGCTCCATCCAGACTCGATCGTGTGGGCAATAGCACCGAGTTTGACCCACACCCATGACGCGGGAACTCCAAACGGCAGAGTGTCCACGTTAGGACGCGGGCACTTTGGTGGTTTGATCTTGCCAGCTTCGACGAGTGAACTTTTCGTTTGTGTGATCTTTGAAAAGAGCGCACTCGCCGGTTCGTCGTTGGGGTCTTGCCTTACGAGTTTGCCTTGGACGGCGAGGGCGAGGATGGTTTGGCGGAGGTCGGCGAGGGTTTCGGGGCGGTCGTGGAGGATTTCAAAATGGTCCGACAGACGACGCCAACTCGATGCCAACTCCGACGCATCCCGACTGCTTGTCAGGCTCGCCAGCACGCTGCGACGACTCTGATCCGTCAGCGACAACGTCTCGCGTCGCTGTGACTCCAAGCGATCACATAGCCCCATCAAACTGTCCACCTTCGCCACGATGCGATGCTGCTCGGCGAGGGGTGGAAGTCCTATTACGTGGTCCAAAATATCGGATCGACCGATACCTGGAATCGCGATTCCAACGCCAAGATCTTGGAACGTCTGATAAGTGTTGTTCAGAAGCAAGCGAATGAATTCACGGTCAACACAAATTGGCCGAACGGCCATTAGCTGGCGACTAATGAATGCGACTGGAGAATCAAGCAAATTTGTCTTACCGATCCCTGCTCCTTTGACCGTGACTAAAATATCATCCCGCTTGGCTAGCGAACGCTCTTGGTGAGTCCATCTCTTTGCGGTTGGATACAAAGGCCCAAAGTCCGCGGGACCAGTTAGGTAAGGAAATCCATCTGCAGTCTCGTTGTACTCGGATGGTTTAAGATGCTGACCGGATATCAAGAAGATACATTGACCTAAACGACAACGTTCCCAACCAAAAGGCAATAGCGACCTCGCGTGCTTTGTTGATGTCGGCTTGACACTTTGCCGCTTCATGTTGCCATTAGCAATCAGGTCACTTTTTTCTTTCTCGACCCTGTGTAGTAGTTCTCTCGCCGGTTCATCATCCCGTGACTGCTCAGCAAGCTTTCCTCGAACAGCCAACTCAAGGATCAACTCTCGTATTCGCAAGATACTGCAAGGCGTTTCGATGAATGTTCCAAGCTCACGCATGAATGCGTCAAAGTCAACTTGTTTATTGACGACGTATTCGCTCAACTTCTCGGCAACGCTCATTCGTCGCCTCTCGCCAATGCTGTCGCGAGTTCCTGCTTCAGCTCGTCGATCGTTTCATCCGTCTTGGCTCGGATCACTTTAAGCCGTTTCAGCAACTCATCAGGATCGCCAGGGCCATCTTCGACCGAGTTAGGGTTCTTGATGTCGAGATTGTAGATCGGCCAATAAATCTGATCGCCAGCGGATTGCTCGTTCTTGCTCTGCGTGACGAGTGAGTCGTACTTTGCCTCCAGTTCGGTGAGTTGCTTTTTCAGTTCTTTCAACGCAAGCCCCTCGCCCCCAGACCCTCTCCCCGAAGCGGGGCGAGGGGAGCGAGAATTGGGGGATTCACTGCGGACTTGCGCTCGCAAATTCTTGAGTGTTTCGTTCATCGCCGATGCTGCGTTTTTGAGCGTCTCGGCTTGATCCCAGTGCGGCTTGGCTCGCGTTTCAGCGTCTGCTTTCAACCCGGCAAAGTCGATCTTCCACGCTTGCTCGGTCACGACACGGTCGGCGAAATTACCCTTCTCATTGCCCCACCAGTCGAGGATCGGTAGCAGTTCCTCTAGCCGCAAGGGTCGCGTCTTAGAGTAGCTCTTCTGGCCTTCAGGGTACTGGTGCTCGTAAAACCAAATCGTTTCCGTTGGCTTGCCGTGCGTGAAGAACAGCAGATTGGTTTTGATTCCGGTGTAGGGAGCGAATACGCCGTTGGGTAATCGTATGATCGTGTGCAAGTTGCATTCTTCGAGCAGCTTTTTCTTGATAACCGCTTTCACGCCATCGCCGAATAGCGTTCCATCCGGCAAAACCACCGCCGCTCGACCACCCTTTTTGAGTAGCTTTCGCGTGATCAGTGACATGAACATATCGGCGGTCTCGCGGGTTTTGATATCCGCAGGGAAATCGTTGCCGACTCCATCATCCTCCATCCCACCAAACGGCGGATTGGTTATCACGCACTGGACTCGTTCGGGATGAGACCAGTCGTTCCATCCCTTGGCGAGCGTGTTGGTGTGGTCGACCTGACTGGGCACGTCGATCCCGTGCAGCAACAGATTGGTGACGCACAGCAGGTGCGGAAGCTGTTTCTTTTCGATACCTCGGATACAGGTTTCGATCGCCGTTTGATCTTCGGTACTCGATCGCTTGGTCAACTGCCCGCGAAGATGCTCGATTGTCGCGGTGAGAAACCCACCGGTGCCACATGCGGGATCGAAGACGACTTCCCGTTTCTTCAGACTGGGGTTCACGGCCCGGACCATGAATTCAGTGACCGCTCGCGGTGTGTAGAACTCGCCCGCGTTTCCAGCCCCGCGTAGATCACTCAGGATTTGCTCGTACAGGTTGCCGAGTTCGTCGCGGTTGCCCTGATTGTGAAAGTTGATCGTCTCGTCGAGCTTTTGGATCACGCCCAGCATCAACGGCCCAGACTTCATGTAGTTGTTCGCATCGGCGAAGACTTCACGCACCACCTTGGCGCGTGGATCACGGGAGCCCGCGAGTTCCTTCAAGCCGGGAAACACGACCGAGTTGACGTACTCGATTAAATCGCTCCCGGCGACCGCAGGCACGCCGTTCTTTTCTTTCGCCCAGTCTCGCCAACGGCATCCGGCTGGGATGACGCTGCGGAATTTCTTGCCGGCGTCCGCCGCATCGTCTTCCCATTCCTCTTCACGTTGATCGTAGATCTTCAGGAACAGCATCCACGTCAACTGACCGATGCGCTGAGCATCGCCGTCGACACCGTCGTCCTTGCGCATGATGTCTTGGATGGACTTGATGGTTGTGGAGAGACTCAATTTGTTTTCTTTAGAGGAAGGTGTCAGGTTGGTCGCCTTTCGCTCCGCGAAAGTGCGCGGGGGTTTCGCGTGCTTTTGCGGAGCGAAAGTGGAATAGGGTTCAACGCTCTTTCGCGGCGCGAAAGGCGACCATTACTCATATTTTCGGTAGAGGTATTCGCCGGCTGTCAAGCGAGCTTTTCGGGGATTGTCTCGAATGTAGTCTCGCAAATAGTCGTACTGTTCGGGGCTACGCACAAGATGATCGAATGGCTCTTGCTGCCAAAACCTTCCCTTCTGCCCATAGCGCTTATTGATATGAAATGCGGTATAGTGCAACCAGGAATCACATTGTTCGATGAGTTGCTCGGGGGTTGCGAATGCCACGAGTAAATGAACATGATTCGGCATTACGATGAAATCTCCCATGCGATATCGGTCACGATCGAAGTACAAGAGTGAATCCGCGACAATCTTGGCAATCTCTGGTTGCCGCATGACACAGTTCCCGTGACACGTGTCGAGAAAATCTTCACGACAACGATCAAACTGTCGGTTGAATCGGACTCGATCAGCATCTGGCAGCGATTCGACCACTTCGGACCAATGCAGTCCCGTGACAGCCAACTTGTTTCGCTCTAGCCAATCCTGCTTTTCTCGATCCCAACGCTGTAGGACTTCGCGTGGAATCGAGTCGTGGGTGCGCAACGTGATGAAGACGATCGCCCCGGCCTGAGACCAGTGTGGTCGACAATGTTCGTGAATGTAGAATTCGCACTGGGGGTCGAATAACTCTCCTAACATGGTTGCTCTTTTTTCGGGTTGGTGTTGGTCGCCTTTCGCTCCGCGAAAGTGCGGGTGGGTTCGGCGCTCTTTCGCGGAGCGAAAGGCGACCATCAAGCGGCTGTGCTGTCAGACTCGTACAGGGCTTGTTCGAGTTCCGTCAGCGCGAGTGAAAAAGCATCGTTGCCGCCGAAGATTTCACGTCGAATTTGTGTTTTCGTTCCAAACTGGGAAAACGGTGGCAATTCCAGGATTTTCGCATCTTCGATATCGACGATGCCGTTCTCCGCATATTTTTCCAAGAGGGCTTCCAGGACCGCTCGGGCCTGTCCGCCGTACTTGGCAAAGTAGTTGCGTTTCTTGACTCGGTTGGCTCGTTCGCGACGGGTCAGCGGCTTTTGGTCGTAAGCGATATGAAGCAGCAAATCAAACACGTCGAACTGGCTGGCACTGGGGATCGAGTCTCGCAGGGCATCGACTTCGATACCGACTCGGCTTAATTCATCGAGTACAACTCGTTTCCGTTGTGAGCCAGACCATTTTTGCAAAAACTCATCCAGAGTGGCGAATTCTGGCTCATCCGACTGAAGCGTGCGCAGGACTGAAGGATGCTGAAAGTACGGTGTATGGATAAAAAAGCGTGGACATGCCATTCTGTCAGGGAGATTTCTAAAGTCATCCTTTGAAAGAACGCACATGTCCACCACCTTATT
>JBDNIG010000010.1:0-8395 GCA_041688415.1 Rhodopirellula sp. | reverse complement strand
CTCGCGCAGGTCGGCGGCGAGTTGCTGCAGATCATCAAGAGTCCCCACACGTGGATCGACGCTGCGGTAGTTGCTGATCGCATAACCGCCGTCATTGTTGCCGGGGCGAACGGCAAACAATGGCATCAAGTGAAGATAGGTCAGACCGAGCTTTTGAAAATACGGGATCTGATCACGCAGCTTGCCGAGGTTTTCACTGAACAAGTCGACGTAAAGTGCACCGCCGACGATTTTCTCGGACGTGTACCAACCGGGATTGTTGATGCGTTGGCGATCGGACTGCCGCAGCGATTCGTCCCGCATCCGCCATCCGCGGAGCATCGTCATCACGATCTGCTCGAGATGATAGAAAAAATCCCACTGTTCACCATAAAGCTCCACGAGCAGCCCGAAAAGTCGCGGCCAGTGACGCTGTAGCCGCTCCATCACCTCGTCAATCTCGGCCTGGTCAACGTCTTCGGATTCCCAGAATGTTTCGAATGTCGGCAGCATCCGCTCCAGCGCGATTCTCGCACGCTTTTCGTTGCGACTCTCGGCAACACCGCGTCCGTCGCGGGGTCGTGGATTCAGTTTCAGGGCAATCATAAATTCGCAGAGGCGGCGAGAAGTCTCGGATGGCGGTTACGAGGGGATATACGTTACAGAAGTCAGGTTGTCACGCAAAATTGAGACCGGATCAGGTAATCGACACCAGATTGCCGCTTGCACGACCGCGGCGAGCGGGCTGTTGCTTGGTCCCGAGGTGACGTCGATTTAATTACTGACGAATCCACCTGTAGCGGAAGTCGCCAAGACTTTCGTTTTCCAGCATTCCCGAAACTCTTGGCGAGTTTCGCTACGCAGTAATTAAATCGACGTCTCAGAGGGACGATAGCCCTCTGCCGGTGGCGAAAGCCACCGGATGAAAATACGGTCTCATTGGCAAGCCCCGGAGGGGCGACAGAAATCCGCTGCCGTCCCTATCGGGACTGCGCGCACATTTGTTCCTCCGTTAACCGGTGGCTTTCGCCACCGGCCGGGGGCTGCCGTCCCTCTCGGGACTCAGGACGGAACAAAACCTGCGCCAATCTCAGTTCCGCGCAATGGCAACTTTTTAACAACCCGCGGCTAGCGTCGTCTTTTCGACAGTTTCTTACTACGACGTGGACGCCGCGTCCGCCTTGGCTGAACGTGATTCGTTCGTGTCCTCTCGCGACGAGGCAGCTTCCACTCGATCATTGGGGATCCGAATATGATTCAGAAAATCATAGTACTCGATTCCCTCCAAGACGCCGCGTGCGTGGTGTCCTTGAGCAAAATAGATGCGTGGCAATCCGCGCAGTTCCTCCAGCTCGGGACTGTAATTCCCGACCACCACCCCGAGGGTGGCACCCTTGAGCATCCCCTCGTCGTTGCCACAATCTCCGGCGACGAGCATGTGTTCGGGTTCGAAACCCCAGCGGTAGGCGAGGTGCCGCAACGACATCTCACTGCCGCCGCGAATGGGAATGATGTCCAAGAACGAGCCGAGTGAAAGGATCGCGTTGACTCGTAACCCCGCTTCACGCAGTGCTTGACGGACGTCATCGACCGATGTCACCACTTCGGGATCGATGCGATAGCTGATTTTGAACTCGGTCTGATCTTTATCTTTTTGCAGATACAGCCCGGGGATTTTATCGAGCACCTCGTGGACGCGGGGTCCGTCCCATTGATGAGAAATCTGTTGGTGCCACGATTTGTCTTGCGTCAAACCGCTGCCGTAATACAGTTCGGTGCCGACGGCGGTGGAGAGCACATCGGGCCGCGGTAGCCCCAGTTCGTTGATCAAGTTCATTGCTTCGGCGAGTGAACGGCCGGTGTCGATTCCGAAGCCGATGTCCTGGCCAGCGTTTTTCATCAGCTCAACAAAATCATTCAACGCGTCGTTGTCACCCGTCAGGGTGTTGTCGAGATCCGTCATGATGATCCGGTCGAATTCCGGCAACCGCTTGGACGTTCGCGTCTGTGCCTGTGAGAGCACCGGTGGCGCCGACGTGCCGATGATCTCGGACACATCTCGCAGGTAACGATCGACGTGCGTGCTCCAACTGTAGTGCTCGCGTGTACCGGCAATTCCCGCTTGGGACCACTCCTGCCACTGCTCCGGTTCGCTCAGGCAACGCATGATTGCGTGATCGATGGATTCAAGATCGAAGGGGTCGATCAATAAACCATTTTGACAATTCGCGATGATGTCGCGCGGACCGCCATCGTTGGTGGCCACGCTCGGCACGCCACTGGCGGCGGCTTCGAGCAGCGTCAAACCGAACGGTTCGGTCATGGCCGGATTGACAAACACACCCTTGCGGCGAGCGGTCAGGCGATACAAATCGGGGACGTCGGAGGGACGGTGCGATTTCGGATACGCGACCTTGCCATAGAGATTGTAGACATCGATGAGCTGCAGCACATTCGTGATGATCTTGCGCTGCGACGGCGGCAGATCCCGCAGATCGTCGCGGGCTCCCATCACGAGCACGAGGTTGGATTCCTCCTGCATCCTGGGATTTTCGCCGTAGACGCGGACGAGCATCTCGAGATTTTTGCGTTCATCCGGGCGGGCCATGGCCACGACCATGGGTTTGTCGGGTTCGCGCAGGAAGGGCAGGAGCTGGTCATAGATCGGCGGCAGCGGTTCGTTCGGATCATCGGGATAAAAGTTCGTCAGATCGACGCCGGGCGGGATGACCTCCATGCGGTCGGGTTGGTAGTGATGATAGATCGCATATTGCTGCTCAACCTCTTGGCCGGTGCTGGTAATCACCAACGCGGCGGTTTCCAACGCGGTCTCTTCCGCTTCTTCACGGGCTTTGAATTTGAATTTCTTTTCGAGATCTTCCGGCGTCTTCTTGCTCCTGGATTTCGCAATCGATGCGAGTAAACGCTCCTGCTTGACGCGGCCGAGCGAATGGCCGGTAAAAACGTAGGGGACGTGCAATAATCGCGCGAGCTGCGCACCGGCGTATCCCGCATCGGCATAGTGGCCGTGAATCAGATCCGGCAACCCGTTGCGGCGGTAGTGGCCGAGCATTTGATCAATGAACGTCTCCAGATAAGGCCACAGGGCTTCTTTTCGCAGGTACCGCCGAGGGCCGAACGGAATGCGGACGATCTTGGCCTTCTCGCTCAGCGACTCTTCCACCTGGGCGTAGTCCGGGCCGACGCGATCATCGAATATTTGCCGCGTCACGAGTTCAACCGAGGCAACCTCATCGCGCGTCGCAAGTTCCTGAGCGAGTTCGAGCACGTACTTGACCTGCCCTCCCGTATCGGCGTCGCGACCGAGTTCACAATCGTGACCACGGATCAATCCATGGAGGCTGAGCAAGGTGATTCGAAGCCCGTCATTGTCAGACGATTTCATAACAAGATTCAATACTTAACGGGAAGGTAGCTTATAGAAATGCGTGGAGTCGCAGGTCGCGCCGGCGAGCCCGCAGACTTTCGAGGCAAACTCAACGGCGTCGTGCAACGAATTTGTAAACGGCCGGCCCGTGAGAATTCCGTGCATCACCACGGCGGCAAACGCGTCGCCAGCACCGACGGTATCGACCATCTTTTCGGACTCCGGCGAATGAACTTGCAGGGGGGCACTGCACCCCGGCGTGTAGCATAAGGCACCGTCGGCACCAAGTGTGACCAACAACCCCGACAGTGGCACTTCCGTAGGATCCTGTTCAAAGGACTTCCCTGCTGCCATCGTTTGCTCAACCGCATCGCCTTCGATGCCGCCGGACAATTCCGACAGCTCGTCCAAGTTGAGTTTGATCAACGCGGCCGACCGCCGCAGCAGCTCGAGCGTCGCGTGTTCGTAGTGCGGCGCCCGCAAGTTGACGTCGAAGAAAACGTGGGCTTCGACGGGATCCCTCAAGACCGCGTCACGCAGCCCCACGATCGTGCTACGTGAGCGTTCGTCGCGGCAGGCTAGCGAGCCGTGATAGAACAACGCGGGCTTGCCCGCTCGGTGGGAGCTCGCCAACCGGTCGCTGATCGCTTCGGAAAGCGCCTCGTCGGGTGGCGGGATCTGATCCCAGGCAACGTTCTCGACAATTTCATACTGGGGTTCGCCGTCGACCAGGGTAACCTGCACGGTCCCCGTCGGCACGCCTGGCAGTACCACCATGCCTTCGGTCGACATGCCGAAATTTTTCATCCGGGCGAGAATCTCATGGCCGAGTTCGTCGTCACCGACGGCGCTGACGAAGAGTGGGTCGAGCCCCAAACCGGCAAGGTTCCAGGCGACATTCATCGGCGCCCCGCCGAGAATTCGATGGTCCCCGTCTTGCTCAGAAAAACAATCCCACAAGACTTCCCCTACGATGATGGCGGCGGGTTTGTTAGACATGGCGTGCGGGTATCCTTCTAGAAAAAAATCGGTGGAAATAGCGTCAGTCGATCACGGCTGCGCCGCCTCGCGAAAGCACGTCCGTCATGGCCAGGGACGTCGATTTAATTACTGCGTCGCGAAACTCGCCAAGAGTTTCGGGAATGCGGGAAAACCGAAAGTCTTGGCGACTTCCGCTACCGGCAGATTCGTCAGTAATAAAATCGACGTCCCACGCCATTGGCGTCATAGCCACGCCATTGGCGTCATGGATACGCCATTGGCGTCATAGCCACGCCATTGGCGTCATGGATACGCCATTGGCGTCATGGATACGCGGCGGACGTTATCGCTCGACGCACGGGCTTCGTCATCCCGGGGGTGCCAGCGTCCCCTCACAACATACGCCGAACTGGGCACGAAACAACCTATCGGCACTCAACACCGATTACCCATTTTACTTGATTTCATAGGAATACGATGTTCAGCCCCCGCGCGCTCGCCACCGATCTCGATGGCACGTTCATCCCGTTGCGTGATGATTTCGAAGCCGAACAGGCACTAGAGCAAATACGAGGCCAATTGGTCGATGAAGACCTGCCATTGGTGTTTGTGACCGGCCGACACATGGACTTCGTGCTCGAAGCGATCGCCGAAGATGGCCTGCCCCAACCCGACTGGATCCTGTGCGATGTGGGCACGAGCCTGTACGAGAGAGCCCCAGTCACGGGGATGGCCACTGCGACCGAGCCGACGCCTCGCGACAGCGACTCGGGCGACGACGACTCCGGCGACACCCGAACGGTGCGGGCACTCGCGGCCGAGTACCGCCCCAGCGAGGCATTCGCCGCACGCCTGGATGACATTGTCGGCAAAATCGATATCGAGCGGGTCCGGCGTGATATCAGTGAACTGCCGGGGCTTCGGTTGCAGGAAACGTTCAAACAGAAACGACACAAACTCAGTTATTACGTTGCGGCCGATGCGATCGACGAACAACACCTCGCCGTCGAAACGTATCTGGCGAAAAACTCGCTGCCTTACAACGTCATCAGCAGCGTCGATCCGTTCAACGGCGACGGACTCGTCGACGTGCTGCCCCAAGGCGTCTCGAAAGCCTTTGCCTTGAATTGGTGGTGTCACGATCAAGACTATCGCGACGACGAGATCGTGTTCTGCGGCGATTCGGGAAACGATTACGCGGCACTCATCGCGGGGTACCGCACCGTCGTCGTTGCCAACGCCGACCGGCAACTCGCCGCGCGTGTCGATCAAGCTCACGCCGAGCAAGGCTGGACCGATCGCCTGCTGCTCGCGTCCAAAACGAGCACCGCGGGTGTGCTCGAAGGCTTGCGCTGGTTCGGTTGGCGAGCGGCGCGCACGCCACCCGCCTCGGGCGATGCGTTGCTGCTCGATGAACAAACCATTCCGCTGCCGTGGGGTGCCGTTCCGGTGGGGCATTGCCGCACCCAGTTCACGGTCTTCGCTCCCGCACGCGACTCGCTGACGCTAGAGATTAGCCGCGAAGCGGCGCCGGCCGGTGAAGTCGAGTTGATCGAGATGCAACGGGATCCTACCGGTTTCTTCACCGCGAACGTCGACGAATGCCCCGTTGGTACCGATTATCAACTGCGGATTGGACCAGAAACAGCCAATGAGGGCGAAAACCCTCCAGCCATTCCCGATCCCGCCTCGCGGTATCAGCCGGACGGAGTTCATGGTCCGTCCCGCGTGATATCGCGTCAGTTTCCGTGGCAGCATGACGACCAACCGCGCTGCCAGCGTCGGGAAGATCTGATCATTTACGAACTGCACGTCGGTGCGTTGACTTCGGAAGGAACGTTTTTGAGTGCCATTGAGCGACTCGATGAACTCGCGGACCTGGGGGTCACGGCGATCGAGTTGATGCCCATCGCGCAGTGTCCGGGGCGGTGGAATTGGGGTTACGACGCAACCCACTGGTTCGCGCCGATGAACGCGATGGGGACTCCCGACGATCTGCGACGATTCGTCGATGCGGCCCACGAGCGGGGTCTGAATGTGTTCCTCGACGTGGTTTACAATCATTTTGGCCCGGAAGGCAACTACTGGTCGCAGTTGGGCGATTATTCCTCGACTCGCCACGACACTCCGTGGGGCGCTTCGCCGAATTTTGACGATGGACCGTCAGCGAAGGCAATTCGGCGACTCGTGATCGACAATGCCATCTACTGGCTCGACGAGTTCCACCTCGATGGGTTGCGCGTCGACGCCATTCACTGGATGTGCGATCACAGTGACGAACACATCACGCGTCAGTTTGGGCGTGAGGTGCGTGAGTGGTCCGAGCGGGTCGGTCGGCGGATTTGGTTGATCGCTGAAACGAATGTTTACGACGCGTCGATGACGGCTCCCCTGAGCGAAGACGGTTGTGGATTCGATGCCCAGTGGGGTGATGATTTTGCGCACGCCTTGTTGGCCTGCGTGCGCTCCCACGATCGACTGACCGTCCGCACCTATCAACCGCACGAGGATCTGGCGCGGGCACTGCAGCGTGGGTTCGTGTTTCGCGGTGACGTTCGCGGCGACCGCGGCCGGGAGGAGATTGGAAACGCCACGGCGCAGCGGGTCGATACATCGAGCGTGGTGTACTGCATTCAAAATCACGACTTCATCGGCAACCATCCCCTCGGCCAGCGGTTTCACCAGATCACTGCACCGGAGACGCAAGCCGCCGCGGCGACTTTGCTACTGCTCTCTCCGGCGATCCCGATGCTGTTCATGGGCGAAGAGTTTGCGAGCGAAAACCCGTTCGCTTTCTTTGTGGACTTCGGTGACGACTCGCTCAGTCAGGCCGTGATTGAGGGACGCCGCAGCGACTACCCGCAGCACGATTGGTCGGGAGGCGTGCTGCCGACCGATGCGGAGGCGTTTGAATCGGCCGGCATCGGTGATGTCACCGCTGGCAATATTGCCATGCATAGCTGGTACCGCGAACTCATCGCGGTGCGGCGCCGGTTCACCCAATCCGGATTGCTCGTCGGAGAGCATCTTGTCGTTCATACGGATATCGATCGTGGTTGTTACGCGCTGCAGTTTCGCCGGGGCGACGAACAATTGATCGCCGTGTGTCGCTTGGCTGACCCCGCCCACGGACTGCATCCCAACGAGGACGCGATGTCGGAGAGTGATCTCGCTGATTTCCTACAGCTCAGCGGAGATTTGTCGCCGCGCATTCTCGACAGTCACGCCGCACTGTCCGGCAGTCCGGAAGAATCCATTCGCTTGCATCCGAATCAGGCAGTGGTGTTGCACTCAAAATCCGCTTCGCTGCCGTGAACCGAATACCGTCAGGTTTGTTGGTTTTTAAGTCGCTCCCGTGCATCTGATGGCTAATTCGTACCGAACACCCTTTCTTCGTCCGAAACGGGACCGAGCTGTTACGAATCGATCACGTGGTAATGCGTTCTCCAAAGCGGCGGGGCGGCCGCCGAGAAGACTTGGGTCGTCGCGTTTGAGCGTCGGAATTTAAAAGCAGATGACGCAGAAAAATCGTGTCCCCTTTTCCGCGTGGGGCATCTGGGTACAACAGATCGCTGGCCGCCAGCCTGCCGAAGATTTGGCTCGTGCTGGCTTCGCGTTTTCTATTCTCGCACGTTTGACCGTCCATCTCGTGAATTCCCAGCTTTCTGATTTCCGTGACTTGTTGGAAGTATTCGACAATCCGGCGCCCCAGCGAAACTTCTCGATCGAACATCATTGTCCCGAGTTCACGTCCGTGTGTCCGAAAACGGGACAACCCGACTACGGCACGATCGTGTTCACGTACGTGCCGGACAAGGTCTGCGTGGAGCTGAAGAGTTTGAAGATGTACTTGCAGCGTTTTCGCAATGAAGGCATTTTCTACGAAGCGGTCACCAATCGCCTGCTCGACGACTTCGTCGCCGTCGTCCAGCCACGCCGTCTGCGGGTGGAGAGCCGCTGGACCCCGCGCGGTGGACTCAATAGCAACATCATCGTCGAGTATCCCGAGCCGGAATAAAATCATAGCCAGACGGCTCCGTCCGTCCG
>JBDNIG010000653.1:0-2708 GCA_041688415.1 Rhodopirellula sp. | reverse complement strand
TGCGAGTCAGCGACCGATCCGCAGAGCGACTGCAAAAAGGTCATCACAGCGAATCGACGCAAAAACGCTCGAAACACCACAATAATGATATACTAGGTCGAACGGAGCCTTTAGCGACGTTCGGGAGAGGGGGCGTCCGAGAGTGCGAGCCTCGCTTGAAACGGTTGGCCGGCCCCCTCCCTCGCATTCGCCTGAACGGCTCTGCTCGACCTCCCCCAACTTCGTCGGGAGAGGTAAAATGGAGTAACTGGCAGGGCGTTGCCCTGAGCTGTCATAGGGCTGCCCCGTTGGGGCGTCGTTATGAAGTCACTTCAGCGGTCATGGATATCCTGAGTAATTAAATTGACGTGCCGAGGGGACCACGATTTTGCCGTCTGAAAATGAACCCGACGCACCAGTGACGTATCGTACCGAGTCCTTCGCTGGTGCATCGGGGGTTCGTAAATCAACTGTTTCTCTGCTACTTACTGCGATGAGATGATCAATCAACTTTTTTTGAAGATCGGGTGCGTGGTCATCACGGGCGTTCTCATCGCCATGTTGGCGAGCAAAATGGGGCTCCAGCCAGCGGAGAATACGACCACTGCGGACGAGCAACAAGAACGGACCACACAAACGTCGCTGCCGATAGGAAGTATTGATAGCGACTCCGAGTCGGCGGGCGCCCAGCGTGACTCCGTCGCCGCCGGACGGCCAAAGGACGTGACGCTGCGAGTCGGCAAAATTGCCGCGACGCCCGGCCGCGATGAAATTACCCAGATCCGGACGCTGCCGATTCTGGACGCGCAAGTCCGTCGTCTGTATGCCCTCGCCAAAGCGGCCTCGTGTCGAATGCTGTCGCCTGGTGCCGCGGTGCTCCCCACCCTGACATCGCCGCAGCCCGGCCAGGCCTCGACGATTGGACGCGTGCCGTCGATCACGGTGGGATTGGAGATGGCAGACGAGGGTCGCAATAAGTTGCCCGCGGTTACCCGTGGTCAGGTCGACACGTACTTTCGCAAACATCGCCTGTCGATCCAGCCCGTGGTTTATTGTGACGCGTCGGGCCGGTACTACCTCGGCACCGATTGTCAGGCGGCGTTCTTTGAAGTGGAGCGGCCGGGAACGGCGATTCAGGCCGAACCCATGATCGAATCCGCCGTTGCCCGTTTTCGATCGCTCGGTGTGTTTACTTCCACCGCGGATCACGCGTCCGCGGACCAATCGGCTGCGGAGGATTCCATTGCCTCATTGGACACAGGTCGTACCCTGGCGATGGCGTTCACGTTTGAAAGGAGTGACCAACTCGTTTCCGAAGTGGCGTCGAGCGATCGCCAGGCGACCGAGTTCTTGCTGTTCCACTTGCCCGAACAATCCATGGCTAGCGAAACGAATGATCGCCAACGATCGCGTGAACCAGAAATCCAGATGGAAGTGTTCATCACCAGCGACAACCGCCGCACATTGAACCGACTCAATCTGCAAGCGACGGATGTCAATTCGCCCCTGCCGACAATCTCCGCGGACATTCGTTTTGACAAAATGATTCTGATGGGAATGTATCCGGCGGAACCCATCGTCACCCAAATCCATTATCGCTCGGCAGGCGTCTTGTCGATGGAACTCGTCGATAGATTGATGAGCGGTTCGAGTGATCGATCGAGCATGACGCTGAGTGAGATTCTCGATCAGTTCACGCTGCTCTCTCGATCTCGATCGTCGCCCGCTCCGGTGGCTCGCGACCGCCAAGCCGACGCGAAAGGATCCGGAAAAATCGACGCATCAGACGAATCATGGTACAAGGAGACGTCACGGCGCAAATACGATCGACTCAATCAATCCTTGCAGCCGATCGAAAAGAAAGACGCTCCGTTTTGATCGTGCATGGAGACATCGTGCCTAGCGACATCGTGCTGCTACCTAATAATTATCTGATTTCGCTCGTCCTGCACGACATCATGCTGGCAGCGAGTTGCTATGTGACCGGTTGGTGTGTGCTGCGGTGGGACGTGAAAGTCAATTACACTCGGAAGATCAATCACTTTCTGTTGATGTTAATGCCGTTCGTGTTGGCGTGGTGGTTTCCGTACGCTCCCAGCCTGTCCACGACGATCATGAGCTTGGTGGCATTTGTGGTGTTGACGGGATTGTTTCTGCCACCGATCCGCGACCGCATTCCGCTGGTCGCAACCGCTTTCGCGAGCGTCGACCGGCCCGAGGACCGACCTCACACAGTCGCCTGGATCATCAGCCAAGCGGTTGCCGCGTATCTCGTGATCATGGTCGTTTTCGTTACATTGCGGTGGCTCGGAGCCACCGAGTTGATCGTGATTCCACTGCTGGTCAACGGGATTGGAGATGGGCTGGCCGAGCCGATTGGCGTCCGCTTCGGCCGCCATCGCTATCGAGTCCCCTCGCTCGCCGCCGGCAGATGCTACACCCGATCCTACGAGGGAAGTGCCTGTGTTTGGCTGACATCCGTGATCGTGATCGTGTGCCTGTTGCCAATACTGTCGTGGCCGGTATTCATCGGTTTGATTCTGCTCGTGCCACCGATCATGACACTCACCGAGGCGCTTTCGCCGCATTCGTGGGACGCGCCGTTCATGTACATCGCCGGCGGAGTCTGCGTCGAATGGCGTGGACTTAAGCAATCCAAGTGAGCCGTAGGCGCTAGCTTCGGGCGTTGCATTGCGTTAACGGCGTCGAAACCCGCGGCTAGCGCCGTC
>JBDNIG010000652.1:0-2984 GCA_041688415.1 Rhodopirellula sp. | reverse complement strand
TGTTTCGCCACATCCTTTATTTTGCTAACGCGTGAAGTATATGAAAATTTCGAAGCGCGACGGAACGCGTGGTTGTCTGCTGCGCAGTCTTCGAGATTGTGCGGGAAATACATGCAAAAACACGGGACAACGCCATTCGTATCACGCACCTCTTCAGCATGAAGACCGATGGACAAGGCAAGTTCGAGTTTCGAACGATTCCAAGAGGCTCGGATGCGTTGCAGTTGACCGTGGTGGACTCGATTCGGACAAAGAACGGGTACGTAAGGGCGATCCCCAGGCCATCGCCGGACTATGTTGTTGACGGGCCGGATTGCTTGATCGTTCCCGATTCAGGTGTCGACGGAATCGAGTTTCGTGTCAAGCCAGTTGTTGAGGCCGTTGATACGCCAGAATCCCCAACGATTGAAAATTTAAGCAGGATGATGCCCGAGTCGATCGCATTGCAGAGTGGCACGAGCGTTGTTGCGCTAGCTTTGTCTGCCTCGTTGCTTGCTGCCGTCATTTTTTATCTGCTAGGGCGGGGGTTCCTGCAAAGGAAGTAGTACCGTTTGCTTTTTTTTGAAATGCTATTGCAGCACTATTTTTTGTCTGCCCCGCGGCAGTGGCCGGAATCTCTTGCTGCCTGAGTTTAGGCGTACCGTTTTCCCGATTTAGAAAACTACCAATGATGTGCCATCCTCGTCCAAATTCAGAATTTGTGAGCAACGGAAAAGACAAATTGAAGTCAGGACTCCGTAAGCTTGTGCGTGAAGAAGTCGAGTTGGAGTTCAGCGAACGGCTAGAGAATGGTGGATTTTTCGTGCGACTATTCATCCGGTGGAAAATTCGACGCGAAACCGCGATGCGATCAAAAAAGCGATTTCCGTCAGAAGAGTCCTTTTACTTGCGTTAACTCGCGTGCGTGCAGTTTGAATTGTGATCAAATCGCTTCGCCCTCCCTCTCTTTGACAGCAGGCGTCAGTCCGTGTTGAGAAACCTTGGACGAGGTCAACTTGAGAAGCATGCGACATCTATCACCATAGTGATCCTTTTCACGCATGCGATACTTCTGTTCGATATTGCGAGAAGTTGCAGCCCTACCTTGAATGAGGCGGGGCACCTTGTCGCCGGGATTAGTCATTGGGAGCTTTCGAGGTACGAGCTGTACCGAGTGAATCCGCCCCTAGTGAGAATGGTAGCGGCTCTCGCCGTTCGAGCCGTTGGGTACCAAAGCGACTGGGCAGGATTCACCGATCATCCTGGCGCTCGTCCGGTCTTTAGGATTGGTGAGCAATTTATTGCGGCAAATGGCGAAAGGTCGATTCATCTGTTCAACATTGCTCGATGGAGTTGCATCCCATTCAGCCTGCTCGGTGCTTGGGCTTGCTCGGCTTGGGCCAGAGATCTGTTCGGCCACGCTGCCGGTTTGACGGCGGCGACGCTTTGGTGTTTTTCACCCATGGTATTGGGGCACGCGTCACTGATCGCGCCGGATGCTCATGCGACGTCGTTAGGACTCGCCGCCTGCTATACCTTTTGGCGATGGCTTAGAGTGCCGACTTGGAGGCAGGCGATTTTGACCGGCGTTGTGCTCGGTTTTGCCGAACTCTCTAAAACCACGATGATCCTTTTCTATCCGCTTTGGCCACTGCTTTGGATCGCGTATCGGTGGCGTGAGCGACCTGCCATGACGCTCCGCCGATGGTGTGATGAAGCCGGGATGCTGCTGTTGCGAATGTTGATCGGCATCTACATCCTCAATCTCGGCTACCTTGGCGAAGGCAGCTTCACGCAGTTGAAAGAGTTTCGCTTCGTCAGCGAGTTATTCGCTGGAAACGATGAAAGCAGCAGTGTCGGCGGAAATCGATTTGCTGAAACTTGGCTCGGAGCAGTTCCAGTGCCGCTGCCAACTAACTACGTCATTGGCATTGATGTGCAACAGCGGGATTTCGAGAGTTTCAGCCGCCCATCCTACCTACGCGGTAGCTACGATGCCAAAGGTTGGTGGTATTACTACGGCTACGCGATTCTGGTGAAAGCTCCATTGGGTACGCTCGGATTGATTCTGCTCGCGTCCATCACCGCCCTGTTCAGGTTCGGGCCAAGAATCGCGGGACGTGACGCGATGATACTGTTGGCCCCGGCAGTCATTATATTCGTGGTCGCGAGTTCGAAGTCTGGATTCAGTCACCACAGTCGGTACATTTTGCCATGTGTTCCTTTCGTGTTCATTTGGATCAGTGGCTTGGCGAGGCATTTTCGCACTTTGGCAGAGACTGCGCGGGCAATTTGGCAGCGACCGAATCTGGTATCCTGTGTCGGTCGGCAGCGGGCCGTTTCTTCGACGTTGGGGCTGACAACACTGTGCCTGCTCGGCTGGTCGATCGCCAGCAGCATGGCGATTTATCCACACAGCATTTCCTATTTTAACGAGCTAGCGGGTGGCCCCAAGAACGGTCCCTCCCATTTGCTGAACAGCAATATCGATTGGGGGCAAGATCTGCTATTTCTCGAAAAATGGATTCAGCGTCAAGGATCGAATACAGATCAACCTGTGTATCTCGCGTTTTACAACTATTACAATCCGTTTGATCTTGAAATTGAACGTATCGAACCCTGGCCGTTCCGACGAGACGAGTCAGACGATAAGCCCATACCCGATGGCCTTTACGCAATTAGCGTAAACCTGCTCTACGATTTCCCTTGGCCCGTCCGCGATCTCGATGGGAGGCGTTACTTCATCGATAATCGACCGATGGCCTACCTGCGAACCCAAGATCCGATCGGCTGGGCAGGCTATTCCATTCGCATCTTTTCGGCTGAGCAGGTATGGGCAGCCTATGCGGCGCCGGAACGCCCTCCGCTTTGGGATGGTTTTAAAAAAAGGGATTAGGTGCATCCTCGCCTCCATGGCCGTAGGCGTCTATTCTCTGACATGGCAACGAAGCGTTCCGCCATCGTGTCAATCGTCTAGCCCACGTCGCAACCATACCACGCAACCT
>JBDNIG010000096.1:0-4507 GCA_041688415.1 Rhodopirellula sp. | reverse complement strand
GCGGTCTTGGTAACCCGACGCGTTAGCGAGGATCACGTGTTTACCAGCCGAAACACTGCATCTTCCTCGCTTACGCGTCGGGTTACCATCGAGGCTACGCCCCGAACGGTGTCAAAGTAGATGGCATTGGGCGCTAGCCTGTCAGTTACCCACAAGTTATTCATCATCCCGAAGGGATTTCAAGCCATTAGCCGTAGGTCGCGTTAGCGCACCTACGGTTACTGGCCGAGATCGGCATTTTCGATCCCATAGGGCGTCGCAGCGACCACGGTGGTCGGGCTGTGACCACCTTCGGGGTCAAATCGGTCGTTGTTTTCCTTTTCCTGTGGTGTTCGCTACGCTCGACCACCGGCTAATAGCTGTAACGCCTTCGGCGTAATTTGACTTGTGGGTAACTGACAGGGCGCTAGCACCGACGGTTCAGTCAAGTGCCGAAAGTACGTGGCATTGGGCTACGCGGCGTCGGTTCACCAGCGTGCTGCGGTCCTCGCTGGACAATCGGTGCGTTCGCGTTCAAGATACGCGGATGAAATCTGAAAATAGTAGTTTCACGCCGGGCCGCTTGCACGATCGCGCCCATGCCCTCTTTGCGGAGTCGCGGCTTCGCGCCAGCGACCTCCGCTGCGCGGTGCGTGACATCGGTGATGCCAGCGTGCTCGACTGTGGCGTCCACGACATCGGTTCGCTGCAATTCGGTCTGGTACTGGCGAAATTATGTCTCGGCGATCATGCCGAGGTTGCTCTGGCACCGGCCGAACGGGACATGATCACTGATATCGCGGTAACGGTTGCTACCGATCATCCCATCGCTGCTTGTCTGGGTGGTCAGTACGCGGGTTGGCCCCTATCGGTGGACAAGTTTTTTGCGATGGCCAGCGGCCCGATGCGGATGCTCCGCGGCCGCGAAGAGATGCTCCAGCATCTGGGCTTGGTCACGCCTGCCCAATCACAGACGCACGCGGTTGGAGTGCTCGAATCGGATCGTCTGCCGGACGCTGATGTGATTGCCGAAATCGCGACGGCCTGCGGCGTGCCCGCGAAGCGCGTTTGTCTCGGAGTCGCCCCCGTGACCTCGATCGCCGGGTGCGTGCAAGTCGTCGCCCGCAGTGTCGAAACGGCGTTGCACAAACTACACGCACTTGATTTCGACGTGACCAAGGTTGCCTCGGCGACCGGCATCGCGCCGCTGCCACCGGGCGCCAAACCGGGCGATAGCGTCGGCGGTATTGGTCGCACCAATGACGCGATGCTTTATGGCGCGAAAGTCACGATGTGGATCGATGCCCCCGATGAACAGATTGAAGCGGTCGCGAAAAAGATCCCGAGCGACTCGTCGTCGGATTATGGACAACCATTCGCGAAGATTTTCAAGCAGTACGATTATGATTTTTACAAAGTCGATCCGATGCTGTTCAGTCCCGCCGTCGTGACGATCCATTCGCTAGCCAGTGGTCGGACATGGCGATCGGGCCGGCTCGCACCGGAAATCCTGCGGGCGTCGTTTGGGATGGATTCGTGATCGGGAGACCGCACTTGTGAACTCCCCACGCCTTCTCGTACTCGGCGGACGACCGGTTTGTCGTGCTCCCGCTGAGCCGCTGGGGTGGCACCTTGCCGAGCTGCAATCCGCCGCGGCGCGGTTCGATGTTGATCTCGTGTTTGCGGACTATGAGTCTTTGCTCACGCGAGTCGAGGATCAGGGAACGCGTGCGATGGTGGTTGCCCAGTCGCATGGTGTGGATCCGCGAATCGAATGCCGGCTCGATGAATTCGACGCGATTTTCACGCGCACGATGCCCGCTGGTTCAATGGAGCAGGTCCTCTTTCGTCTGGCAGCGTTACACGACGAGTATGCCCGACGAGCCAAATGTGACGGGGCTCGCAGCATCGTCAATCCACCAGCTTCGCTCGAACTCGCGATCGACAAATACGCCACGCTCGCGCGAGTGGCGCGGATGGGCATTGCCACGCCAGCGACCGCAGTCGCCCAGTCGCGAGCCGACGCCATGCGAGCGTTCGAACAACTCGGGGGCGACGTCGTCGTCAAACCGATTTTCGGTGGGGAGGGTCGTGGCGTGATGCGAATCCGAGACGCCGAACTCGCCTGGACCACATTCTCGACGCTGCAGCAGCTCGGATCCATTCTCTACATGCAACGGTTTGTTGCTCCCGGCGGACGGGATATTCGCTTGCTCGTCATTGGACCGCACGTGCACGCGATCCGGCGAACTTGCCAAGACGGTTTTCGCACCAACGTGCGAGCCGGTGGACGCGCCGAGGTAATCGAACTGCGACGCGAGTGGATGGATTTGGCACGCCGCGTGTGCGATGAATTCCAATTGACGGTGGCCGCGATCGATTTGCTCGAGACCACCGACGACAATGACTACCGACTCGTGGAAGTGAACGCGATTCCCGGTTGGAAAGGTGCCCAGGGCGTGATTCGTGTTAACCTGGCTGAACAGATCGTTTCCGTCTTGAAAGACAATGCTATATGAATTCCGCCGCAGACGACTGCGAACCTGACGACGACCGTGCTTCCGAGATGCCGCCAACGGTGTCGTGTAGCGATGCGGACGAGGCAGATTTGCCGCACGGCAATGTTGCTGATCGGCTGACGAAGATCGCGCGACTTTTGCCAAGCGGGATCGCCATCGCAGAACCTTCGGGACCGGTCAAGAAATTCGGTCAGGATCGTGACTACGCGCTGACGACATTCAAAACACTCGATCAGCGGAGTACGGAGATCGCGCGCGGATTGATAGCGTGGGGCGTCGAGCCGGGCATGCGTCTGGTCAGCCTCGTGCCGTTTGGTGCCCAGTTCATCAAACTTGTTTTTGCACTGATGAAAGCGGGCGTTTCGGTGGTCCTGATCGATCCGGGCATGGACCGCAAACATCTCGTCAATTGCTTACAAGAAATCAACCCGGATGGGTTTGTGGGAATCCCCAAGGCTCAAGCCATCCGGACGTTGCTGCGTCGTCGGTTCCCCTCGGCTCGCTGGAACGTGACCGTGGGGAGACGTTATTTTTGGGGTGGCAAGACGCTCGCACAAATTCTAGAAATGGGCCAGGACGCGACCACGTTGCTGGCCGATGTTGGCCTCGATGACGAGGCGGCGGTGATCTTCACCACCGGCAGCACGGGACCACCCAAAGGCGTGGCTTACACGCACGGTACTTTTCATGCCCAAATCGATCGCATCGCCAGCCGATACAATATCCAGCGTGGATCGCGTGATCTGGCGTGTTTTCCGCTGTTCGGTTTGTTTGACGCCGTGATGGGGGTGACCACGATCATCCCGGACATGGACCCGACGCGGCCAGCCGAGGTGGACCCGGCGAAACTCATCGCCGCGGCGCGGCAATGGGAAGTGGATCAAGCATTTGGTTCGCCGGCACTTTGGAAAACGGTGACGCGGTGGTGCGAAGCGAATGCGGTGGGTCGCCCGTTCCCCACCCTTCGCCGGGTTCTCTCCGCCGGTGCACCGGTACCCGCCGCGACGCTCGCGAGTTTGCGCCGGTTCGTCCATGAAGAAGCCGATATTGAAACGCCCTATGGTGCGACCGAGGCATTGCCGATCGCGTCGATTGAGTCCCGGCAAGTGATCACCGAAACCGGGCCGGCTGCGAACAAGGGAAAAGGCGTGTGCGTCGGCACTCGGTTCGCCGGCGTGGATTGGAAAGTCATCGAGATCACCGACGATGAGATCCGGTACCTATCGGACATCACGGAAGTAACACGCGGAAAAATCGGTGAGCTGCTCGTCAGTGGACCGATGGTCACGCGCAACTATGCGACGCGGACCGACCAAAACCGACTGCACAAGGTCAATGATGGTGACACGGTGTGGCACCGCATGGGAGACGTGGGCTATCTCGATTCGCAGGATCGGTTTTGGTTTTGTGGCCGCAAGGCCCACCGCGTCATCTCCTCGAATCGCACGTTCTACACCGTCCCGTGTGAAGCTGTTTTTAATCTCCATGAGGAGGTCGAAAAGTCGGCGCTCGTGGGTCGCGGCCCGCTTGGTCAGCAAACACCCGTGATCGTTGTCCAACCGGTAGACCTTTTAATTGCCCGGAAACCGGCGCAACGTGATGCCCTGATCGCACGATTGAGGGACGTTGCGGCACGCAATCCACTGACGCACCGGATCAGTGAATTCGTGATCCGCGACACGCCGCTGCCCGTGGACATTCGGCACAACAGCAAGATCTTTCGCGAACAGCTCGCTGCGGAGGTGAACCGCAACGAAAAATTTCCGGCGCGGGAATAGTTCCCATCGACCCCGGGTTGCAGCGTAATCGCCTGGGGACGTCTTAATTACTGAAGCATTCTATGAACGCTGAAGTGACATTATCCAGTCTCCCTCTCCACCGCTTCGGAGATCGTGCGGCTTTTAAGTACTGTCGCAGCAATGGTTTACTTCACCCTCCCGAGCGAAGCTTGGGAGGGTCGGAATTCGAGCTTTCAGCGAGAATTCCGGGGAGGGCCGAGCGCGCAAGTT
>JBDNIG010000651.1:0-6693 GCA_041688415.1 Rhodopirellula sp. | reverse complement strand
CAAGTCCGGTTCTGGGAGGGGTCGAAGCTTCAATTGGGCATGGATAAGTTGATAGGACACCTTGCGCGGGAAACCGCTAGGAAACGGAGGAAATCAACGCTATGCTAACCTCGAAAGACTTCGATCTACTCACCCGGAGTAGCTCCACTCCGTCGCTTCGACATTTTACCGGCTACGCTCCTCCGCTACGTTACCCGGTTTCCGTCAACGTTACGTCTTTGACACAGAGGATCAACATTGCAACCAACTGGTTCAAGCATCGTTCGTGAAGCGAAAGAGGGGGCAACGATTTACACGTGGTCTCATCCGAATGGTGGCTTGTTTCGCTATCTGATCGGCGCGTTTTTAATTGCTTGGCTCTGCGGTTGGCTGATGGGGATGGTATTCGCCATTTCTACACTTCTCGGTCTAAGCAACGCGAAAGAACCACCGATTGCTTTCCTTCTTATGTGGTTGACGATGTGGACTCTTGGAGGACTGTTCGCAATGTTCCTGGCTTACACAATCTTGCGTCCTGGCACCCCCGAATCTCTGGCAATCTCAGACGAGTTCGTTACTTTATGATTCCGGTACGGTTTCACCGATTTCCATTATGATGCCATTCCATTTCGGCACTCGATCGAACCCATTCGACGCATTTAACTGACTCTTTCGAAAACGCCGCATCCAGCGATTTGAAAAAGAGGGTTTTGCTGGATTCGTTTTTGAAAATGGCGGGACGACACATCGACTATACTTTGATGATGGTGCCGATCGTATCATTGTCGGCGAATACCTCAGGGAACCCGATCGAGAGTGGCTGGCATCCGATCTAACTGCCTGGATGAAGACGTAACAATGCGATGAACCGAATTCGAAGCTGCATCGAACGAGCTACCACTTCGCCACCACCGAGCACCCCGTCCAATGTTGAATCTGTTGAGCATTCGTGGCCATTGATTCGTCGCCTTTGTCCGCATCGCTTGCGAATTCATTCAACATGATTTTGTGCACGTTCAACCCAGCTGCGCTCGCAGCGCGAACCGTGGCGATGCACTCGTGGATCACCCCTAAACGATTTCTCGCGATCAGCACCACGCTCATCTGAGGTAACCGATCTTGCAATCGCAATGCAAATTCGATGTTCAGCAAGGACGCCGAGATCGGGCTGAACAGCCCGCCGGCCCCTTCAACGACGAGCACATCGAATGTCGAACGTTCGCGTGGCGGGAAATTCTCCGCAGCACCGATCCAGACATCGACACCGGTCATCAATAGCGTCTCATTGACCTCGCCGCCCTCGGCAAACGCGGCTTGGGGAGGTGCCAGCGGAGCGGCAAACCGCTGGGGACAAACCTCATCCAGTGTCAGCGGGTTTCCAGCGGCACGCCATAGTGCGACGGCATCGCTGGCGATCCATTGTCCGTCGTCACTCCGCACGCATCCACTGGCCACCGGTTTGTAAACGCCGACTCGTTTACCAGCACTGCGACACGTTTCAACAAACCGTGCCGCGCAGTATGTTTTACCGACGTCGGTACCGGTTCCCGTTACAAAATAGACTTCCATCGCCATGAATTCATCCACTGTGAAATTGTCGCTGGTGCAAATGCGCTGGCGGGAAACCTATTCCGCCACGCTGGCTGCGGCCACGGAATTGATCGAGCAGGCGGCCGCGTCGCTCGATCCATCGGCACCGCAGGGTGGGCACGTGATTTGTCTGCAAGAGCTGTTTGCAACCTGTTATCCCTGTCAAGCCGAAGATCACCGGATGTTTGATCTTGCGGAATCGGTGCCGGGGAAGACGACCGATGCAATGGCCGAACTCGCTCGCCGGCTCGAAGTCGTGATCGTCTGCCCGCTGTTTGAAAAGCGAGCCGCGGGAGTGTATCACAATAGCGTGGTCGTGCTCGACGCCGATGGTTCGATCGCCGGGATGTATCGAAAGATGCACATTCCCGACGATCCGTTGTTCTATGAAAAATTCTATTTCACGCCTGGCGACGTCGCTCGGCGCGATGTCGAGGTGGCGCGCGATCGGTCCAATGGTTTTAACGTCATCACGACGCGGTATGCCAAACTGGGCGTCGGGATTTGCTGGGACCAGTGGTATCCTGAGGCCGCGCGTCTGTTCTCGCTCGCCGGTGCGGACATACTTTTGTATCCCACCGCGATCGGATGGATTGACGAGGAGAAGGACGAGTTCGGCACCGGCCAACTCGACGCCTGGATGACCAGCATGCGAGCTCACGCGATCGCCAACGGTATTTTTCTAGGCGCGCCCAACCGCGTCGGAGCCGAAGGTCCGGTCGAGTTTTGGGGGAACTCATTCATTGTGTCACCCCGAGGAGAAATTCTATCCCGCGGCGACGACCACGGTGATCAGGTCATCACGGCGGACTGCCCACTCGTGGAGATGGATGTCGTTCGCACCCACTGGCCGTTCCTCCGGGACCGCCGCGTCGATGCCTACGGAGACTTAACGCGGCGATATATCGACTGACTATAAATATTTGTCAATCATATCGATCATCGCTTGCGGCGATGCGACCGC
This sequence comes from Rhodopirellula sp., assembly GCA_041688415.1. Taxonomy (GTDB): domain Bacteria; phylum Planctomycetota; class Planctomycetia; order Pirellulales; family Pirellulaceae; genus Rhodopirellula. Next base: position 4,160 of record JBDNIG010000651.1, on the reverse strand, counting down.
TCCGACCGTCGTCGTCGCGGGAAACAGCAATTTCGGAATCGTGCCTGACCCGGCCCGTTTGTAGAGCGACACGTGTTTGCTGATGTAGTCGCTCGGCACCGTACCTTGCAGAACGCCTTCGAGTTTATACTTGTCGACAACCGTCGCAGCATGCGTCCTCGCGTCGGCATAGCTCGGTGTGGAATCGAACAGGTAGTCGTGAAATTCCGTAAACTTGGCGTGATCGACCAGCCATACCGCAATGGCGAGTTTTGCGAGGTTACAGGCCTCGCGGTGTTCGTGTGGCGTGGATTTGACCGTCGGATTACAGCTTTGATCCATGGGCACGGGCAACGTAATGACGGCCAAGTCGTCGCCAAAGTGCTTGCGAGCCGCCGCGAGTGAGATGTGAGTTTCGCGGCAGTGCGGGCAGGTGTAATCAAACAACTCCACGAACACCATCTTCGCATTCGGATCACCGACCAATGGCCACGCGTCGGTGTGCAGCTTGATTCCATTGAGGATGGTTGCGGTTGCTTTGGGTTTTTCCGGAACAGCCTCGACTTCTGCCATCAACAACGTTGCCGGGTTTGCGATTGCGCTAATGAGCCGAGGCAGCGACTCGGACTGAAATCGTTCGACGTCGAGCTGGAATGAAGATTGCAAATTGGCCGATGCGGGCGGAGCGAACAGGTCATCGTCGCCAATTTCGCTGTCATCGACAGGAGCGGCCGAATCGATCACAGCGGGCTGGTGTGTGTTGTAATCAATGACCTCGAACGTTTGCGGCGGTTCGCCAGCAAACTGCAGTCCAATCAAACCTGCCAATGACCCCGTCGCTGCCAACGTGGTCCATTTCAAGGCGCGAGTCGAAACGGGCCGGCTATAGAGAAAAGCAGCCGCCACGATGAGACCGCCTGCGTGGGCGACCAAACAATATTTGCAGAGGTGGCCCAGGGCGAAGATTTGCAAGCCGGTGAACCAGATCGCTGCACCGCCCGCCAGGATCGCGGCAAAGCCGATCACGCGCCAACGAATCCGCGACATCCGTGCCGTCGTCGCACTCCAACAGAGCATCCCCAGAATCAGGCCGTGAGTGGCCATGGCTGGCAAGCTGACGGGAATCGACAACACCGATGACCAGCGACTGTGCAACACGTGACTGCAATCAAACACGCTGCCGCCGCTGCAACCGGCAACCGCCGACGATGTCAACGACGACCACGCCAAGTACGCGCTGCTGAGCAAGGCCGCGGAACTGGCCAAAAACATGCACCACCACGTCACCCTGGAAATCTGGCGGACGCCATCAACGTCGGTCGGTTTTGACCAGGCCGTGTTTCGAGAACGTCTGGGGCGTGCAAAAGTATCGGTCAACGGGCGGTGGAGGGGGGCGGTGGACATGGACGTATCTCTTGTCGCAAGGGGCTGAAATTCACATTGCGAAGGCCATCGTGAGCAATAATCGCGCCAAACGGCCTATGGCCCGGTTCGCCCCGCTATCCGGTCTACCAAACGAGTCCGGTACGCCGATCACTCTCAGCCGGCCGCGGTCTTGCTAGTCCGCGGCAGTCGATTCGTATCCTCAGCAAAAACAGTGGCGATTCCCCGAGCAAAGCTATCCGCCATGCGAATGGTGTGTGCTACGATGCTATCTATTCGAGTTTATCACGAAATCCTGCAACCGGAGTCTTCACGTGCCGAGTTACTTGAAAAAAATTGTTTACGTCGCCGGAGCGATCCTGCTAATCGGTTGGCAACTTGCGACGTCGCAAACTGCCACGGCTCAAAATGCGACGGCGCAAGACAATGTTGCGCCCCCCGTCCCTAAGGAACGGTCGGCATCACCGACCACCGAATCCAACAGCGATGCGACCACGCTCAAGGACACCGCCATGCAAGCGGGAGCGGACGGTGCCACGAAGCTGGCCGCCGACGATTCCGCTACCAAAACGCAAGGCAACAAATACGTTCGGATTCAACGGGACGACGATGGTGCCCCCATCGCTCTGCAAACCGCGACGGTGCGTTTCGTCGGCAAACCCGGCACCGCCCACGAAGGCCAAATCGTGGACCTCGTCGGCGTCGTGCACGTAGGCCAAGCGGAATATTACGAGGCCATTAAGAAGCAACTCAGCGGCTACGACAAAGTTCTCTACGAACTCGTGGCCCCCGACGGAACGCGCATCCGACCCGAAGACCTGAAAAAACGACGCTCGCTGCTCTCGTCAATGCAGACCGGCATGAAAGACATGCTGCACCTCGAGTATCAACTTGAGAAGATCGATTACATGGCGGAAAATTTTCGTCACGCCGACATGAGCCCCGATGAGTTCGTCAAGGATCTCGAGCGGCGTGGCGACAGCGTTTGGAAAATGGTCGCTCGGATGATGGGGGCTGGCATGGCGACGCAGGCCAAAGGCGGCGACGTCGGCATGATCATGGCATTTTTCAGCAAAGATCGTGCGATGATGATGAAGCGAGCGATGGCGAGCCAACTCATCGATATCGAACTGGTGACCGCGGGCGTCAATGACGCTAATGGCGAGAACACGCTAATCAAAGGCCGCAACCGGAAAGCATTTCAAGTCTTGAAAGAGGAACTCGATGCGGGTGCCGATTCCGTTGCCGTCTTCTACGGTGCTGGCCATCTGTCCGACATGGCCGAGCGACTCGAAACTAAATTCGATATGGAACCAACGCAGACGACTTGGCTCGACGCCTGGGATCTGACCAAAAACTAACGCCGTCTTCGGAGCAGATTGGGTGCCAGAGGCACGGCCGTCTATCGCTTGGGCGTCAGCCCCACGGTATGATGCGACTGCGAGAACGAGAGCGGCACTAGCGGGCTGTCGATTGAATCGTTTTTACGAAATGAGCGTGTTAATCATAACCCGACGCGTAAGCGAGGGATGCAACCTGGTCCCTCGCTTACGCGTCGGGTTACTAAATCGACAGCCCGCATGCAAAGCGATGATATCGCCGCTCGGAGCCACTACCTGAGCTGATAAATATCACGGCTTGGTGGGTGACCGGGCGGGTTCGGCATATGCCGTTCTGTCGCGAGGTTGCGCCAGAGGTCTGGAAAATGAAAAAGCTAAATTGAAAACTGAAAAATGTTAAATGGTCTTAGAATCACAACGGAGACTGGATTTCAAGCCACTTTCTCCGCCCGCTGACGCGTCCACGCATCGACTCCACCAACCGTCGTCGCTTGGCCGCCGATGCTCTCTTTGATATCCATGAACAAGCGCGATCGCCCCGAACAGAATCAATAAAATGGCATGCACGGCAACTTTGACGGGGTTGCGCAGGCAAGCTTCGATAGGGTGCGTGGAACGAGATGAGGTCGAGGCATCGAATCGTAGCTACCACTGCCAATCGCGTCGAATTACTGAGAAAAGAATAACCACCGACGGCCGTCGACACCGCGGATTGTGCGGGTTGGCCCGGGGCCGCTAAACTCTCAACCATGACCCTCACCAGCCACGCGATCGTTTTGTTGGCGAAGTTATTTAGCGGTTTCACCGTCCGCTGGATCGACTGCCAACCCGACACCTGCCAGCGGATTTACTTCGCCAATCACACCAGCCATCTCGATGCCGTGGTGCTGTGGTCGGCGTTGCCGCGAGAAATCCGGGCTTTAACGCGTCCCGTCGCGGCCAAAGATTACTGGAGTGGCGGTTGGTTCAAACCCCACATCGCCCAGAGCTTCAACGCACTCCTGATCGATCGCCAAGAGATTAAAGTGCACAAGAGTCCGATCGACAGCATGATCCGGCAAATGGGCGATATTTACTCGTTGATCCTGTTCCCCGAAGGCGGACGCAGCGGCGGCGAGGAGATGAGCAGTTTCAAAAGCGGGCTGTATTACCTTGGAAAGAAACGCCCCGACCTCGAGCTCGTGCCGGTCTACATGGAAAATCTCAATCGCATTTTGCCGCGCGGCGAGATTTTGCCCGTCCCGTTGCTGTCGTGCATCACGATCGGGCCGCCTATTTTTCTGGAGGCTGGCGAACCGAAGACCGATTTTTTGCGCCGTGCCCGTCAATCAGTCTTGCAACTCAAAGACCGGTAGCGATTTGCCGAAAATCGAATCTGAGACAATCGAAAACGAGTTCGCTCGTGACTGAGACATTCGTGGCATTCGCATGATTGTTGGCTATTTGGCAACTTACAGT
>JBDNIG010000650.1:0-19248 GCA_041688415.1 Rhodopirellula sp. | reverse complement strand
TTCAGCAGGAAGCCGAGCGGCATTGGATTTCTGAGCCTCGGTTTTCGGAGACCCGTTACTGGTGCCGGGTGAACGAGAAGACTCTGCGTTCATGGGGCGAATGGAGATCCAGATGCAAATTCGCAGCTGGGGACCACCTCTTGTTGGAAACCGATCGCCGGCAGATTGAAGCATTGCCCCTGAAAAAACGGCTTGTGGTCGCATCGCACCCGGAACTCAGTTCTGGAAAACCGATGTGGGGCATCCTCGACGACAAGATGCAATTCACCCCGCTCGCAACGGACGGTGGCTCCGTGATCCCTCAACAGCCGAGGCCCATCAAGAAAGCCCGCAGACGCATCAAGGGCATGCACTCCGCGTCGCGGGGTCGTGACGGTGACCAGGATCTGGCAGACCAAGACAAAAACTCGCAAGCACCGCAGCCCAAAAAACCGCCCCAGGTCGTTGTCGAGCTCACGCAAATTATGGCCGTCGTGATCGAGATGACGTCCTCGTCAGTGCTCAAAACGTAAAAAACGAAGGTCTCCAAACACTCCAGCCCTGTCCGTTAGACATTAGAAACCGCAATGCCGAAGAATCATAGGAAGCCAGCCGCATGAACAAGCCACTGTCAAAAAACCATGGGCTGCTTCGTCTGTTGGAGCGGCACTACATCGCCAAGAATCTACCGCAGGCTCGGTTCAATACTCTTGCCGAATTTCTTAACAATCTCGATCACGTCTCCGAGAGCGGAGATGGTTGGTCGGCACGTTGCCCACACCATGCCGATTGGCGTCCTAGTCTTTCCGTTGGCATCGGTGCCGACGGGACGTTTCTTGTCACCTGCCACCGCGGCTGCGACTTCGACGACATCGTCCGTGACGCAGGGATGTTGCCCTCAGAGATGTTCGACACGGTACCATCAACGAGGTCAGCAATCCTGCCTCCGCGTCGACCGCGTAACATCATTCCCGAAGCGACAGCTGCCGATTCATCGTGGACCGCGATGCAGTCCTCGTTTCGACTGCAGGCCGACGACACTCGCCTCGAGCAATTGGCTAGCGAACTGGCAGTGACCGTAGCCTCACTCCGATCCATCGGGGTCGGCTGGTGTAGCGATAGGCGAGTTTGGACATTCCCCGAGCGAAACGGTGAGCAAGCGATCTGTGGAATCCTCCGGCGATCTCCCAGCGGGGACAAATACGCAGTCAAGGGCGGGCACCGTGGCCTTACCCTACCGAGCCATTGGAGGCATTCGGATAAATGCTTGCATATTTGCGAAGGGGCATCGGACGTTGCCGCCGCCGTGAGCGTCGGGATGAGGGCCATCGGCCGGCCGGGATTGAGAGGCGGATTCAACGATCTCGCGATCCTGCTCAAGGGCGAGCCTGCTGAGATCGTCATGGTCGCCGATAACGACACCGACGGTGTCGGACGCAATGGTGCCGGGAAACTCGCCCAGCGACTGAGCGACTTCCTCAAGCGACCCATCAACGTGATGGCACCGCCAAAACAATTCAAGGACCTACGCGAATTTCTTACGGAGAAAACAAAATGAACAACGAAGTCTCAGAACTTGAATTTATTTCGACCAGTAATCCCAGCAACGATTTCGATTCGACTTCGCACGAATCGGAGAAGCTGATCCTCACCAACGCCGTCGGCACTGGCAAGGCTTCCAAATTTGTTTCGATCGACCCTGCGATCATTCTCGCACAGATCGTCGAGCACACATCAGGTTGGCCCAAATGTGCCGCAGGCCAACTGATCGTGAAATCGGTTGGTGGTGCCGTCCGATTCATTAAGAATGACACGGAACTTTTCGCGTGGCTACACGAATTTTTTGATGTCTTGTGGCGGGCAAACCCGGCGGTTTCTCCCAAGGTGTTTTTTGAGTTCTCTCGAAACAATGTTGAGCAGTTCGACGGCTTCGCGAGCTACCCTCACTTTCCACCCGTCGACGGCATCCTGTATGAGCATCCTGAGCCGGTCTACGCGAACGGAGAAACGTTAGAAGAACTTCTCGACTACTTCAGTCCAGCTACGCCGGCAGACCGCGAATTGATCAAAGCACTTCTACTAACGCTCTCATGGGGTGGGGAACTGGGCCAGCGGCCAACATTCCTTGTCACGACTGACGGTTCTGGACCGAAAAATGGTGTCGGAGCTGGCAAGACGACGGTGATCGAGAAGTGCAGTCAACTTTGCGGAGGCCTTCTCAGCACGTCACAAACTGAGTCAATAGAATGTCTGAAGAAGCGAATCCTCAAGCAGGATAACGCCGCGTCGTGCCTGAGGGTAATCCATATCGACAACGTCAAGACGCGACGATTGAGTTGGGCGGAACTTGAGGCATTTATTACGTGCAGCCAGGTCTCCGGGCACGTGATGTATCGCGGCAACGGTTCGGTTCCGAATCTTTTCACGGTCGCAATCACAATCAATGGTGCAAACCTCTCGAGCGACCTCGCCCAGCGGTGCATCGTCATCATGCTTGCTGACGCGGAAAAGAGTCAGACTTGGCTACAAGATCTGAATCAGTTCATCGAAGACAACCGATGGGACATAATCGGCGACATCGGGCAGTTATTGAAATCCGAGGTTCACCCTCTGTCCGACGAAGGTTCCACTCGATGGGGAGCGTGGGAACATGGTGTGCTTTCGAGAGTCAACACGCCGGAAATCATCCGTACGTTGATTAAAACAAGGCAAGTTATGTTTGATGATAACAACACCAATAGCGGCGAATTCATCAAATACTTGAACGAAAATCTTGTCATTCTCAAGAAATATCCTGGGCCAGTTATCAACATTTTGCATAACGAAATGCACATGTTGCTCAAGGAATTCTTGGGCAAGTCAATCGGAGCGAATGTCGTAACGAAAAACATTCAAGCCATGGGACTGAAATGTTTGAAGCAGGTTTCTCAGGCCAGCAAGGCACGGGTTTGGCTATTTCGCACTGACGGTCAGGCACTGACGCCCGAGCAAATCACGGAGGCAACGAGCCAGTCATTTGACGAGTTCATCGACACGGAATCGGACGAGCCGCTGAACACCTAGCGGAGTTGACGCGACCTGCGGGCGAGGGACACAAGCTACGTTGTCCCTGCCCGCATCCTAACTCGCCGACATCATCGCTTGGGTGATGCGGCCGGTGAAATTGATCGCTCGCGATCGCCGCGACGAGCGGTTTTATTATGGTGCATCCGGCCACGCCGGTTTACCAGCTCGAGCTCGCGATGTTTGCGAGACGGTCATTGGTTCGTAAGTTTCGCTTGGTACGTGAGGAGCTTGATCGACCCAGTGCATTGGCACCGGCTGCAGTGACCGACCCGCTCGGTCCTCAGCCGGTCGCCGGTGGACTAATCGCCGAGTTTTCGATGTTCGACGAGCTGGTGACTCGATTCCAGGCTCGCGTGAAGCCCTAGAATGGCCGTTCAAGGAACGGTTGGCGTTCTATCGCCCATCTACCGGGTTCGAACGGCTGATTTTGGCGGACGGCGAGGTAGCATCGGCAGCGACTACAGCTAGCTGCTAAGCTCGCGTGCCCGCCAGCGGCGTCCCCGACGCTGCTGAGTCGTCAGTCTGCTTTGGGCCGTCTCAGCATCACGGTGCTGCCGAATGGACTCCGGATGCAACTGCTGCCGGTGATTGGAGAGCAGCGACTCGTAGTCCGTCGAGAGCGAGGCGTGCTGGCGAAGAACGTCACCGACATACGCCCCGACATCAACGCGGTGTCGCCCTGCCGACGAGACGGGCGTGTTGCGAGAGATCCCACCCCCACCCCGGCGAGAGCAAAAACATCTTCGCAGCGATAGGCCGGTACGTGGTCGGCAAGCTTGCTGACAAACCCTGTTAGCATCGAAGCGAGCGAACGTCGAAGCAGGCCTTCAGAGCATCGCTGATGAAGCGGAGCACGACGCCGTCGGGCATCTCGATGCGGATCGCCTGCTCGTCCGACGGTCACGACCGCGGTCGGTTGCCAGGGTCGCGGCCGATTGCCGGATCGTCGACATCCACCGCGACGAACGCTCCAGAAGATTACGGTTGTTCGTTAGCGATCTTTCGCTGCCCGCAATAGAAGGACGCTGCTGAGTAACGTTCATCGGCACAGCACTGTGCCACGCTCTAGTTTGGTTGACCGAAGAGTCTGAGTCGGTCACGCCACTGATCAGCGAGTTCTGGGTCGGGTGTTGGGGTCACGTCGAATCTATTAAGGGTAACACGGAAGCAAACCCGCCAAACTATCCGGCCCGTCAACATGTGCAGACGGAACGCCTACCAAAGAACAACAAAGTCCAAGAGAGATTGCAGCCAGGGAGGGGGCAGACGGCGGGCTGCTGCTTTGACACGGCTAGATATCACAGAGGGCGTCGTTCCCGTTCATGGAGGGAAGAAGCGGAGGAGGAAGTGCGAACAGTGCAAACTTGGTGCGAACTTTTAGGAAGTTCGCATTGATGTAAATACTGGTTTTATATGGAGTTACAGAGACAGAGTGCTGACTTTCAAACTTATGATCAAAAAAATATTATGAGAAAACACCTCCTTAATACCTAGAAAATATAGATCCGACCAAAAGTTCGCAAGTTCGCACCATGGGTACGCAAAGTATTGCCCTCAAGGCACTTACGCTAATGCTAACTTTTTTAAAGTTAGCACCGACGTTGCACCAGCTGCTTCATTCACTCCACGTGCAGCCCCCCTTGCAGATGGCTAGTCGTCCGCTCGGGCGAACTCAGCTCTTTGGCGATCTCGCTTCGCATCGCTTCATCCTCCTCCTCCAGGTGAACGGCCAGCCGGCGGTTCCATGACCAGAGCGTCTGCGGGAGTTCCTGCTCGAACTGCGGTCCGATGGCAACATTCGGTCTGCAACCGCCAGTCTGTCTGCGACCCTGGCGTGCGAGGATCTCTGCTTGCAATCGGTGCGTCGACCACTGGTGTTGGATGGCTCGCTTTGTAAGTGCATCACGCGTTCTCCGTTTGCGGACGGAGATCAGTTTTACGACGCCACTGACCGCGGTCCACACGCCGCTGACGACCACACGCCGGTCACGGGGCGGTCACATGCCTATTCACACGCTGTCTGACGCCGCTGACGGCGGTCACACGCCGCTGACGGCGGACGACGAAGGTAACGACGGCGGTAACGACGGCGGTCACACGCCGCTGACGACGCCGCACACCAGAGGGCCAAGTCCCTCGGTTACCGAGGCCTCACGGCCCAATCACTCGCTTCGGAAGCATACCATCCACTTTCGCGATCTTCTTTTTGATTGCATTGAGCTCCTTAGCAATCTCTGGCCGCATCTCCGAATTGGCTTCGAGGTGCAGTTCCAACCAGCGATCCCATGCCCACAAAGTTCTCTCCAGTTCAGCTTCGAACGCCTCGCCAGTAATGACGGTCGGTTTGCGTCCACCGTCCTGACGGCGACCTTGAACAGCGAGGATCTCCGCCTGAAGCCGCTTGCTGCTCCAGCGGTTGCTTAGAGCTTCCTGTGTCAAACGATCACGCACGCTACCCTTGGGTACGCTGACTAGCTTGACGAAATGGCTGATCGAGAGGGCACAGTCTGCTTCTCTGAACAGCCTGAACCACTTGTCCAATTCTCTCTTCGTGTATCCCGTCTTCGGCGATACAATGGAACGAAGCTTCTGGGCGTGGTCGCGGTTGATCTCGTGCTGCTCTGCGAGTTCTGCGATCAGTCCGTAGCGTGATGTCTGGCCACATCGTTTCAGGATTGCCTGACCGATCGCGTAGCGAGTCTCGATGGTTTGAATTGCAATCTCGACCTGACTGTTCGTTTGTGTTTTGCTCATCAGTGCTCATTGCTGTTCAGTATTCTCGTATCACCTGGTAGACTGTTTAAATTCCGGAATTTAAAAATGGGTTTTTTTAAGAGTAGTCCAACGTGGCATGGGAAACCAGACGCAGCGACAAGAAGTATTTTTATCTGAGCCAACGTCTGCCCGGTGGCCGCATCCGCAAAAGGTACATCGGCAGAGGCCCGCTGGCCGGGGTAGAATCATTGCGGATGGAGAAGAGAGCCGCGGTCCGACGCCAGCTGAGCGAAGAACGGCAACGAACTGCTCCCGCAGAAAATCTGCTCAAACGGCACCTTCACAGCACCACCGACGTTACCCACGCACTCATGCTGTCGATCGGTTACACCAACGAAAAGTCCCGAGGATGGAGACGCCTACCCATGATTGCATCAAATGAAGCCAACAGCGAACTCGTTCATTCCGCGACGGAGGACGCCGGACCTTCGTTCTCTGAGCTCGTAACTGCTGCTCGACAGGGCGATCGCTCTGCGATTCCAGCCCTGCGACGCATGATGCAAGAGAACCCCGAACTTGCGAAGAACAGCGGTGACCTGGCCACGCAGACGCAGATTCACTGGATCGACTTGATCGCGGGACAGGATTTTTACCGGCGTGAGTGTCTGTTGATGAAGATGGCTGACCTCAAAAACGAACTAATCGCCGAGACCAACGGCACCGTTGTCGAGCAGATGCTGGTCGACCAGGCGATCTCGACTTGGTTGCAGATCTACTACCACGAGGACCGAGAAGCCACGAAGCCCGCTGAGAACATCAAGCTCGGCGAGTACCGGCTCAAGAAGATCGAATCAGCATTCAACCGGCACATGCGATCCCAGAGTGCCCTGGCATCGTTACGAGCGATCAGTTTTACCAGCCGCATGGCCCAGGCGATGAGGTCCGCCGTTCCGGATGCAGACGACGAGCAAAGTAACCCATACTCCCGCCCTGCAACTCAGAGCCCTCACAATCGGCTCCGCGGTTCGTTTAGCCGAGCGTTCGAACCGGTTCCGATGAATTGATTTGGTCCCGATCAGAAGGGGGAACAATGCGGTCGGTCGCGATGCAGGTGCTAGAGTCATCGAAGATCGCCTAACTGCCGCCAGTCTGAGGTGATAAATCTGCCGCGTACACGTTTGCAGCTCTCAATGACGCCAAGGTACGTCCAGTGTTTCCGCTTGGTAACGTTTGTTATCCTCGCGGGATAACGTTTCCACACTGACCGAAAAGCGTGAGGCTGAGCTGTGCCAAAGCTAGACGAATTCCTGCAAATTGCCGAAGCCGCCGAATATCTTGGCGTATGCACAAACACACTGCGAAATTGGGGACGTGCTGGGAAAATCACTGAATATCGGCATCCGGCGAACAATTACCGTCTGTTCAAACAGGCGGAACTCGACGCGATGCTCGCGGCGGCTGGCAACCCGGTCGCAATGCTGCGGCAGGTAGCATCCGGAACACAAGAACAGGGGAAATCACAGAAACGTCGTGTGCGGAAAGCACGATGAACTGTCGCCACCGACCCTTCACTCGTGGCCCCGCTTTTTATCCCAGCTTGGGAGACGTGCCAGCGTGACAACGCCGTATCACGCGAAATACTTCGCTCACGATCTCACTCGACATGCGAGAAGTGGGGACGCCGATTGCTTGTCGATGGCGTTGTTTGATGCGTGCGTGGATTTGAATCCGCACCAGATCGAAGCGGGGTTGGTGCTGTGTCAGTATTGGGCTGAACGCAAACGTAAACTGATCGTGATCTGTCCAGCAAGTTTGCGGAAGCAATGGAGCCTGGAGCTGCTCGAAAAGTTCAATCTACCGAGCATCATCCTGGACTCGAAGTCATACCGTCACGCACAAAAGGACGGCGATCAGACCCCGTTCTCGACCGACAAAGTCGTTGTCACTTCGTACAACTACGCCAGCCGGATGCGTGGCGATCTTCGGGCCGTGCCGTTCGACCTGGTCGTCATCGACGAAGCCCACAAACTACGCAACGCCTACCGTGCCAGCAACAAGATCGGCCAAAACATCAAATGGGCCGTCGAAGAGCGTAAGAAGTGCCTGCTGACCGCCACCCCGCTCCAGAACACTCTGCTGGAACTGTACGGGCTTTCAACCGTCATCGACGATCTGATCTTCGGCGACCTGCAATCGTTCCGTTCACAATACACTGGAATCGGTGCCGACCTTCCAGGACTGAGCCAGCGACTTAAATCGTTTTGCCACCGAACGCTGCGGCGACAAGTTGTCGAATACATTCAATACACAAAACGCAAGCCGATTACGGTGCGGTTCCGGCCCAGCAACGAAGAGCAGCAGCTTTACGATGCAGTGTCGGAGTTTCTCAGCCGCGAGTTGACGTTCTCCATCCCAACCCAACAACGGCACCTCCTCACGTTGCTGTTGCGAAAGCTGCTGGCGTCATCGTCCCAGGCCATCGCGGGCACGCTGGAGACGATGAAGACACGGCTCGAAGACCTGCGTGAAAAGTCGGCCACCGTCGAAACGGAGAAGACCAACAACCGTTACAACGATGCCGATCACGACGGCATTCCGATGCTGGTTAGCGAGCTAGTCGAGCGTGAGGAATTTGGGGACGAATACCTTGACGAAGAAAGTGACGATGAAGACGGCATCGGTGACGCCCAAGTTGACCTCGTGAAGCTCAACGCGGAAATCGACGAACTCGATCGTTACGCAACCTGGGCACGTGGCATCGGCGTCGACACCAAGAGCCGCTCGCTGCTCAAGGCACTCGAACTTGGCTTTACCGAGATGGCCAAGGCGGGAGCCAACCGCAAGTGCCTCGTCTTCACCGAATCACGACGGACCCAGGATTATCTCAAGACGTTCCTGGAAACAAACGGGTACGCGGGACAGGTCGTGCTGTTCAACGGCACGAACTCCGATCCTGACTCACGAGCGGTCATCGACAACTGGATCAGCAAAAACCGTCCCCTGGGTCGCGTCTCCGGTTCCCGGCCCGTGGATAGCCGCACCGCACTGATCGAACACTTCCGCGATGACGCTACGATCATGGTCGCTACCGAAGCGGCAGCCGAGGGCGTCAACATGCAGTTCTGCTCGATGATCGTCAACTACGACTTGCCGTGGAATCCGCAGCGAATCGAACAACGGATCGGACGCTGTCACCGCTACGGCCAGCAGCACGATGTGGTCGTCATCAACTTTCTCAATGAACGCAACGAAGCTGACCGCCGCGTCCACGAATTGCTGTCAGAAAAGTTCAATCTGTTTGAAGGTGTTTTTGGAGCATCCGATGAAGTGCTCGGGCAAATCGAGTCCGGCGTCGATTTTGAAAAACGGATTCTGGCGATTTATCAGCAATGTCGAACGACCGAGCAGATCGACGAAGCATTCCAACTTCTGCAAGCGGAGATGGACGAGAAGATTCAGTCCAAGATGGATGACACTCGCCGACAATTGATCGAACACTTTGACGAAGACGTTCACGCCAAGCTGAAGATGCGGCTGGACGATACACGAGCCAACCTGGATCGAATCAGTCGTCAATTCTGGGCGTTGTCGCGGTTCGTGCTTCGCGATCATGCGGCCTTCTGCGAAGACTCACTCAGCTTTGAACTAAGCGACTCGCCGATCAAATCCTGCGAAGCAGGCCGCTACCATCTGATTTCCAAAGACGGGAAAAACCGCAACGGCAACTTTCTCTACCGTCTGTCTCACCCGCTTGGCGAATGGTCCATCGACCAGGGCAAGCAGCAATCAACGCCCGTCGCCAAGGTTACCTTCGACATTACGGGATACAGTGCCCGCGTTGCCCTCGTCGAAGCACTCGAAGGCAAATCAGGTTGGTTGACCCTCCAGCACTTGACCGTCGATTCCTTTGGCCGTGAAGAGCACTTGCTGTTCTCAGCGACCGACGCAGGCGGCAAATCACTCGATCAGGAAACCTGTCAAAAGCTATTCCATTGCTCGGCCACCGTCGGTCCCACCGGTACGGTAGCGAATGAACACGCCGAGCGACTCACCGGTGAAGCCCGCCGCCATGCCGAGGCGACCATCGCTTCGTCACTGGAGAACAACAACCGACTGTTCAATGAAGAACGGGAACGGCTCGAAAAATGGGCCGATGACATGGTTGTCGCTGCCGAGAAAGAGCTTGGCGACACGAAAGTGCAAGTGAAGGTCGTTCGCCGTCAATCGCGGCTGGCGACGACACTGGATGAACAGAACGACCTTCAACTGAAGCTACGCGAGCTAGAGCGGAAACAACGCAAGCAGCGTCAGCAGATCTTCGACATCGAAGACGAGATCGCCGACAAGCGAGACACGCTGATCGAGGGCCTCCAGCGACGAATGGCCCAGCAGACCAGTGTAAAGACCCTATTCACAATACAATGGGAAGTTGTGTAGTAAAGCAGCGAAAGTTTTTTGCCACGAATAACACGAATCTGCACGAATAAAAACGAAAATTTTGTTTTTTTGTTCGTGAAATTCGTGGCCAAAGCAAACCTCGTCACCGCAAACAACCTAACTCACAAGAAATGAAGAATGACAGACATCATTTACAAAGAAGAAAGCTACCGGATCATCGGTGCGTGCATGGAAGTGTACAACGAAAGGGGTTGTGGCTTTCTGGAAGCCGTCTACCAAGAATGCCTCGAATCGAATTCACCGACCGTCAGGTGCCGTTCGTTCTCCAGAAACAACTTCAATTGCGATTCAAAAAACGCACACTCAAATCCATTTACACTCCCGACTTTGTATGCTTCGACAAGATCATCCTTGAGATCAAAGGCACCAGCGACCTGACCGACAAGTTCCGCGCTCAAATGCTCAACTACCTGAAAGCCACCGGACTGAAACTCGGTCTGCTCGTCAACTTCGGCCAGCACGGCAAACTCCAATACGAACGTATCGTCCTCTAAAACTTAAAACATTTCGCCACGAAAAACACGAATCGACACGAATGAAAGCCAAAACTCTTATTCGTGTCTATTCGTGAGATTCGTGGCAAAAAAATCTCTTTATGAAAAACTTCGAGAAACTACAGCGACTCCTGGAAGAGCTATTTCAGCTTGACCAAGCCGATTTGGATTTCGGTATCTATCGGATTATGAACCAGAAGCGGGACGAAGTCGTTCGGTTTCTGGAAAAAGACTTGCTGCCCCAGGTGAAAGAGGCGTTCGGGCAGTACAAGTCGGCGGACAAGGTCGAAGTCCAAAAGGAACTCGACAAGGCGATCGAGCAGGCCAAGGCACTCGGTGTTGATCCCGAATCGTCGACCAAGGTGAGGGAACTTCGCGAGCAGTACGATGATTCCGCTGTCGACGTCGTAGGGCTCGAAAACGAAGTCTTCAGCCACTTGTTCAACTTCTTCCGGCGTTATTACCACGAAGGCGATTTTATCTCGCTACGGCGATACAAGGAAGGCGTCTACGCGATCCCCTACGAAGGCGAAGAGGTCAAACTGCACTGGGCCAACCACGACCAGTATTACATCAAGAGCAGCGAGTACCTTCGTGACTTCGCTTTCAAATTGTCGCCGTCCAAACGAGTCCGGTTCAAAGTCGTCGCGGGGAGCACCGAACAGGACAACAAGAAAGAAGCATCTGGCAGCGAACGACGATTCCTCCTGTGCGATGAAGACCCGATCGTTGTCGAAGACGGGGAATTGATCATCCGCTTCGAGTACCGACCGGACAGCCGCAAACGAAAGCAAGACGTCCTGAACAAAGAGGCGGCCGAGACACTGCTAGCCAACTCTGGCTCCCCACTCCCGGCTTCGGTGAGCGGGGCTGTACCAACAGATCCTGTCCCCCCTCGCCCCGCTTCGGGGAGAGGGGCTGGGGGTGAGAGGCTTTCGTCTGACTTCGACTGGACTCACGAACTCGCCAAGCTCGCACCTACCAAGGCTAACGCAAATCGTTCTGTACTCGAAAAGCACCTACATCACTTCACCGCCCGCAACACCTTCGATTACTTCATCCACAAAGACCTGGGCGGGTTCCTGCGGCGGGAACTGGATTTCTACATCAAGAACGAAGTCATGCACCTGGACGACATCGAGCACGACACGGTGCCGCGAGTCGAACAGTACCTGAGCAAGATCAAAGTCATCCGCCGCATCGCTCACAAGATCATCCAGTTCGTCGAGCAACTGGAGAATTTTCAAAAGAAGCTGTGGTTGAAGAAAAAGTTCGTCATCGAGACCAACTACTGCGTCACGCTTGACCGAATCCCCGAAGATCTCTACCCCGAGATCGCCGCCAACGAAGCTCAACGCGAAGAATGGGTGAAGTTGTTCGCGATTGATGAAATCAAGGACGATCTACACGACGTCGGGTACAGCGTGCCGCTGACGATCGAGTTTTTGAAAGCGAACCTTGGACTGACAATCGACACTGCTTTGTTCTTGCCAGATTTCACGACAAGGATGCTCCAGTCGATAGCATATATGCCTGAGTTGTTGGATGGAGTCGTTGTCCGATCGGAAAATTTTCAGGCGTTGCGGCTTCTATCAACGACGCTCGACTCGAAGATTACGGCGACTTATATCGACCCACCCTATAATACTGGCGATGATGGATTCCCGTACAAGGACTCGTATCAACACTCTTCGTGGCTCGCGATGCTTCATGATCGATTGCAGGCCGGTCGGTCACTCGAAAGCCCCGCTGCCACGCTCACGATCAGCATTGACGATGCGGAACTCGATCATCTTTGCCAAGTGGTACGAGGTATTTACGGACAGCAAGAACTTGCCAAGCTAGTGTGGGATCGCAATCGAAAGAACGATGCCAAGTATTTCTCGGTTGGCCACGAGTACATGCTCGTCATTGCTCGCGATAGCAGCCATCTGCGAGAAACGGGCGTCAAGTTTCGAGAACCCAAGGAAGGCATCGTCGAGGCGGAGGCGGCTTACAAGAAGATAGTCGCCGAGTTTGGCGAGGATTGGGAAGCGGTGCGAAGGGGATGGTTAAAGTGGTTTTCGGGGATTCCGGTTTCTGACCCAAAGCGTCGTCTGATGCGTTACGCACGCGTTGGTCCTCGTGGCCCTTATCGAGACGACGGCAACATCAGTTGGCCGGGTGGCGGTGGGCCTCGATACGAGGTGGTACATCCGACAACAGGCAAACCGTGCAAGGTTCCATCTCGCGGGTGGGTTTACCCGAAAGTGGAACGTTTTTGGGAAGAAGTCGAATCCGGGAAGATTGTTTTTGGTGATGATGAAAAGACTTCACCGCGTATTGCGAGTTATCTATTCGAGAGCGAAGGGCAGGTAATGCCGAGCGTCTTCTACAGCTATGCTCAAACCGTATCGCAAGAGTTTGACCCCATGTTTGGTAGCCGTGTTTTCGACAACCCGAAGAATTGGCGTGATCTCATTCGAGTGTTTCGTTACCTTGCTCCAGCAAAGGACTCTTGGATCATGGACTACTTTGCCGGTTCAGGGACAACCGCTCATTCCGTGATTGCCCTGAACAAAGAAGACGAAGGGAAACGGAAATACGTCTTGGTGGAGATGGGCCACCACTTTGACACCGTAACCCTACCGCGTATCCGCAAGTCGGCCTATTCAACGTCCTGGAGCGGTGGCAAACCATCTGATCGTGACAGCGTTTCACACGGGTTCAAATACATCCGCCTGGAATCCTACGAGGACGCACTGAACAACTTGGAGCTTCGCCGCACCAATCAGCAGTCCTCGCTGCTGGAGGACGACGATCATTTGCGGGAGCAGTTCATCTTGTCCTACATGCTGGACGTGGAATCGCGGGGCAGCCAATCACTGCTGAACTTGGACTCGATCCGCAAGCCGGACGCTTACCAATTGAAAGTCGAACGGAACGGGGAAACGCAGCTGCAAAATGTCGATCTGGTCGAGACCTTCAATTGGCTGCTTGGACTCACGGTGCGTCACATCGACGTGATTCGCGGCGTCCGCACCGTCGAGGGCACGAACCCGGCGGGCGACCGAGTGCTCGTGATCTGGCGTGACCTGGACGAAACCGACAATGACACCCTAGACGCTTGGTTCGCCAAGCAAGGGTACAACACCAAAGACCAAGAATACGACCTGCTCTACGTTAACGGCGACAACCACCTTGAAAACCTCCGCCGCCCCGACCAAACCTGGAAAGTGCGATTGATCGAGGAAGAGTTCGGCAGATTAATGTTCGAAGACACTGAATGATTTAGCCACGAAGTCGACGACTGATTTAGCCACGAATAGCACGAATAGCACGAATCCGCACGAATGAAAATCCAGAATTCTTATTCGTGTTTATTCGTGAGATTCGTGGCAGAAAAATCCAAATTGAACAACACATTATGAATAAACCACAGATTACGAAACTCGAAGTCGCCGGATTCAAGTCGATCCGTGATGCTGAGATTGAATTGTCGCCACTGAATGTAGTCATCGGTGCGAACGGTGCGGGTAAGTCAAACTTGCTCGGTGTTTTCGACTTCCTTCGCTCGTCCCTTGATGGGCGAGTCGATGGTTATGTCGGGCGTCACGGTGGGCCAAATTCGGTGTTGTACGGGGGGGCGAAGACGACCGAACAGATTCGGCTTGCTGCGACCGTTCAGACTGAGGCAGGAACAGGAACTTTGTTCCAGCGAGCGGAGTACCGCCCTCCCGATGGCTTGTTCCTTTGTGCAAAACACACGGACAAGTCAGACAAGGCGAACCGTAACGATGAGACTGTCTTTGACGATCTGTGTAGCGTGGTGAAGGTGGACGGGCCTGGTCACCCCGGCGGGTTGATCTACGACTGGCTGAAGAACGAGCCACTTCGCATTCACTTGGATGACACCAGCTTGAAGTCACCCATTCGGATGGAGGGATACATCGAAGACAACGCAACACTCAGAACCGATGGCGGCAATCTGGCGGCAGTCTTGTACGCGATCAGGCAACGGAATCCGGTGACGTATCATCGAATCCGGGCAACGATTGGAATACTGATTCCTCGTTTTGATGATTTCGTCTTGGAACCACAGCGTCTGAATCCGAAGAACATCCTTTTGAATTGGCGACATCAAGACAGCGAACACGTTTTTGGGCCTCACCAGATTTCTGACGGCAGCCTGCGAGCGATTGTGCTTGCAACGGTTTTGCTTCAAGCACGCGATGACTTGCCGGGACTGATTCTGCTTGACGAACCGGAACTTGGGCTCCATCCCTCGGCGATTGCGATCATGGCTGGAGTCATTCAGTCCGCTGCCGTCAACACCCAAGTGATTGTGTCCACCCAATCGACAGTTCTCGTGGACCTGTTTGAACCAAGAGACGTGATCGTGGCCCATAGCGACCGAGGTGCATCGACTTTCCACCGATTGGATGAAGAATCTCTCAAAGACTGGTTGGAGGAGTACAGCATCGGCGAGCTTTGGCAGAAGAATATTCTTGGTGGAGGCCCGTACTGATGAAAGATCTGTTTATTATCTGCGAAGGCAAGACCGAGCAAGTTTTTTGTCGACGAGTGATTGAGCCACACCTGTTCCCCCAGCACGAAGGAGTCGTCCGAGCGACGTTGGTTGCGTTTAGCCGCAAAGGCGGCGTGTACAATCGTGGGGGTGTTCGCCGCTACCAAGTGATGAGAAATGACATCACCAACACGTTGAAGGAGCATCGACGCGACGGCGTTTACTTCACAACGATGATGGACTTGTATGCCTTGCCCTCGGACTTTCCGGGCAAAGATTCAAATCAGCGTAATCCGGTGAACCCACGTCCGTATGTTGAGGCGTTGGAAGAAGCCTTCGCCAACGACATCGGCGATCATCGCTTCATTCCTCACTTGCAACTTCACGAGTACGAGACGTTGCTTTTCGCCAACCTCAAATCTTTTGGCATTTTCTACGAAGACTGCGAAAAGCAAATTGAAGCACTTCAGGCCGTCGTGGATCGGTTCGCGTCGATTGAACATATTAACGATGGCGGGGCAACCGCACCCTCCAAACGAATTGCAAATCAGTTCCCGACCTACGAAGGGCAAAAGACAGCCGCTGGAGTGAATATCGCTGAGTACACCGGAATGAAACGCCTTCGCGAAAAGTGTCCGCATTTCAGTGACTGGATATCCCGTTTAGAAGCGATCGGCACGGTGGGGGCATAATCTAATGGCAAAGAAACGCACGAACAAGAACGAAACACCGCCGATGCGGTTCGACCAGAAACTGGTTCTGAACCAGTTCATGCTGTCGCTCTTCGAGGTGAAGAGTTTTGAAAAGCTGGCTGAGCATCTGACATCGCTCGAACTTGAAGGGTTGGACGAGAACAACGTCCACAAGTTTCTGCACCAGTTGCGGTTGCTGTGGGAGTTCAAGGCGTTCCCCGGCGACACGCTGCTCGGCTACGACCAGAACATCGTCAAACAGACGCTGGCCGTCAGCGAGCATCGTGCCGAGCCGATTCGCTGGAAGTATTTTCAATACCTGTCGCTGTTGTTCACCGAAATCTTTTTGGATCGGTTTTTTCGTGATCCGGCCCAGTTACTTCGCGACCTAAACGTACACTTGGCCGGGTTCAACGCGGATCGGCCTAAGAAGGAACGGTTGCCGGAGTACGAGGAAGCGGATTTACGCAAGTTGGCGTTCTGGAACGCGACCGGGAGCGGCAAGACGTTGCTCATGCACGTCAACATTTTGCAGTACCGTCATTACTTGAAGCTGCACGGACGAGAAAAGGAACTCAACCGGATCATTTTGCTGACACCCAACGAAGGGTTGTCTGATCAACATTTCGCCGAGTTCCGGGCGTCAGGCATCGACGCCGAAAAGTTCTCGAAAGAAAACCCGTCGCTGTTCGCTGGGAAATCGGTTGAGATCATCGAAGTAACGAAGCTGAAGGAGGAGATGGGCCAGAAGACGGTCGCCATCGACGCTTTTGAGAGCAACAACCTGGTTCTGGTCGATGAGGGGCACCGGGGAGCGAGTGGAAGTGGCCAGAGTGCCCACAGCAAAACACAGGGGGCGTGGATGAGCGCACGAAATCGTCTGTGCGAACACGGCTTTTCGTTCGAGTATTCCGCCACGTTCGGCCAAGCGATGAAGGGCAAGAAGGGACTGGAGGAAATCTACGCCAAAAATATCCTGTTCGATTACTCGTACAAGTATTTCTACCGAGACGGATTCGGCAAAGATTACCGCATTTTGAACTTAGCGGATGACTCCGACGAGGAACGGCGGCGGATGTATCTGACGGCCTGCTTGGTCGCTTTCTACCAACAACAGAAGCTCTTCGCGGACAATCCGTCGGCGTTTCGACCGTTTCTGCTGGAAAAGCCGTTGTGGGTGTTCGTTGGCGGCAGCGTCAACGCGGTGCGGACGCAGAACAAACGCAAAGTGTCCGACGTCATCGACATCCTGCTGACGCTGGCCGAGTTCGTCAAGAATAAACGGGACACGATCGATCTGCTCAAACGATTGGTAAGCGGAAAGCCCGGACTGCTGGACCAAGCCGGAAACGAAATCTTCGCAGGCGGATTCCCACACTTGATCGCCGCCAAGTTGACGCCCGAGCAGCTCTACGAGGACATTCTGCGAGTGATGTTCAATTCGCAAACCCAAGCTGCCCTGCATGTCGAAAACCTGAAGGGTGCGGATGGCGAGATTGCACTGCGTCTGGGTGAAAACGAGCCGTTCGGTGTCATCAACGTTGGCGACGCGTCCAGCCTTTGCAAGCTCTGTGAAGATCATCCCGAGCTGTTGGTCGTGACGGAGAAGGAGTTTGCCGGTTCACTGTTCCGCGAGCTGAACGAATCCGATTCGACCGTGAACGTGCTGATCGGATCGAAGAAGTTTACCGAGGGTTGGAACAGTTGGCGCGTTTCGACGATGGGCCTGATGAATATCGGCCGTAGCGAGGGCTCTGAGATCATCCAACTCTTCGGGCGGGGGGTGCGTTTGAAAGGGTACGGCATGACGCTCAAGCGTAGCAGCGGTCTCGACGGCGTCGATCGGCCCAAGCACATCAACCTGATCGAAACGCTGAACATCTTCGGCATTCGGGCCGACTACATGAAGCAGTTCAAGGAATACCTCGAAGAAGAGGGTTTGCCGGGTAACGAACAACGGATCGAGATCGTGCTGCCGACGATCAAAAACTTGAACGGCAAAAAACTGACCAGTGTCCGATTGCAGGAGGGCAAGGATTTCAAACGAAACGGCCCCAATCCGTCGCTCGATCTGCCGCCGGATCGATTGCTACGTCATCCTGTGGCGGTGAACTGGTATCCAAAAATTCAGTCCCAACAGAGCGTCGGGGTCATCAAGACCGAGGACACAGCGGCAAAGCACGAAGGCAAGCTCGGAGAAACGCAGCTCGCGTTCATGGACATGGACAAAGTGTGGTTCGAGCTACAGCAGTTCAAGAATGAACGCTCGTGGCACAATCTGAGCCTGCCGCGTGAGGGCCTTCGTTCGCTGCTACTGGACGGGCGTTGGTATCGACTGTTCATTCCGGCTGACGAATTAAAGTTCACCAACTTTGATCGTGTCCGTCGCTGGGAAGAAATTGCGGTCGCACTCTTGAAAAAGTACATCGACCGTTTTTACAAGCACGCCAAACAGGAATGGGAATCCGAGTTCTACGAGTACCACGAACTGACGGAAGACGATCCGAACTTTTTGAACGAATACCGGCTGATGATCGAAGCGTCGCAAGAATCGATCATCGAAAAGCTGACCGAGCTTCGTGACGCCTTGGCGGCGAAGATGTTCGACGGCTGGGAGTTCGGCAACTTGGAAGCGTTCCAGTTCGGCCAGCACCTGTACCAACCGCTGATCCATTTCAAGAGCGATTTCGTTACCGTCAGTCCCGTTTCGTTGAACGAAGGGGAAAAAGACTTTGTCACCGACCTACGCAGCTTTTACGAGTCGAACGAGAACTTCTTCGCCGATCAGGAGTTGTACCTCCTCCGCAACATGAGCCGTGGTCGCGGTATCGGATTCTTCGAGGCCGGGAATTTCTATCCCGACTTCATCCTCTGGTTACTCACCAAAGACAAGCAATACGTCACGTTCGTTGACCCGAAGGGCATCCGCAATCTCGAAGGCCCCGACGATCCCAAGATTCGCTTTCACCGCACGATCAAAGAGCTGGAAGCGAAACTGGCCGACCCCGACGTGATCCTCAACTCATTCATCATCTCGAACACCCCGTTCCAACAAGTCCGCTGGTGGACCGAAGAGCTGAGCAAAGACCAATTCACCGCCGCCCACGTCCTGTTCCAAAAGGAAGACCGAGCGACGTACATCAAGCGAATGCTGACCACGGCGGTGAAAGATCAGCGGACAATCGCCACGGTAGGTGTCTATTCTGTGAAATCGACTTTGCGTTGAAGTCGGTGCGTTTGGTAAAACGCAGCGATGGCTGCCAAACGTCCACAACCGAAATCGAAACCGCTCAATAAGGCACAGTTGAACAAGCTGGTGCAAATGCAGGCGGTGAAG
>JBDNIG010000649.1:0-16629 GCA_041688415.1 Rhodopirellula sp. | reverse complement strand
GCTGTGCCGCACCTCTGCGTTGGGCGGACACAAGTACCAGTGCGACACGTGCGAGTCTACTTGTCTTGTTTACAATTCGTGTGGTGATCGACACTGCAATCAATGCAGCGGCAGCAAACGCTACGACTTCGCCGAGCGAGCCGGCAAGCTGTTGCTCGATGAAGTGGATTACTACCAAGTCGTCTTTACGCTACCAAGCCAGCTTTCGCGTTTGGCTCTGAGTAACCGAGAGTCACTCGCTGACTTGCTATTTCGATCGGCCTGGAAAAGTCTTCAGAAATCCATCCGAAGTGAACAGGGTTATGATCCAGCGGCGATCATGGTGCTGCACACGTGGAATCAAAAACTGGAAGCCCACTGGCATGTCCATGCCTTGGTTCCAGGATCGGGATCGGGCGTTGACAACAGTGGCTGGCAAATCAGCACGGCACCTGAAGGGTCCGGCAATAGCGACAGCCACTACTTGGTCGATGCGATCAATCTTCGCGAGTCGTTTCGCGAGTCGTTTCGCAAGTCGTTTCGCAAGTCGTTTCGCAAGTCGTTTCGCAAGTTTGCGATTTCGCATTTGGAGCGATTACGCAAACGTGGTGAATTGAAGCTCGACACCGACAGTGAGTTTGGCGACTTGCGAGAAGATGGTGCCTGGGATGCGTTGGTGGCGCATCTTTCGTCGCTGGAGTGGGTCAGCTATATCCAAGCACCGCCCGCGGGATCGAGCGGGCCGAACGATTTGGTGCGTTATCTGACGCGTTACTTGACCGGCGGCCCGATCAGCAATTCACGCATCGTCGCAGCAGACGAACATGAAGTCACGTTCATGGCTCGCGAGGGAACGCAGCCGTGTGGAGGGGCGAAGCAGGTTCCAGTCACGCTCTCAACGCTGGAATTCGTGCGTAGTTGGTGCCTCCATATCCAGCCCGATCAACTGACGAAGACCCGGTACTTTGGCGGTTGGAGCAACAGTCAACTGGCGAGTTACCAGCAACGCTGCATCGACGACATCAACGCGGCTGATCTCCCGTATGCTGCGGACGCCCTGGAGTTCCCACCGGTCGACCCGGAACCAGCGGAATCTCGATCAAGCCAACCCCGTTGCCCGCGCTGCGAGCAGGCGACTCTGCGAGTGGTGTCGACATTTCCCCGTCCATCGTGGCGAGAGATTTTCTCGCGTGGCAGCGAAACGATGCCGTCATGGTACGCCGGTTCGTTGCATGACGCGGATCGTGCGTTTTGGGACGGTGCCAATGGTGAGGGTTTTTACGACTGGTACCTGGAACATCAGGTAGAAGGTGCATACGCAGGCACGGCGGCCCCGCCGGTGCCAAGGCGAGTCGAATGTAGTCAGCCGTTCCTTCCAGTACTAGAATCTCGCTGCTACTACGCGATAGATCGCAATTCGTTCTCCTGCGAAGGATCACTGGGTTGGCGACGTTGGTCGACCACGGGAGTCATGCCCACGTCGTTGATGACCAAACGGCCAGCGTCACGAGCGGACTTGAGGACGGTTGTGGTTGTGCCGATTATCTCGGTTTCTTTGCCGGAATCGATTATGGTGTCTGGTCAGATGTGCCGATTACTGGAGTAACGCTACTTTTATCACGCGCAAGACTCCTGCCACTTGGAACCCAGCCATGCGGATTGACACTCATCGCTTCGGCACTCTCGAACTGAACGCCGATCAATTGTTCGTCTTCCCACAGGGCCTCGTTGGAATGGAATCGCTGCATCAGTGGGCGTTGATTCCCGATCCTGACAATGAGTCAGTAGCCTGGCTGCAATCGGCGTCGCGTGGTGATCGGGCGTTGGCTGTGGTAAGTCCCCGAGCCTTCTTTCCAGATTACCGTGTTCACGTCGGACGGCGTGACTTGGCGGGGCTGCATCTGGGCAGCGGCGCGGAGGTTTACATCATGACGACCGTTGCCGGTCATGTTGGGAAATTAACGACGAACTTGCGTGCTCCGTTACTGATTAACTTGGACCGGCGGTTGGGATGTCAAGTGATCACCAACGACGACCGGCCGCTGCGTCAACCGCTGCCGACGTTGATCAAGTCGACTGCGGCGCCCCTGCCGGTTTCTCAGGTCCGCGCCGCGTAAGGAGCTATTAGCTGCTAGCTTAAATTCAGGTGGATTGACATCGCCGAGGTCCTAAAGAGAGATCGCCCACGACGTGATTAACGATATTTGTTGAAGAAATCAACATTTTCACGTGAACCGGTGGCTCATTCTTGCGTCGCCGCACCGCTAGAAGCTAGAAGCTAGAAGCTAGAAGCTAGAAGCTAGAAGCTAGAAGCTAGAAGCTAATGCCTAGTATCGGCACGACCGGTAAGTGTGGACCTTCTGGGCGGATCGTGGACAAACTGGAGTGTGGGAGACGATCACTCTTGTAACGAGGCGGAGGCAATCAGTTTTGCCACCAAAATTCAGACCTCGTTGGATTTTTGCGATGGAATGCAGATCACGGCAAGGATTGCCGAACCGAACGCATCAAGATTCCAACCAATTTTGTCCCATAGATTCTCCCCCTAGAAATACCCAACCGAGGACATCATGCTCGTCCTTTCCAGACACCGCGACGAAAGCATCATGATTGGTGATGACGTGGTTGTGACCATCGTTGACATTCGCGGCGACAAAGTTCGTCTCGGTATCGAGGCGCCGCAGGCGATCCCGGTGAACCGTCAGGAGGTCTACGACGCAATCCAACGTGAAAATCGCCGTGCTTCACAAACCGGAGCCGGTGCGACCAAGGACGTCCGCCCACCGAAACCGTGAGGGGCGCTCCGTCGTAGCTCGCGTGACCACGCTCGCCCAGAGCGTGAAGGTGGGTGTGGGCGCTTCGGCAGTGCCGGCGCTTCGATGCGATCCACCATCTGGCGATAGCAGCTACGGGTTTGCCGGACGGCCGTTACGGTAGATCTCTGAGGTCCGGTCGCGGCAGTCGGCCGTACGCGTGGGCGAGCAATTTCAATGGGTGCACCGCGGAATAGTCGCCGCCGTGCTCCATTTGTAATTTGCATGCGCTACATTCGGTCGCCGGTGCCGCGTCAGCGGCTTTGCGGACTGCGGAAATCATGGGCCAGCCGATTCGCAAACTATTGCGAAAGTTCTTACGATGCAGCCCCCACGTGCCGGCCATTCCACTGCATCCCTTATCAATCACGTCGACTTCGACGCCTGGGATCAAACGCATTAAGCTCGCCACTGTCGGTTCGAGCTCAAGCACCCGGCTGTGGCAGGGTTGATGATACACGATCCGATGATCCACTCGTTCGAACTCGAGCTCCAGTCGATCTTCTTGATGCAGCGACCACAAATACTGACACGCTTCGTGGGAGTGGTGGGCGACGAGGTGAGCGTCTTCGCTATCGAGCAAATTGGGGTACTCGTGCTGGAGGCATAGTGCCGCCGCCGGTTCACTCGCCAGAACGGTATAGCCTTGCCGAACGGCGTCTGCGAGCACGCGGACGTTCCGTCGCGCGACCCGGCGAGCGCCTTTGAGATCGCCCGCGGTGATCCGCCCCATGCCGCTGAGGCCTTGGCCGGCGGGAACGTAAAATCCGATGCGATTGTGCTGCAAAATCTCCGCCAACGCGCGACCGATTTCAGGATCGTGATAGTTGGCGTAATGATCGACAAAGTAAACGACTTTCAATCCACCGTGTGGCGACGCCTTGTGCCAGCGGCGACGGATCGCGTACCGCAGAAACGTTTCATTGACCAATGGCGGGATATTGCGGGCCGCCGACAGTCCGAAGAAGTTTTCGCCAAGCCACCGCACCGAGCGACGGCGCAGCAGAAAATTAGACAGCCAAGCGACTCGTGACGCGGCGGCGGCGACCAAATCGATCCGGCTGAGCAACCAATCCGATAGCGCCAGTCCATTGGTGGCAACGTATTGGGCTTTGATCTCGCCCACGATCTTGGGGATGTTCACTGACGCTGGGCAATCGATGCGGCAGGAATGGCAATTGAAGCACAGATCGGCGACCGCCTTGGCACGCTCGCCCGTCAACTCGTTCACGCCCAGCTCGCCACTGAGCACGCCGCGGAGCAGGTTGGCTTTCGCGCGCGGCGATGCTTCTTCGATCGCGGTGATACGAAACATCGGGCATTGGCGTTCGTCAGGGCTGTGCGAGCGGCACCGACCACAGCCGTTGCAGGCGCGGGTGGTCGTCGTGATCGGCGAGCTGCCGGACCATTGCTGCAACACTTCGAGTTGCGGCGGCGGTTCGTGCGGCATCAGCGACGTGACTAACTTCGACGCCGCCGACTCCATCAATCGGGGGTCGCCGGCTGACCCGGATTGGCATGAATCGTTACCGCCCGTCGTCTTTGAATCAGCGACCGTATGATCGTTGGCCGGAGCGCTTGTTTGAACGCGGCGCGAATGTTCGGTAATCGCATGCGAGAGTTTTTCGTCCGCTTTGGGCGATGTGCTGGATTCATCGGAGCGTCGTCGCGGCAGCTCACTTCGGCCCGACGCGACGATCTCGATCGTATGGTTAAACGGGCGTAAGTTCTCGTCTGGTTTCTGTAGCACGGCGCCGAATAGTTTGCCGCCGTTGAAGCGATGTTGCGGATCAAACAGTCGTTTCACCTGGCCCATGGCCGGCCATAAATCACCGTGCTGGGTCGGCATCAGGTACGAACGGCTCAGCCCTGCTGCGTGTTCGACGCCGATCTGGCCGCCTGGCCGCCACACCACCTCCGCGATCGCTTCGCTGAGCGGATGCACTCGCTCCCGATCCTGCGGATTCGCCAGATCCAGTAGCGGTCGGATGTGCAGTTGTCCGTGCCCGGCGTGGGCGAATACGGTCGCGGTGGCGTGATGCCGCTTGAGCACATCTTGGACCGCCACCAACATGTTTGGCAGGCGTTCGGGCGGTGCGTAGATGTCTTCAACAAACGGCAGCGGCATGGCTTTCCCGCGAACGCGGTATTGACGCTGAATCACGCGCCGAAACAGTATCCAAAACAAGTCCCTTAGTTCATTCTGGACGGTGTCTTGCGACGTGAATGCCGCGTCGGGACCGCTGGCGAGCGTTTTTCGAAGAATGCCCAAGCGATGATAGAGATCACCGAGCGATTCACTCTGGATTTCGACCAACATGCCCGCTTCGGCTTCCCGGGGGACGAGGTCGGCAAAGCGTTTTTCACCTTCGCGGGCAATTTGCAGCAGTCTGCGATCCATTACGTCGCAGGCGATCGGGCCGTGATCAAGCGCCATCACGGCGGACCGCATGGCGGAATCGAGCCGCCTGAAAAACAACAAGACGACGCCGCGGTGGGCGGGGATTAACTCGGTGCGAAGCGTGGCGTCGACCATCACCGCCAGCGTGCCTTGGGTGCCGGCGTAGAATTTGGCTAAGTCAACCACGCCAGATCGGTCAAGAACGTCGTCGATGCGATATCCATTGCTCGCCGGCGAACGAAACGGATTGGATTGCAGTGGACCGTGGAACTGATTTTGGATCTCGCACAGTCCCCTCGCCACTCGGTTTCGAAACCCCACGTCGCCCTCACCGCCAGCGGTGCTCGGCGATGGCAGGTAGTCGTCGGGCGCGTGCTGGGCCAGTTCCACCAATTCGCCCTGAGCATTGATCACGCGCACCGATTCGATTGTGTCCCGCGCCGAACCGCTGCGTAGATAATGACTCCCCGATGCGTTCGTCGCGATCACGCCGCCCATGGTGTTGATCGCACGGGTCGCGGGGTCCGGACCGTACCACCGTCCAGCGTGGGCGAGCAACCGATTGACGCTGGCCAGAGTCGCACCGCACTGAACGGTGATCCGTGTGCTGTCCTCCTGTAACGCCACACGCCGCAAATGGCACGACATGTCCAGGACAATCCCAGGGCCGAGTGATTCACCCGCCACACCGCTGCCGCTGCCGCGAGGATAGATGGTCAAGCCGTGGTCACGGGCGTAAATCACCGTTGCCGAAATGTCCGCGGCTGATCGCGGACGGACGACGCCGAGCGGCCGGATCTGATAGATGCTCGCGTCGGAAGCGTAGAGCTGTATTGACACGTCATCGCACAACACCTCCCCATCGACCAAGCCGCGGAGGTCGTCGTGCAATCGTTGACGGTCGAGATCGGTGCGCATCAATGTCATTACGACGCAGACAGGTAGGGTTCGTCAAGACCCTGCACTCTCGGTTGGGTGACGCTGCGAAACATTTTTTCGGAGCTACCGTCGCCACACCGTGGAGAATTGCAGCGAAAACCAAAGCCCACGCTCTGGCGAGCGTCGCTATCAATATCCAGCGACGGCTATCGGTCCAGCACCATGTCGATCAAACTATCCATCCCCAACCGGTTGTCTTTCCGGACCACCAGGCGATCCCCTGGGCGGAGCGCATAGTCCGATTCGGGACGCACCTGTTTGGCATCATGCGGTGAGAACAAGACATCCATGCGGACGCCGTCCAAACTGTTCGGCGCGGGACGATACAAGGCCGCTTGCACTTTGCCGAGCTTATGCAGCACGCCGGTCTGTTGCAGCAGGGTGCTGACATAGACGCTCGGTGGCGCCGCCCCACCGCCGGGGCCATCACCGCCGGGGCCAGAAGCACCCGCTGGCGGAAGCGGCAGCACACGAATCGGAACGTCATCGTCAAGGACTTGCAAGACGATCGAATGATTCGCTTTGGCATTTCGCACGCTTTCGTATGCCTCTTGCGTGAATGTGCTCGATGGCAGATCGGCACCTGCCCCGACGGGCACGTAATTGGCTTGCCGCTCCGACGAACTGGGGTGCGATCCCGGGGTCAATCCCTGCAGACTCGGAAACCGAATTGCCGAGCCTGAGAACAGTGAACACCCCGACGTCATGATCGGAATCAGTGCGATCGCGATCCAAAGCATCCCCCTCGTCCTGTCGAATCCGACATTTCGGCGAGATAGGATTCTGCATGCAGCGGGAAAATTGGCAGGTTGCATGGATCTATACTTTGCGAACGTGGGGGAATGGGGGAGGATGCCGGTTGCCCTATCCGGGAGGTCTGGGCGGACTTTAGCGCCACTTATTGCATCGACGAGGCGGCGGCATTTTCTTGATGAATTTTCTCGATTTTCCTCATCTTGCATCCGCCACCACCGTTCGGAAACGCTAGGAGGCATTCTCAACGCCTTCAGAAAACGCTTCCCGGCGTTAAGCGTGCGGGTGCCCGAGTGTTCGGGTTGCCTCGCATCGTCCGGATTGGTAGAAGCGTGTTGATGTCCATTTCAAATAGCGCCCGCCCTGTTGCTGCCACGCGAATTAACCGCAAACGCGGCGTGATTGGTGTGATTTTTCGCGATGATCGATTGCTCATCATCCGTCGCTCGCTGACGGTCAATGCCCCTGGGAAGCTGTGTCTACCCGGCGGCGGTATTGAACGGGGCGAGAGTGAAGAGGAAGCACTTGTCCGCGAAATGCAAGAAGAGATTTCGGTCGATGTGGAACCGGTGCGACTGTGCCATCGCAGCGTCACGCCGTGGGGCACTCGATTGGCATGGTGGGTTTCGGTCATCCATGGCGGCGTCGAACCGGTCGCGAATCCTGAGGAGGTCGCTGAAATCCACTGGATGACGCCTGGCGACATCGCGACTGCCCGAAATGTCTTGCCAAGCTTGCCGGAGTTCATCGCACAATGGCGAGCGGGGCGGATTGACCTGCCATGGAACGCGCCGAGCGAATAACCGCTGGAAACGCAATCGGTTTCGCTTTGCACCTTGCCTGAAGAACCTGTTCTGCTACCCTAACGGGCCTTGCGTGACGTGGGAACCTTTACTTCCTCGCCATTCAATTTTCGGCAGATTTCCAATTTCCAACAGAATCGACGAGGAGAATGAACTAGGTGGGTACTAAGAGAACCGGCAAAGGCCGACGTAAGGTAGGAAGAAAAAAACGACGAATGCGCGCAAAGATTCGTCACCGCAAGAAATAAATTCGGGACGGCCATTCTCTGGATCGGTTGTTCACTATCTATGAATTGATGCATTCGAGTGCCAAGCGATGTCCACTCCTTCGATCCACCAACTGCTAGGATTGCCATCCGACGTCACCCACCCCAATGCTTACCAAGTATTTGGGTTGGCGTTGGGGGAAGCGGACCAACAGGTCATTCGGACAGCCATCGAGCGGCGAATTTTAAGCATCAAACAGGCGAAATCCGCCAGCGAGCCGGACGTTTGGATGCAAGCGGTGCGGGCAGTGCAGGCCGCTCAAAAAGTACTAGTCGATCCTGAGCAGAAAGCCGCTCTGGACGCCAAGTACGGGATCTTGAATGAGCCGGAGCCTCATCCCAGCGCCTCGCCGTCGATCCCCGCTCTAGCGGCAGACCCGCTCGCGGCGCTGCTGCCCAGTTCCCATTCCACCGCGGGAGCCACACCGACTGCGCCGACTGCGCCGACTGCGCCGGCTGACTCTGCACCGGCGCAGCAGCCAACAGGATCGCCGCCATCCGCGGAGATGCCGCCATCGGCACCCGCCGCCACAACCCTCGCGTCGACGCAAGCCAGCCGAGTGCAGGTCTCTGATCACCGTCGTGTGCGCCGACGACGCGGTTCGGGAGGCGTGATCTTCCGATCGATCGCCGTGCTGATGCTGGGCGTCCTCGTCGCTGGGCTAGCCTACCTGTTCATCAGTGGCGGCAACGTTCAGCTCGTCAAGAGCGACGAGGGATTCCAAGTCAATTCCGGATCGACCGCCGCCCGACCGAGCGGCGCCCGGGTCGCCGCTGCTCAGGCCCGGTCCCAGGATTCTCGTGGTGATGGGATCATGAAGCCATCACCGGCCGTCCCTTCTCCAGGTACTCGGTCGACGGACGATCCCGCGAAAACGCGGGAAAGTAATTCTTCGCCGGATCGCGAAGATGCGATGGACGCTCCGCCCATGACGCCAACCAAGCCCGCACCCGATAAGCCCGCACCCGATACGCCGGCGATGGACGCGGAAATGGGGGACACGGAAACGACCGGTACCGAGACGATGCCGGCGAGCCCCGCTCCTTCGACTCCGCCGGGACCGGACCAGATTCCGGCGGGTGAGTCCGCACTCAAAACGGCGCGCGACGCGATCATCGCCGCGGACTGGGCGAACATGAAATCGCTTTGCGAGACCGCTGAAAAGAAAGCCGTCACGGACGAACAAAAACAAGCGGCGGAGACCCTCTATCAGTTTGCCGACATGGCGGTTCATTATCGCTCGGCGCTCCAAAAGTCAATGAGCGAACTCGTCGCTGGCAACGAGTTCAAGCTGACCGACTCGTTGACGTTCTTGGTCCAGAAGTCGAGTGCTCAACAGATCACGCTGTATCGGAACAAGCGAGAGTATTCCTATTCGCTCGACGACCTGCCGTTGAGCGTCGCCCACGCTCTGGCTCCGTTTGGAATGAACGTTTCCTCTCCGGAAGGCCAAGCCGCCGAGGCGGTCTTCCAAGTGATCTCGCCCATGACGACCGCCGGACACCGCGCCCAATCCATCGAAATCTTGCGCGGCCTTGAATCCGTGCCAGGAGCCGACCCTCAAAAACTTGCCGACTTCATCGCCTCGCTCGGGGCACCGTGAGTAGTTACCGTTGCTAGACCGCTTTATTAACTCCACACAGCAATACCAGGATCCAGACCAGTGAGCGGCAAGACGCTAGCCCGGATTATTCATCAGTATTGAACGAAAAGAGCCTTGCGTGCGTCTAAGTTGTTGTTCTACCAGAACTTAAATGCACACCAAGGCTCCAGCGACATGATACGCGGTGCACGACACCTTGCGGAGCGATCCTGTTTTCAAGATGATTGCTGATCGTGCCCCAGACGATCGTGATCTGGCCAGCCAGCCGACCATTTCCAGAATTGAAAATTCGGTCACGCCTGCCGATCTGTTGCGTTTGGAAGATTGGTTCATTCAGCGATTTGTGGACTCTTTCGATGAAGAACCTGATGCGATCACGTTGGACATCGATACGTTTGCCGACTCCACGAGCGTTTGCTTGTTCGCGATCGAATACACTCGCAGGCGGCGGTCGGCGGAGAGGGTCGCGAGTTTCTGCTGATCCGGTGAGAATTCAACTGACCAAACTTGGGCAGGAAGTTTCCATTCAACAACTTGTTTGCGATCAATCGCATCCCACACGATAACCTGATCTCCACTGATGCGTGCGAGGTACTCGCCAGATTGAGAAGCTCGATAGTCCGTGCCCGGTCTTGCCGCACCCAGTGCGATTTGGC
This sequence comes from Rhodopirellula sp., assembly GCA_041688415.1. Taxonomy (GTDB): domain Bacteria; phylum Planctomycetota; class Planctomycetia; order Pirellulales; family Pirellulaceae; genus Rhodopirellula. Next base: position 6,415 of record JBDNIG010000649.1, on the reverse strand, counting down.
TTGCCGATTGAGTACCGCTTGAAACCAGAAAGTGCCGCAAATTTTTCTCGACGATTCTCCACCGGTCATCTGGGCCGATCAGGATCAACCGTCCTGGCACACTTGCCCGTTGTGTGATCAGTTCCCCCTCGTGAACATCAAACACACGATCTCCGGATAGAAGGCGTCTGCCGTCGGTGCTGAGCCGAGTGAGATTGCGATACCAGCGTTCTTTATCATTGATTCGGTTCCCATTTGGATCGCTCGAACTCTTCGTATCGACTTGATGAAAGCAGATCAAATTGTATTTTTTTAGCATGATCTCTTGGCCATCATTTGTCCAAGCTGTAGGCTTCCCAGCCAACGCCGACTCAACCGAGGTGAGCGTTTTTCCCGTTACGGCATCGGTCGTAACGAGACGTCGCTGCTGCTGGTCTCCCGACACAGCAAGAATGGATTCGCTTGGATGCCAAGCGATCATTTCAATACCAGCAACGTCCACCGAGATCTTACGTTCGAAACGTCGTTCAGGGAGATTCCACAGATGGATTTGGTTGTCGGCGGCACCGGCGATTCGTGTTCCATCGGCGGAGAGGGCCAGGTGTCCAAGGGTGGGATGAGACATTCCAGCGGGCATTGGGAGACTCGCGATGCGATGGCCACTGGTTGCATCAAAGATCAGCGGATCGTTAGCGGATTCAATGACCAGTGATTTGCTGTCAGGTGTCCACACGCAGAAGTGATTAGGTTCCGTTTCGACTTCACAGGTAACCACTCGTGATTCGGCTAGCCAGACGATTCGATAGATCCCGCGTTCTTCATCAAATGCAATCTTCTGCCCGTCGGGAGACCACGCGACGCACCATGGCCAATCTTTGAGCATCACATTCGCGACACAGGTTCCATCTTCGACTCGCCAAATTCGCAAAGCGGGTTTGCGACGCTTCGCCACACCGATATTGATCGTCGCCAAGTAGTCTCCGTTGGGCGCGAAACTTTGCAGCACGGTCGGGCCCTCGTGACCGAGTAAAATGGAGTTGAGTTTGCCATCAGATTGCCATAGCCGTATCGAGTCATCCCAACCTCCCGTCGCAAAACAGTTGCTGGCGCGACTGCATGCAAAGTGATTGATTGCGTTGTAGTGCTGGATCAGTTCAATCGTCCAGCTTCGAATGCCATCAATCGGGGTCGGTTCACTGACGGTCGCGGCGGGGCTCATCGGTTCGCCTGCGGAGACCATGGTCGGGCGACAGTCCAATGACGCCAAACCTGCTCGGATGAAATCGGCGGTCAGGTGGGCATCCGAATGCATCTGTTCGGGCGATCCCTTTTGACTATCCTGCTGCGGCAGCGAAGTCGCGGCTGCAGCCTCCGCACTGACAAACCCCGTTGTGTCTGGCGGAGCTTGGTCATCACGAAGTGCCCCAATCGTGATCGCTGCGATTGCGAGCAAACACGCCGCAACAGCGATCGCCACTCGATTCGATGGAAACCAGCGTCGAGACTTTGGTGCAGCCGAGGGGACAGCTTGCTCATCGGCAGTTTGCTCAGCAATGTTTGCGAATCGATCGACGACGACGGTAGCGGATGAGGGGCGTTTATCGCGATCCTTGTTCAGCAACTCAGCGACGAGCTGCACCAAATTTGGGCTCAGTCCCGGTTTCACTTGATCGAGCGGTGGTGGATCGTGCTGTGTGACCGCGATTAAAGTTGCCGTCACACTGTCTCCGACAAACGGCGGCGATCCCGCCACGATGCGATACATCACCACGCCGAGCGAAAATAAGTCGCTACGAAAATCTACTTTCTTTCCCAGTGCTTGTTCGGGCGACATGTAGCGGGGCGTCCCCATCACCACACCCGAATTTGTGATTCGCGAATCGTTGACTTGCGCCACCGCCAAGCCAAAGTCGAGAATGCTGGCGCGACCGGCTTTCTGATCGAGCCAAATGTTTTCAGGTTTAATATCGCGATGAATCAAGCCAGCTTGGTGGGCGACGGCCAATCCCTCAGCAACGTCTCGCGCGATCCGCAGGAGCATATCGTTCGCTAGCGATGGTGCACGGTGGATTCGCGATCGCAGCGATTCGCCATTCAACTTTGGCATCACAATATACGGCACTCCATCATCTTCGCCGACATGATAGATGGGGACAATGTAATCGCTATGCACGGCCGCCGCGGCGCGCGCCTCGCGCAGAAACCGCCGCTTGGCATGGCCACTGCCAGTCGTCGCCACATCTCGCTTGAGCGTCTTGATCGCCACTTCACGGTGCAGCAGCGTGTCCATGGCCAAGTAGACTCGCCCCATCCCGCCTTGGCCGAGCAGTCGCAGCAATCGGTAAGGGCCGAGATTCAAGTGTTCGTTTAGCCGATGTGCGTCCTGCCTCGTGCGGTGCCGCGTATCATGCCTTGCTGACTCTTCTTCATCACCACGCGATAACTCAGAACTGGGAATCACAAGTCCCGTCGGGTCAGCTAAGCGGTCTCGCGTGGAGTCTGAATGCTCGACGTCTTCCATGATTGCCAACGCCTCAGCCGAGCACGACTGGCACCGCAGAACGTGTTGTTCGACGGTTTTGCTATGATCCGGTGGACACTCACCGGCCAGCCACTGGGCAAGCAGATCGTGATCGGGACATGGGAGATGCGTGGACATGAGGTCATGTCAACCGTTCTCGCCATCGATTTCAGCCACGCCGGCATCCATCTGAGTGGTTTCAGAAGGAACCACGCGAATCGATTGGTAGACCGCGCGACCGATTTCGAACAGGATCAGGAATGCCAGCATAGCCATGACGATCAAAACTAACGCATGAATCTGTCGGAGGAGTTTCTCGGTCTCAGAATACTGCGCCCGAGTCGCAGTATTGGCAGTTCGCTAACCCGCCCGAACGGCATTGGACTGAGGCCGCTGCATGGGAGGCGTTTTCGCGTCCTCAAAATCAGGCAGGCCATCAAACAGATTCGCATCCGCGCCCATCGCGGCCACAAACTCAGCGTCTGAAATGTCGACAATCTCCACCGCGTCCCCGTGATTCGCGGCGTCTGCTTGAGCATCGCGCCGGTTCTTCAAGAAAGCTTGCAGCCGAGCGGCTTTGTCGGTTGCGTCCGGACGGGTCGATGATTCAGGTGCGGCAGAGATTGGTGCATTGAAAGCAGGACGTGGAGACGATTTGGCCATGAGAAGATCACTAAAAACGAGGCCGAGAAAATAGGGGAACTCTCATTGACTATCGCGAGCGTCTGTCAGGAAAATTATACTTCGTGAATGCTGACAGATCTGGGAAAGCAAGATGAGGACACGGCATACATCGCATTGATGTGGCGTCACATCCCGCTGCACAGCGATCCCGAAGATCGCGAGAAACCAACACCGAACATGTCCGAGATGGCCGATGCGGCCCGCGAACATCCGATCCGTGTGACGATCGGAATCCCGGAATTGCAATTTTCCGCCGGCGATGGCACCAACAAACAAGTCGAACGGAAAGAGCTGGTGTTCGCCGAGTTTGAAATTCAGTGTCGGTGATTTCATCCTTCCGAGAACCGCTCTTTTCCCAACACATGACCCGAGAGATAGCAACATGATGACCGGCACTGATATTGACTCACTCATCCGTTTCATGCAAAGCGCGTTGGAGTCGCCCGAGCGGATCGACGAAGAGTTGTTTCGTGACGAGGTGGTGGCTTATAACGATCTCGTTCACGAATTGAACGCACATCTGGCCGCGTCGGATCGGTTGCTCGATGCGGGACGGCGTGATGAAGCGATTGAGTACTCCGAACGCAACGGCAATCTGCTGGAGATGTACGAAAAACTCGACATTCCCGAAATTGAACTATGGTGCGAACTCGTCACCGCGTTCGAATTGCCGGCACCGCCGCGGTTGCATGAAGACGCTGCCGTGCAGCTCAATGACGCGTACGTCAAACTCAATGAGTTACGTCCGCTGCTGACTCGGCATCGTTTGCTTGCACTTGATCACGCACCGCTGCGCTATCGCTTGATCACACTCGCCGAACTCGCCGCGCAGGATCCGCTGAATCCGGTGTGGCAGGATGGTGTCGAGGAATTTCAAAAGGCTCGTCTCAGTGAGATCCCCAGAGATCTCGATCGAGCGAAGCCAAAACATTCTACGAAAGCCAATTGGAATCGACCCAAACCAGACCGGCATTTGCGGTCGGTGCCAATCAGGTTGCCGCAGCCATGCAGGCAGAGCGGACACGCCAAGAAGCGTTTGCAAACATCGTTGCGCAATTCGAGGCCGATGATTCCCTCGATCCGAACGAAAATCTACTCGAGCAGCTCCGCGAGCTGGCCGTGACGCTGGAAGAAAAATCAATCTTAGGCAGGCAAAAAATCGTCGCGGCGCAAAAACGGTTGATGCGGCAGCAGACCGATACGGATCGCGTCGCCAAGAAACTCGCGACGCTGCAGGCGGACTTTCGCCGCCTGAATCAGCAATCGTCGCCGGACCGCACTGCGTTGATATCACTGCAACGTCGCACGAAAGAGCTAGCGTCGGTAGCCGCCTATGCCGACAAGAAGGTCGTTGCGGAAACCAAACAATTGACGGACCAGGTCGAGCAAGCACTGCGAGATGAGGAAACCGCCAGCGCACGGATGAAATCGCTGCGAAAGGTCTCTGAGACGGTAGGCCAAACCGAGGCGTTTGAACAAGCCATCGCGGCGTTCGTTCAGACCGACCATGACCCCATCATCGCCTCGCACTGGGCCGATCTATCACGTCGTCTAGAACAGTTCGAGCTAGACCAGCGGTGGGTCGAACTGGTCAATGATCCGACGTTTGTACAACCCAAAGCCGCCGATGCGGCACAAGCGACCGCATGGGCCGAGAAATTCTATCAGCTCGTCGCCGCGGGAGGGGGTGACTCGCATTTCCTATATCAACGAATCAAGACTGCGGCTGAGTTCATGGACGCGATCGGCAAACGAGCTGACGCGGTCAAAGCATTGCAATCCTTCGCTGATTCCGACCTGCTGAAAACAATGTATGTGTATGTCGGCCGCAGTATGGTCGTCGACGCCACTATCGATACACCACTGATAGACGCGGGCGAAATACCGCTCCACGAGGGCTGACCATGTGGGGTTGTCCATGGCAACGAGCCGGTCGAGCGTAGTCGTGCCGGGGTCGCTGTCGTCGGGATGCGGTGAATTCGTGTCGTTCACATCCGTGTGCTCGTGCCTTGGGTCAGGGCCATGAAGGCGGATTCTAGATCGAGTTCCTCTTCGGAGAAGCGCCGCAGGCCGATGCCGTTTTCAATCAGTAGTTTGGGTAGCTCGCTGTAGTCGTCGGTATCACTGTTCAAAATCACTCGCACCGCATCGTCACCGGGCTCGGTGGACTGGACGAGTGGGTGGCTTGCAAACAGGTTCGCGATCTGCTGCATTTGGTCGCGTTGACTCGGCTGGATGATCAAGACGGTGTGCTGGCGAACCATCCGAATGACTTCGCTAACCTTCGCGTTCTGTTTGAGTTCACCCCGGTCAATGATCCCGACTTTGTTACACACGTCGGCCAGTTCGGGCAGGATGTGGCTGCTGACGATCACGGTTTTGCCCATCTCACCGAGTCGCCGCAGTAGGTTCCGCATTTCGATCCGGGCCCGTGGATCGAGACCGGACAGAGGCTCGTCGAGCAGCAAGACTTGCGGATCGTGTAGCAAAGTTCTCGCGAGGCCGAGCCGTTGGGTTTGGCCGCGTGAGAGCGTGTTGGCGAAGGCGTCTCGTTTGAAATCGAGGTCGACGATATCGAGCATTTCATTGACGCGTTTGCGGCGATCGATGCCATTGATCCGGTACGCGGCGGCAAAGAACTCGAGATACTCGACGACGGTCATGTCATCGTAGACGCCGAAGAAGTCGGGCATGTAGCCAACCAAGCGGCGGATCTCCTTGGGCTGGGTGTGGACGCTGTGGCCGCACACGTAGGCTTCGCCCCAGCTCGGTTCGAGCAGCGTGGCGATGATTCGCATCGTCGTGGTTTTGCCGGCGCCGTTGGGTCCGATGAAGCCAAACAGATCGCCCGCTTCGAGGTCCAAGTCGATGGCGCGGATGGCGAACGCATCGCCGTATTTTTTGGTCAAGTCAACGGTTTTGATCACGACGATGTTAGCCGGATGAGGGAGGATGATGTGAAAAAGATGATCAACGAGCGATTCTGATGGTTCCCATCGTGCGTTGGGCCACGCGACGCGACGGCATCGACAGGCTGGAAGCTTGTCCCACCTAGCGACGACCTTCCTCCACCGGCATTACGACGCGAACCCAGCTATTGGTCTCGCCCGTGGGGACGACCGTGCCCGCGGACTTGTCCGCAGCCGTCTCGACGCTCAGGCTGGTCCAAGGATCGCGGCACCTCGCCACGAGGATACACCGATCTTCGTTAAGCAAATCGGTCCAATCAAG
>JBDNIG010000648.1:0-17505 GCA_041688415.1 Rhodopirellula sp. | reverse complement strand
CGCCGGGTGAAATCAGCAAGGCGCACAACGGGATCCTGTTTCTCGATGAGCTGCCGGAGTTCAATCGCAAGACTCTCGAAGTGATGCGGCAACCGCTCGAAGACGGCGTCGTGACGATCTCACGGGCACTCCGCAGCACCACGTTCCCGGCTGACTTCATGCTTATCGCGGCGGCGAATCCTTGTCCCTGCGGATACCGCAGCGACCCCAGGCGAAGTTGTAATTGCACTCCACCGCAAATCGAACGTTATATGGGTAAAATTTCTGGTCCACTGCTCGACCGGATCGACATTCATATCGAAGTCCCCGCGGTTCCGTTCGAAGAACTATCGGCGAAGACCACGACGACCGAGAGCAGTGCGATGATGCGTGAGAACGTCGTCCGCGCCCGCGCCGCGCAGAGTGAGCGGTTCCAAAACAGTCCGGTGCGATACAACGCCCAAATGACCAGTCGCCAGGTTCGCCAGTACTGCGAGCTCAATACCGCCAGCACGAAGTTACTACGCGTCGGTGTCGAATCCCTCGGACTTTCCGCCCGAGCTCACGACAAAATTCTGCGAGTCGCCCGGACGATTGCCGACATCGCCGGTAGCGACAAGATCGAAGAGGAACACCTCGCCGAAGCAATCAGCTACCGCAACCTCGACGCGGATCTGTGGGTGTGACCACCGTTACACCGACCATTGCTTCTGATGCAGCAACTTTCCTGCTAAGTCAACGATGCGGATGTCAAGTTCAGCGGCCTTGTCATTTTGCTCCACGTCAATGATGGTGAGGGTGGCAGATTCCGGTTTGGGGCCGCCACCGACAAATTGCAGGACCGGCATTTCATCGGTCGGGCCGTCGACGCGATCGGCGTGCATGTGTCCCGAAAGGACCGCTTGAAAGCCCGCTTCCTTGAGCGTCGGCAACCACAGTTTGGCACCGAAACCACTGTAGTAAGCAAAACCTTCGAGCGTGGTGCCGTCGTTGTGACCAGGCAATCCGCGCAGTGGGATGTGACTGGTCGCTACCTTAAAAGGTGCCGTTGCGATTTTGGGTTTCGTAACGGTGTGCTTTAACCACTCGGCCTGCTGCTCACGATACGGTTCATACGCCGCCGTCCCGGCGAACACCGGATGGCGATCGGGTTTGTCTTCGCCACTGTCGAGGGTGATCAGGGCGAGTGGACCGAACCGCAACGCTTGATTGTACGGAAGCGATTGTGATTCGGGACAACCGGCGAACGATTTTGTGACTTCTTGCGCACGTTCTCCGCGCACGTCGTGGTTACCGTTGGAAAACAGCAGCGGCCGAGTACTCGCCCAACTCAGTGCGTGATCTTTGCCTGGATTGAGAAGAAGTTGCTCGGTTGACTTTGATTTGAAAAAGTTGTTGCAGGTATCACCATTCCAGATCAACAGATCAGGATCGAGTTTCTCAATTTCTTCGTGCAGTTTGAGGATGGTGGGAAGGTTTTCATGCGTGTCGTTGATGGACACGACACGGAGTTTTTTGGCAGATGGGTTGGGTAGACGAAGGGCATACGTCTGCGTCGACTGGGGCTCGCCTCGTTGCAGCTTGTGCGTCGTCACGTACCGGAGTGGTTGCACGACGACACGATAAAAAACGGGTCGGTCGGTCGGCAGGTCGTCGGCATGATTGACGCGAACATGGAGTGCTTTGTCGTCGGCCTGGATCAAACCGTGATGACTGGCGATCGCCGTCAATTTTAGGTCATCTGGGGCGAAGCCATATTCAACCCAGGCAGTCGCCAATCCACTGACGGCAATACTGACGCCGAAGCTTTTCGGGCGAGGGTTTTGAACAACCGGCGGGCTGGCGATCAATTTTTCGTCGCCTGGCGTTGCATCTTGCGACTGCGCCGCTTGCGAAGATGTCGCAGCAGAGACCGCGAGCGCGCTGGCGGGGATAGCGCCTAGGAATTGACGGCGATCGAACATGATAGAGTGCCTCAATAGGTTGAAAGTGATGACTGGCGACTTACGTTGGAGTTGCGACTGTAGCCACTCAGGAGCAGCCGCACATCTGAAACAGGTCCATCTGTGTCGGATTCCACGCCGTTGATGATAGTCGACGAGGCTTCCGCGAGAGAGGGCCACTGAACCTAGTGGTCCGTCAATCTTTCATTTTCGGGTTAGCCGTTTTGGCGTTGGCGGGTTGTTGATTCAGCAACCCGACTCGCTAATTTCGTAAAAACGATTCAATCAACAGCCGGCTAGCCACGATTTTGTCGCGACGAACCGGCGATAACGCTGGACTGTAGAATCTTTGAGGTTGACACAATGTTCATACTTGCATTTTTGTTCCGAGCGACAAAAACACCATCCAGTCTCCCCTCTCCACCGCTTCGGGGGAGAGGGGAGACTGGATGGATCTGCACTTTGCACTTCGTTCTTTGCGTTCGGTGTCGTGTATAACTGTCGGTCTGCCAACCCGATTTCGATGCGACCTCGATCGACCCGCTCATGAAACTGATCTCGCTCACCTGCAACCACTGTGGCGCGCCGCTGGACGTTCCCAAGTCAGCGAAGTTTGTGACCTGCGCGTACTGCAGCGCGAGATTGGCGATTCATCATACCGGCGGCACGTATTCGACTGAGCTACTCGACGAGATCCAGCAGACCACGGAGGCGCTCGTCCAGGATGTGGAAAAACTCAAGGGTGACTCCGAACTCGACCGTCTCGATCGGCAGTGGGACCGTGATCGAACTCAGTACTTGACCACCAATAAACACGGAACCCAGAGTGTGCCATCAAAAGCACCGATCCTGATCGTGACTGGGGGAGTTGTCACGTTTGGAGTTTTCTGGACGATCATGGCTGGCAGCATGTTTCCACCGATGGTGTTGTTCGGAGTTCTGTTTGTCGTGTTCGCCGTCGTGAGCGGGATCTATGGCTGCAAGAAGGCGGATCAATACGAGCATGCCCGGCGGCAGTACCATCAACAGCGGCGCGAATTGATTGCCGAGCGAAACCGGGAAGGGTAGGGCGGCGTTCGGCATGGCCACCGTCACCCCGGAGAGCTGAGCAACACTGTTGTGGGCTCACGGCGTTACGGGTCGCGATACAACTTTTGGTTGTCAATGTACGCGGCGACGGCGTGTGGGACGTGGAAGCGGATTGATCGCGCGTCGCTCACTCGTTGGCGCAAGTCGCTGCTACTGATTTCAATCTGCGGCATGGTGATTTCCGCATCGCGGCACTCTTTGACTTTCTCCGGTGACGCGAATTCATTGAGAATATCGTAGTTGGGCGGGGGCATCCCGCCGCGCCGGACGACAGCCAAGGTGCATTGCTGCAACAGTCGTTGAGGTTCCTTCCACTGTGCAAAGCTCGCCAACGAATCGGCACCGACGATCAGAAACAAACGCTGATCAGGAAAGGATTGCCCCAGGTACTCCAGCGTGTCGACGGTGTAGCTGATACCGTCACGATCGAGTTCGTGAGTGTCGATCATGTGTCCCGACTGGCCGGACAGGACGAGACGCAACATCGCCCAACGCTGCCCGTCGCTGGCCATCGGGCCGGACTGTTTCAACGGACTCGTCGCGGCGGGTATCCATCGGACGTGATCGACCGGCAGATGCTCCAGAGCCGCTTCGGCAATCCATAGATGCCCGAGATGCACCGGATCGAACGAACCGCCAAAGACGCCTATCGCCGCTGGATTGTTCATGGCGTGTCGTTCGGCTCGGTTTCATTCGGCTCGGTTTCGTTTGGCTCGGTTTCGCGATTCTTCTCTTCGCCGGGTGCTTGATCCGAGAACGTGTACGTGAGCAATTGACTTTGAATTACGACGAAGACTTTATTTTGCTGGGGCACTGCGCGCGTCTGGGTTTCGATGCGCACGTGGCGGCTGCCAATGTTCTTGCCGAGCAGTTCGTTAAGCGTCTTTCCAGTGGTCACGTCGAGCGCCCAAACGTCGAGTTCGTTGCGTTTCGTCGCAGCGTTTTCACGGTAAGTTTGGCGGCGTACGAGCATCAGCATCGGCGTTAACCACGGTTGGTACGTCGTCACGCCTCGGGCCTGATCGAACACTCCCGACCAGGCTGGCTGTGCCGGCGACTCCGTCTCCTTCTCAGGGACTTCAACGCAGTGGACGCTCGTCACGTCTTGGACCGACATACCGCTGGGAATGGTAATGATATTGCCTTCGACATCGGGAGGCGGCGGCAACTCGCAGCGTGGCATCAAGAGGAAGCGGTCTTGGGTGTACACGACGGACAGTCCCGACAATCGAGGTCGCAAGGGAATTTTCAGATCGGCGATTGGTTCACCGGATAACACATCCCAGATGGTCGCGTGTCCTTGATCGTCGAGTAGCGTCATGTAGCGTCCATCGACCAACTCACCCTGAGCGGTCGATCGTTCGTCGTCGGTCAGGTTGATGGGGGATGCGATTCGGCCCCGCACTCGCTGGCGTGAGATGCCGTCGACAATCTCGAGCATGTATGGATCGTAAAGTTCGGTTTCACCCTCTTGCTGGTCATACTTTGTTACCATCAACACATTCCGTCCGGTCGTGGCCATCACCGAATCGACTTCGAGTGGTTCCGACGTGATCTCGCGCCCGTCATACCAATCGAAGTAGGCGACTTGGTCGGCCCGTTCACTCAGCACCGCAACCCGGCCGTCGCCGGCGACGACTCCACTGCCGGGGATGCCCGTTTGCGTACGCCAAACTTGCTTACCGGTGACGACGTCGTAGCAAATCAAAGCACGTCCTTGGAGGAGAAACAGTCGATCGCCGAGGACGGGTCCGAGGCGGAGCTGCGCATCGTCGGCATTGGCCGTGGACGAATTGGACACGTAGCGATATATCTGGTCGCCGAACTTGGATGTTTCACTACGCCGTTTGGCGACCGCTTGCCCGTCCGGGTGCAGACTTTGTCGCCATCGCACGGAATCATCGGTTCCCGGTGAGAGCGCACGGAACAGATCAATCGCAATTAATTCCGAAGGCATCAACACGATCATCAGTCCGCCGCTCAAGGTGACTTCTTTGTCACTCGAATTGCGGTTGGTCAATCCTTCGACCATGATCGAATGAGTGATGCCGTCATGGTCCAAGAGTGCCAACGGATTGTTATCGCTGATCGCCCGCCAGCCCAGCGTTTGCTGGCCCATCAACCGAGTCGTTCGCGCATAGCGTCGATTCGACATCAGAGCCGGGTTTTGAGGCAATCGCGTGGATTCCCACTGCAGATCAACCTGTTCACGCGGCCATCGTTCGGGTCCGAGTCGGATGGCTCCGCGAACCCGGAATTGATCGAGAACATCCGCAATCAATCTGACTTCGTCGGGGTCCGCGTCGGGTGCCTGGATTCGCTGTTGTAGAATTTGACCGACGTAGCGACGATCTTCGCCCCATCCAGCGCCGCTGTATGTCTGAGCCAGCGTCAGCAAGCTGTTTGTATCGAGATCCATCATGGCGGCATCGGTTGCCATTTGCGTGCCCCAAATCAATCGTTCCGTTGCCAAAGCATCGCCCCGTTGCCGTGACTGCGCGAACAGAACCTTCTGAAAACCATCGATTGCGAGATCCAACGCGGCAAAGTGCTCGACAATCTGGGCCAAGATCATGCGATTGGGACGACCGCGAGTTTGCAATTGCTCTCGTAGTCGCTCGTCGAACTCAACCAACGTGACATCATCGGCAGCGGCAGCGACCTCGGCAACCCGCGCGGTCAACCAAGCGTCGAGCGTGAATTGCCGCGTTGGATCGGAGAAAACCGTTGTTGACAGGTCTGCCAGAGTCGGTCGCTCGATTGTCAGCAATGACAATTCGAGCAACAGGTCCAAAGCGGAACTCAAATCCGATTGGGAAATTTCGGTTTGGGACCTATCCGATTGGAGCGGCGTGAGCAGACGCTGGATCTGCAACACCAACAGTTCGGCGTGCTGTTCGGGCCCATCGATCAACTGCCGCAGCGTCGCTAAATCTTCCGCCGAGATCTCTTGTTGGTCTCGTAGACTGCCGAGCATCGCTTCGACCGATAACACAATGGCATCGACGTTGTCGGGATCAATCGTGCGTGCTTTTCCGAGAAGTTCGAGTGCCGCGTCGCGTTCGTTGTCCTCCAGCAGCAGTTCGGCTTTGCGAATGATTGCGAAAAAATCATCGGGATCGTCCGCCAAGATGCGGTCAATACTCGGCCGTAGTGAATCCTCGCCGTAGGCAACTGCGAGCGTGGCGGTTGCTTGCGAGATCAGCTCGCCATCAATCACGACCAAATTGCCCAACGGGTAGCGGGTTTGGCGTCGGGCCAGCACTCTGCCGGACTCGAGACCGATCTCAATCAGCTCGTCATTGGAGGTGGGCAGGAAATAACTCGATGCTCCAAACACACCGCGACCAGAGACTCGTTGGCCAGGGCTCATGAGGTCACCGGCGGTGCTCCAAATCTCGCCGCCCGTTTGCAAATCAAACGCCATCACACGATCGGCGCGAACAATGACGTACTGGTTATTGCGAATCCCGGCCAAGTACAAATTCTTGCCGCGCGGTTGGGGGCGAAACCGGTCAATTCCCGTGACGGCATCCGCCACGATCATCCGATCCGACTCCACCGGGGTCAGGGCGATGCTCGTTCCGTGACCGATCGCGACCGACGTCATCCAACGTTGACTCAGTTGACTCATCGGCAGGTCGACGGGCTGGCGGAATGCATTTTGAGTGAACCCGAGGTTGCGGGGATGTTCGTTGGCCCATCGCAGCGTGCGATCGATCAAATCGACCGCGACGGTCACGCCGGCACCGGTGGGGCAGATCAACAATCCCTCGTGATAGGTCGGCATCGCTCCGGCGACCCGCCGGACCGGGTCGGTCGTGATTCCGCTCGCTTCGACGGACACGAGCACCTGCCGCCAGACTTCGCTGCCGTCGCGTGGGTTTAAACAAACCAGAACGATCTCACCGGCCATTTCGGCGATGACGTACAGTCGCCCCCGAACGGGTAACGGGGGTCCGAGAAAGAATGCTTCGGAGAACGGTGAGGGCACCGTTTCGGCGGAACCGCGTCGCCACAGCAATTTCCCTTCGGTGGCCAAGTCCAATGCCACGAGCGTGTTCTTGCTGGCCTGGACCGCGCTGCGGGCGCGCATCCCAAACGGACTGAAGCGTTCCGTCTCAATCGGTCCGAGATCATTGATCATGTAGGCGCGTTGGCCATCACTGGACACTTGGCCGTAGGGAACATCGTTCCAAACGCGCTGCGTTAAAATATCTTTGGGATCCTCCTCCTGGTGAAGTTCGCTCGAGTCTTCGTTGCCCGATACCGCGAGTTCTTCCGGCGGATCGAACCAGGGGTACTGCCATACCCGTTTACCCGTTTGGAAATCGGCGCCAATGAGCCGCTGCGTCGTCCGCATCAGCAATTGGTCACCGACGCGAAGCGGCATCCACGATGGTGGCGGCAATTGACCGTTCGATTTGAGCTGCGCGGTTTCAGCTTCGATCATGCGTTCCTGACGCGGACTGCCCGAGGTTTCGAGCATCCATCGTGGGTTACTCAGCGGCATCTCACCCTCGGAGAATCCGCTGCGGTTGGGCCGTCCACCTAAATAAGGATAACTTTCCGCGGGCGGATCAATCGTAAACGCCATTTCCGAGTACCGCGAACGAACAGCGGATTCCCATTCGGCAGTCACCACGGGCGGTGCCGACGGATCGTCAGCCTCAGTCGCGACAAAATCGGAGGGTAGTTGAGTCGGTGGTTCCAGCGGTCGACCCGCTAACAGACAGGCACCCGCGTGCATCCAAATGATTTCGTCACCAAGCTGCTCGACCGCCCTGGGCAGAACCACCACATCATCGAGCAAGAGGGACGCTGCGAGCGCGTTGCCGAGCAGCCATTCTCGCGTCGCCAGCAGGTAGGTTGCTCGGTAGCCCGCTGCGGTGTGAAAGAACTCGCGCCGCACCTGCTCGACCCCCTTCCAATCTCGCGCGGGCTGGGCCTCGCTGAGGATCTTTGCCGCCAACGGCCCATAGCGAAGCTCGTAAACTTCCATCGCGGGTTTGGGCAATTGCCCAATCATGTCACGCACCCGTCGCAGAACCGAGATCGCACCGCCGGCATCATCGCCCCCGTCTTCGTCGGCCAGGTCGACGTCGGTTTGGCCTGCGGTCACATTCCGACCGGCCCCCGGTGACACACGATTCAGGAAATAATCCTGAGCCGTCTCGGGCAGAGTTTCCTTAGCGAGACGCCGCGATAAATCACCCAATCGCACGACCGCGTCGCTATATTGCTCCTGCTCGAGGGCCTCGTTGGCCTCGCGAATCTGCTGCCGGATACTCCGTGGCGGTGGCAGGAACTCGGCAATGCCCGACATTGGAGTCGAGCTAAACACCCCCTGAGCGGGGCAGGCACACGGCGCAAGCCCGAGCCCGATCATCAGCAACGTCACGACAGGAGACATCGGTCGGGTGCCACGACGGAACGGCTTCGCAGTCAATTTCACAAAACGTCTCACAGCTATGTCGGAGAACAAAGAGAATCGGAGCACATCTTATCAAAAAGCGGCGGTGATCGCTGGAGGTACGATCTGAAACGAGGCCGGCGATGCCTCTAGGTTCTCAGACTACTTGGCTTCGGTCGAGAGAAAACTGAACGCTTTTGTTGGTTTAAAATCCTCCGCAGCATTGCCGGAATAAATCGAACCATCGCTGACCGTTAACTTCTTCACCGCGGCACCCCGCTGAAAATCCAGTTCGCCCACATTGACCCAGAACACACTCGGACTGCGGGTGGATTCAAAAAAATAACGTTGGTTCTTGTGATCGGAGACCGTTCGCCAACGCGTCGACGAGATATTCGGCTGACCGGGCGTTGAGATCCCCAGCGGCACCGAGACGTTTCTGATCACGCCGAAACAACTCGCGATGGCATCGTCGATTTTAGCGGTCTGCGGAATCGCCTTGATGTAAAACGACGCCCGCGCAAAACGATCGGCCGCACGGTTGGTGCCTGGCAGCATGGTCGTGCCGCCAATTTCCTCCCAATAATCATTCAGTGCGATCTGTCGATCATAGATGGGGGAGTTGGTCATCACTTGAAACTTGCGGTCATGGTGGATGACTAGTTTGCCGCCAACATATTCCAAGATGGCGGAGTCGCCGGTGGGATCAGAAATGGCGAGATGCACGGTGCCCTCATGACCATCAGGAGTCATCGTGGGAACGACGTAAAACGGTTCCTTGCCCAACGCATCGACTGCCTCAGCAACGGTTTCAAATTGGTCCAGTACATACTGCGCCCACACTGAAATGCATAATGGAGGCCGTTCGTCATTGGATGTCGGTTTCGGGTACTCTGATTCGGCGAGATACAGCAGGTTGGCAACGAGTCCTTTTTCATTCATGCCGTCGGCGGTGGCCGCATCGAACGCCGTCGAAATGACGCTGCCGTATTTTGACGTCCACTTGATCGACGTTGGACCACAGGCACCGTCTCGCTGCATGCCTCGCGGAAAAACCCATAGGTTCGATCCAATGTCCGATGCCCAGTCCATGCTCCGGACCGTGATGATGGTTTTATCCGGTCCGAGGTAAACGGCGCGAGTACACGCAACCACCGCTTGAGACATCAATGCGAAGACAAAAACCATGCCAAAGCACGTCGTGGCCAGATGAAAGGGAGACGTTGCATTCATATTACTAATATTGTTCCTAGGTGAAAGACTTGCGAAAACACTGGACTTCGAATACTCCCGCGTTTGCTTAAACTAATCCATTGCCATGCGATAACCAGGGGTCATGTCGAGTTCCTCGCCAGCCGGGCGGTCAATCGAATCGACTATGTTTCCTCCATGGTGAGCCGAGTGCCGTAGGGCACCGGGCAACGCCGCCAGCCCGGCCGCTGACGCGTCTCGGCTCACTCAATCAGCTGGGCGCGTCGGGTTGATGCCCCCTCACAACATTTGCGAGGGTGGATGATCACGTCCGTACTACTGAGTTGATTTCTCCGTCGGTTGAAACTCGTTGAAATAGCGAATGCGCCGTGCAATTTCGCTTTTGGGACCGACGCGGAACGGAAATTCGAAGGCATCGGCATCCATCGGAAAGTCGCCGTGGCCATCGGCATGGATGAAGGCTGCGATATTGAGGATCTGCATTACCTCGGCTTCGCTATGGCTACGTTTGACACAGCGGACGAGGACAGCACGTGGATCGGCCGCTCCGATGACGCAAAGGAATTCGGCGGCACGCGCCGCAACGAGCGGCTGCGGGTCGAGCGTAGCCCGCTCGGCGAGTTGAACCAAGGTCGCGTCGCCCGCCGCGGCAGTTCGTGCGGCGGCGTCGGATGCCGTCATCGAGCTGGCCGCGTCGAACGCCCAGTACCGAATCCAGGGGTCGCCTGAGTTCATGCTCGTGATCAACCGCGTCGTGGCACGGTTCCAAGGCTCCAGAGCAATATTGACGGTGTCGATGTACATGGTAATCGCGGCGGCCTGTTCATCGCCATATTTGACAGGGTTGCGTGATCCCTCACGTAGAAAAACCGATTCAGGAATGAAACTGAGATCATGCGTGTCTTTTAAATGTTCACTCAGCAGACGCCGCAGTTCCGTCAGTTTTCCTCCGCGCTCCTTATCATCCGCAAAATTATTAATCTCGTCTGGATCTTCCGACAAATCAAAGAGAGCTTCGACGGGGCGAGATTGAAAGAATGCGAGTTGCTCCGGTGACGTTGAGGAATCCCGCGAACGGTCTCGCCACTGTTGATATGCGAGCATATTGTAGCGATATTCATTGTAGAGCGAATTGGGATACTGAGCTTCGAAGTAGCGGATGTATTTCCAGTCGCCCACCCGAACGGCCCGCACGAGATCATACTTCTCATCCATGCGATCAGCATCGCTAAAGGTGGTGTCGCGTGCGTCGACTTCGGCGGCTGACACATCACTGCCGAGAAACGCCTTACCATCGAGCCCCTGAGGCAATTCGACTCCAGCGAGATTGAGCACCGTGGGTGCAAAATCGATAAATGAAACGACGCCAGGCGTGCGTGAGCCGAGGTCGCGATCGACCGCATCTTTATATCTCTCGGGAACTCGCACGACGAGCGGAACGTGCAGGCCGGATTCAAAAACATATCCCTTGGATCGAGGCAAGACGCCGCCGTGATCGCCAAAGTAAAACACGAACGTGTTTTCGAGCTGGCCTGCCGCTTTCAAATCCGCGAGCGTTTTGCCAACGATTTTATCGATTTTGCTGATCCGGTCGCGATAGTAGGCAGCGGTGAAACGAGTCAGTTTGGTATCGGGGAGGTAGGGCGGCACGCGCACTTCGTCCTGCGAGAACGCGGTGGGCTTGTCCATTGCCTGGCGATCAAAGTGCAGGCTGCTTTCATGCGATTGCGTATGGGTCTGGACATGGAAGAACGGCATATCGGTGTCGGGCCGATTCTTCCACGAGGCCGTTTTGCTCGAATCGTCCCACGGCGGCTCGTTCGCAAGCACGTTGTAATCGGTTTTGTTGTTATTGGTCGTGTAGTAGCCGACGTCACGCAGGTAGACGGGGAACATCTCCATTTCCGGAGGCAGGGACACACGCTGGATCGCGCGGTGATACTGGCCGCCAATGCGTGGGGCGTAGCATCCCATGATCAAAGTCGTCCGGGCGACCGAGCACACCGGTGCGTTGGAGAATGCCCGATCGAACGTGATGCCGTGCGCCGCCATCGACTCGATCGCCGACGTCGCCACTCCGGATGCATCAAAATGTTTCAGGTAGTGTTTGGAATTGTCCTCGGACATGATCCAAAGGATATTCGGCCGTGGCGGTTGGACCTCGATTTTGGTTTCCGCGTGCGCGGGCATTGCCGCAATCAGACAGGCGACTGCCGCGATCATCAGAGGGACCGCCGAACAGACGCCAGCGACCAGTCTCTTCCACTGAGGCTTTCGAGCCGATTTTTTCACTCTCACCCTCTTCGACAATACAAGCCCGAAGCGCGAGCGAGTGGAGCCTGATGGACCCTCGCTTGCGCGTCGGGCTTGTATTCCAATGGCCTCCTGAGGGAAGACGTGGTGTAGAAAAGCTGAAAATTCCGACGCGGCGAAGCCACGCGACCACTGCGAGAGACGGAGCGAGGACTGTGGGGCGCGGGGGGGAAATCGCCGGAACTGGCTCATAGCAATCACAAAACTCAAAAATTGGAAACGAAGTCGCACGGGGACGGTGGTCGATTGTACCGGAGAGTCGACGAGCAGAAGTTCGCCGTTCGCGTTTTCTTGTTCACAGAATGGCCGCCGAAGTGTATTCTTCGTCACGAGATCCAGTCCAACCGTTTTCGGCATCCCCTTGACGCGTTCCATGCAAGCCAACTCTCACCCCTCTTCCGTCGTCATTCCGCGGTCGCGTTATCTGATGTTTGGCTGCCTCGCGGTGATCGGTGCGGGACTGGATCTGTGGACCAAACACGCGATCTTCGCATGGCGCGGATTGCCTGGACGACGCGGTGTGTACTGGGTCATTGATGGCTATTTCGGCATCGAAACAGCCGTGAACATTGGCGCCGTGTTCGGCATTGGTGCCGGTAAGGGATTGATGTTTGCCGGTATTTCGGTGGTCGCGTTGGTGGGGATTTTGCTCTGGCTGTTTCGTTTCAAAGCCGCCGAGTCCGCTTGGCTGACCTTTGCACTGGGCTGCGTGACCGGTGGGATCTTTGGCAATCTCTATGATCGTTTGGGGTTATGGTGGCAGTCGGGGTATCCCGTCGAGTGGAAGAGCGGCGTGCGAGACTGGATCCTGTGGCAGGCTTCGGACGCGTGGAAATGGCCCAACTTCAACATCGCTGACTCTTTGCTAGTCGTTGGCGCGATCATGCTCGTCCTGCAATCCGTCTTTTTTCCGCCTGCCGCGATGATGTCGCGGCACCCTGAGGTGGATTCCGATGCTCAGTCCGCTGATTGAATTGGAAAATTGCCGCTTTTGAAAATCGCACGTCGACGGAACTCACCAGCGGGAACGACCTCGCGGAATCGCCCCGCTCTGCTGGCCCGATCGGCTGATCAATTGGCCACACGCCTCGCCGCCTGGCGGTGGTCGTTGATGCTGATCGGTTGCATTTGCTTTGTCCCGCTGGCGTACCTGCAGTCCGGATTGACGATGAATCGGTCACTTTCGGCAATGTTTTCACCCGATGATCCAGCGATGCTGGATTACCAGCAGATGCAGTCTCGATTCGGGGGCAATCTGGTCGTGATGTGGGTCTACGAAGACGAGCAACTGATGACCAACGCCGGTCTGGCGCGTAGTCGTCGTTGGACCGAGCGAGTCGAGTCGATCGACGGAGTCGAGGGTGTGCTGTCGCTCGCCAAACTTGTCGATGCGTTTCACTACCTACGCCCGTCGTTGTCATCACCGTTTTCGTCAATGTTAGCAACGTCAGAGCAGCCAGCCGAGCCACTCTTTCATAGCGACGACCCGGTCGCGGTGCAGTTTCGCGACCTTTTTGCCGGCTACACGCACAGCCCCGATGAGCGGACGGCGGCCATTGTTGTGATGTTGCGCGGCGGTACGCAGGCCAATTCGAGCCGAGTGAGCGAAACGATCGCTCAGCTTCGCGGTCTCGCCGCCGAAATGCCGCCCTCGGCAGGGGCGATCTTGGTTGGCGAACCGGTGCTGTTGGAGGATGCGTTTGACATGATTCTCGCCGACGGGCGACGGTTGGCCATCGGCACGATTGGGCTGCTGAGTATCGTCATCCTGCTAACGCTGCGTGACCTACGCGTGGTGGCCCTGTCCGCAATTTGCATTGTCTGGTCGAGCGTCGCGACGCGCGCGTTGATGGTCCTGTTCGGCGTGGAAATGTCGCTGGTGTCAACGATTTTACTGGCGTTGATTGCCGTGATCGTGGTGGCCGCAATCATGCATTTAGCGGTCCGCTATCGAGCTCCCGGCGCGACGCTCGCCGGGGTGATCGGAGTGCTGGCGATTCCGATAGCCTGCACCTGCTTCACCGACGCAGCCGGCTTTGCGTCCCTGATGATCTCGCACGTCCGACCGGTTGCCGAGTTTGGTGGCATGACCGCGACGGCGGCGTGCTGCGTATTGATTTCTCTCGTGTTGTTCTCCCCTTCGGTGCTCAGTCTGCCGGAATGGTTGAGAGTTGGTGCTCGCAAGCGAATTGAGAATTCGACAGAAACCAGAGTTGATACTTCGCCACTCCATCGGCTGCTGCTATTGCTCGCCCGCGGCAGCGTGCGTTGGCGGGTAGCGTTGACCGTGATGGCATTTGCGTGTTTGATCGCGGCCACTTTCTATGTGATTGGCCTGGAGACGAACTCGAGCTTCCTCGATAATTTTCGTCGCACCAGCCCAATCGTGCGTGCCTACAATCGTGTCGAAGAGCGGTTGGGCGGCGCCGGCGTCTGGGACGTCACCTTGCCCGCCCCACGACGAATCACGGCGGAGTACTTGCAGCACGTGCGCGACCTGGAAGATGAGCTGCGGGAGATCGAGGTCAAACCGAATGACGCGGGGACGAATCGCGAGGGCGGTGTGCGATTGCGGAACGTACTCAGTCTCGCCGATGCCGACGCGGTCGCGGCGCAGGTCACGATGCTGTCGTTGGTTTCTCCGGAAGTTCGTTTGGCCGGGATGCGCGCGGCGATCCCCGCGTTCGCCGAAGCGCTGCTGACCTTTCCCGCAGCGACGGAGCCCGAGCGGCCGCGCCGAATGCGAATCATGCTGAGGAGCGACGAGTCGCTCCCTGGTAGCGAAAAATCTGCCCTGATGGCGGCGGTCCGACGCACCGTCGCAACTGCCACCGAGAACGCTTTTCGTCAAGTCGAGACATCCGCTGAGCAGACACGCGGCGGCGACGAAATCGCGGAGAAGGGCGTCGTGACGGGATACTCGGTGCTGATGTCTCGCTTGGTCGCCAGTCTCGTCCGTGATCAGTGGACGGCGTTGGCCGTCGCGCTCGCCGCGGTGGGGCTGTTGCTGCTCGTCGTGACCGCGGACTGGCGATTGACGATCGTTTCACTGATTGTCAACACACTGCCGATCGTCGTGGTGTTGTCCTGCATGGGATGGTTTGGAGGACAGCTCGATTTAGGCTCAGCGATGATTGGTGCGGTTTCGATCGGCTTATCGATTGATGGTTCCATTCACTTCCTGAGCGGCTATCAGCGTCGCCGGTTCGAAGGCCAGACCGCTGAGATGGCGGCCACACAATCAGCGGCTGATTTAGGGACACCGATTCTATTAGCCAGCGCCGCGTTGGTGATCGGTTTCGCGGTGTTGGTGACGAGCCCGTTCGTGCCGACGGCGACGTTCGGACTGCTCGTGGCCGCGACCCTAACGCTCTCCGCACTTGCGAATCTAACCTTGCTGCCGGCCATGGTTGTATTTGTATCGGAGTAGGCGTCTATTCTCTGACATCGCAACGGAGCGTTCCGCCATCGTGTCAATCGTCTAGCCCACGTCGCAACCATACCACGCAGCCTTTCTTTGTGCTCCTACAGCATGTTGGATTTTTCTTAGGCGTCGACTCCTGCCTCCAATGATTTTGCATTGCACAACTCCGGACGAGGCCCCAGGAAACGAAATCGCCATCAACAGCGTTCCAAAACCAGAGCATTCGCGGCGCGTATTTGCCCTTGCGGATCCCCCTTTTTGCCCATTGGACGCAAGAGTTCATACCTCAAAACTCCACCACACTGGCAGGTAGCAACGAATGCGCAGCGTGCAACCGCGATTCGTTTCCGAAATCGGTTACTCAGTGGACGCTCATGCGATCGGAGAAGCCATGGAGAGAGCTTCGTTAGCCCGAAGGATCGGCGTTGATCACGAGGCGATCGAGGATGCCTTGTGCGTTCGTTCGGTCCAGCTTGGCTGCTTGTTGCTGAAAGCAACTTCGACCTCGGATGATCCACTCGTTGACTTCCGCGATCACCCCCGTAGAAGACGACCGTGATTTGCTCGGTCAGAAACGCCCATACGCTGTTGATACTCCACGACGTTTCGTCGCAGTGAACGACTGCTGAATTGGCCAACAGGGTGCATAACGACTCGAATTCGTCTTCCCAACTGCGAGCGAGTTGGTATGGCGGATGCTGCCATCCGCCGCGGAGATCGCTTCACACTCAGGGTACCTACTTGCAATATGACATCGCCATCAAGGCAAATGCCGTCGATAGATTCTTGTCGTTTTCGAACACAACGCAAATTGTCGTTGGAATCGATGACGCAGTGACTCTAGATCAAATGGATCGTTAAGGAACACGCAACCGTCGAGCTAGGGAGCAGATTGTGGGACATAGATAACTTCTCCCGATTCGAGTTGATAGGCCATGCCGAGACGCGTGCCCCGACCACCGGTCTGGCTCTCGCCGACCTGGTAGCGTTGCAGTGATTCACCTTGGATGGGAACTTGACCTTCTGCGGATCGCTTCGCTTGCTGCGGCATCCGGCTGACTAACGCGATTAGCAGCGCGACCACAAACACCATCGCGATGTCAAACAAATTCGCAACACCTGAGAGTGGATCATCGCCTTCGGATTCCAGTACTCGACGGTAGCGACGCGTTGATCGTTTGGACTGGGCGGCATTCTTTCCTGTCATGCGTCGTCGTCCCGTGTGGTAGCCAGTACGACTTGCAAGAATTCAATATCAGCCAGATCGCTGGCATACCATTGCCGCCGAACCAACCACTGCCCATACGCCACGCCGCCGACAAGCAATCCGAGCACCGTGGTGCCGAATGCGATGACCAACTGCGTCGCCATGCCGCCAATATCGCCGTCGGACAAGTTCATCAGGGCGGGACCGAGTGGAATCAATGTCCCAATCAATCCCAACATGGGTGCGACGCGGATCGAAAAACTCAATCGAGCCAGACGCCCGGCTGATTCGATCTCGAGATCGACGGCATGTTTATCCACCAGCAATTGGCGAAAATCGTCCGCCGCTGATCGCCGGATGAACGTACCGACTAGACTTCTCAGAGAGGACATCGCTGTCACCGAGTCTAGGAGCGGTCTCGACGACGGGTCGCCGGCGACCAACGAACGACTCGCCAAGTTCCAATCACGTCGATCGACCGCGCGTTCCCACCACTCGCGAATGAAACCACCGAGATCGAGCAGGCGAACAAGCGTCATTGCGAACAAGGCGGCAACCACGGGAACGAGTAATGCCGTCGTAATGGTTAGTAATGAATGAACGATTGGACTCATGATCGCGGCGTCCCCCAACGAAGGAAGAATCCTCCGAGCAGAAGCACCACCATCGTGGCCAAGATCACTGTCCGCCAGGGTATGTCAACTGCGGAATCGGAAGGTTTCTGTGTTGTCACATCGGGCGGTTGGGGTACCGGTTCCAATGTCTGACCCGTAACGACTTCCGGTTGAACGCTCGTCGTGTCGTTTTGAGCAAGCTCTTGAGGCGAGTCCCGCGATTGCTCTGGATGCGCCGCCACGACCGCGGAATCAGATTCCGTGGACGGCGATTCAGGGGCAACCTCGGTTTGCTCAAGCACGCGGGCCTG
>JBDNIG010000647.1:0-3199 GCA_041688415.1 Rhodopirellula sp. | reverse complement strand
CCGTTGGCGCCAAAGTTGGCTTGCAACAGCGGTCCCATCACATCATCTTGACCGAGTTCGTGGAGGGTGGTTTTTTTCCAAACTTCGCACAGCGTCGGCATGTCCGCGACACGCACGACGCCCGCGGCGTCGGCCGGGAACAATTGCAAGCCACCGACGAAATTGTCCGCAGCAACTCGGTCACTGCAACAGACCAAAACGGCCTGGACGACACTCGAAAGGAGTGCGAGCATGACCAGGTTCTTTGGGCGCGTTAACCGAGCTCGGTTGCTGCAATGATTTGAAATACGAAGGATCACGTCAGATTCCGCTATGGATTGTTCGAAGCAGTGGGTTGGGCATGATATCGCGTAGCAATTGCCAGCGTAATGGTGCCTGCCATCATTGCGAGACCGCCCCGGGTCAAGCCACCCCCCGAAAAGAGGGTTCCTATACGGCAGCGTTCACGTGCTAATCTGCCCGCCAGCGAACGACATTAACCCATCTCGTGGCACCCCATCAACCGCCCCAATATCCAACGCGATCCAGCATTTCGACGCCGTCATTGGCGGGCTTTTAAAACTCGAAGCGACGCTCGCCCGAGGAGGGCAGTGGGCTGCGAATCTCCGCCGCCTGGCGACACGAAGCAGATACTGGGAAATATTTCGGTGGAGTCGATAATCATAACCCGACGCGTCAGCGAGGGATTCACGCCGCCATCCCTCGCTGACGCGTCGGGTTATGAAAACGTGGCACTCAGTGATGCGGAATGAATTACCCAAACCTGCTTAGCTGCTGAAAACGCGTGCCCCGTCCCGACTCGATTCCTAGAACAAGAAAATCCTAGAATAAGAAAATCGAGTCGATTCCGAATGTCGTCTGCTGGTCCGAATTATTGGCGAGAATTCCAGTAGCATCGCCGTCAATCCAATCCCAGCGGATTTCGGGACGGATCAAGACATTCGCGTGCGGTTTGATATTGGCTCCAAGGGTGGCGTCGTAGGCATTGACGTCATTGGCGAAAATCCCCTTGGCGTCATACCACTCGAATCGCCCGCCTAGTGCTAAACAGTCGCTGACGGTGTAGAGCAGGTAGCTGTTGTAACTGAAGGTGTCACGAACGGAATTTCCGGCTCCATCTTCCGTCTGCAGCACGTCGACTTGGCTGATGTATTCGATGCGATCGGTGATGGTGGCGTCGGAGACGATTGAATGCAAAAACCCACGCTCACTATCGCCGCCGTTGGGGAACGCTTTGCCAACCCGTCCGTCACTGGTTGTGTACGAGAGCCGGTAATTATCGGTCACCGCCCACGAGATGCCGCCCAGAAACGTGTCTCCGTTGTCTTCGAAGCCGCCGTTCCAGCCCATCGTGTAGCCGCCGAAGAGCGTCAAGTCCTCGTTCATGTTGTACTTGGCCAGGGCGCCAGTATGGGTGAACGGCTCGCTGTGGTACATCGTGTACGTGTGGCTGTAGAAGAAGTTGTCCGGCGCCGCAACGGTTTCGTAGCCGACGATACTGAAGAAGTGGCCGATCTTCACGGACAAATCACCGTAGCCGACTTCCCCATAGGCCTGGGGGAGTGCTTGACCGTAGCCGCTGTTGTCGGGACCGTTGTCCCAATTGTTGTCCCACGACCCATTGTCGATGCCGAACGCTTGCGTGTCGGGACCATCGGTACCGTAGATGTAGTCCACGCGTCCGCCGAAATCGAATCCGTTGCTCGTGTCGAGCCGCTTTTCGGCGTACACCCACATTTGCTGCAGTTGGAATTCGTTGGGCCGGCTATTGAACGACGGCAAGGCTTTGTTGAAATAACCCAACTGAGCCCAACCACCAGCGACGATCCCGTTGGATTGCCCAAAGAGACTGAATGGTTCACGGAAATTGTGACGACATCCGTCGACCAGGAGACCGCCGACGGCATCGTCCTCGCACTCGTAGCAACCTTCTTCGACGTACTCGGTTTCGTAGGTCGAGATCACCTCGTCGCTCGTGACGTAGCCATCGTCGTCTTGATATCCGATCCGCTCAATGGGCGTCTCAGCGATGGGATCGTGTTTAAATACAGCGTCGGAGACGAACGTTTCCTGAGCCGACAGCATCGTTGTGGCTGGCCCCACGGCACCCCACGTCGCTGCCGTCGCTCCGCCAATCGCCAACCATAATGCAAATCGTTTTGTCAACATCTTAAGTGGATCCTTCCCCCGATGGCTCCCCCGATTCAGTGAAACCTGCACCCCGCTCACTCCGTCAGGCTGTCGAGCAACGACAGGACCGGAGGATCGCACCCGCCTAGAAAAAGGGGGGCACGGAGCGACACAGGCATCGAAATCAATGATGAATGTCTCACCCATCGTATCGGCCCGTATAATCGGCAAAATTGAGACGATCGGCAGGAAAAGAACAATCCGATCGCAAAACCCGCACGAGAATGTCAAACTGTGCCGGTTAGGAGTCGAGGGAGAGAGTGTCGTCGGTGCCGCAGAGTCATCCCGACCGACCCGTTGGCGTAACGCTGGGAAGCATTTGTTTGCCGTTTCCAACTTGTAAACAGGTTTGGGTAATTCATTCCGCATCACAGAGTACCACGTTTTCATAACCCGACGCGTCAGCGAGGGATGGCGGCGTGAATCCCTCGCTGACGCGTCGGGTTATGATTGTCGATTCCACCGAAATATTTCCCAGCATCTGCTTAGCGACGCTCGCCAGAGCGTGGATTTTGACTGCGATTCTCCACCGTCTGGCGACGGTGGCTACGAAAAGATGCTTCACAGCGTTGCAGTTGGTGGCCTGCGAATCGTGTTCGACATATCATTCGCGTACTCTTCGCTGCACCCCCTTTAGCGATTCCCATCCCCGCCGCCAAAACACGAGAGCTTCGGATTTCATGAGTTTTCTCCGCTTCGTTTTGGCGTTCGTATGGCTGTTCGGCTGCGGAGGTGGCTGTGTGACGGCCCAAGACGCGGGCGCCGCGGATCCCGCGTCCAATGGCACCTCGTCACCTCAGGTTCGAATCGAGAATGTCACGCCGGATGCAGCGATCACCGAGCGGTTGGAGCAGATTTTTGACGCGTCCGGTCGGTTCACCGATCTGCAGGTCGAATGTGACAGCGGGATTGTCACGCTGCGGGGTACCGCCGACACGGATGAAAATCGGCTGTGGGCCACCGGCGTGGCACGCCGAATCTCGGATGTGGTCGCGATCATCAACAAGTT
>JBDNIG010000646.1:0-12698 GCA_041688415.1 Rhodopirellula sp. | reverse complement strand
TAAGTCCACGCCATTCGAAGTAGGCTCTGCGGGGACGCGGGCCTACCGAGGGAGGATCGCGGTCGCTCTTACGCCAAGTGTGTTTCTCGTCTGACGGCAGGCCACGCCTGCCGTCAGCCCTTTTTTGAGTCGAAGCGAAAACATTTTGGATGCCACCGTCATGCCTCGGAAAATCCCCCACACACCTTATGCTGTGCGACGCTACCGAGTTCCCTTACGCAAAAGTACGCTTCAGTCGGATGAGCCTTAAAACTTCATTATCTTTCGTCGCAGAAGGCTTGCTACCCAACGCAACCACGTCGGAGGGTCGGCAAAATCCAGTGTCCGAGTAACCCCGATGCACCGGTAACTAAAACTCGCATGAATCCCAACTCGGCGCGGTCGCATCCGTCTCCGACAATATGGGGCTGTCGCTCGGCCACTCGATCCCCACCGTTTCGTCGTCCCACCGCAGCGATCGCGCCATCTCGGGAAGGTAGGCACCCTCGATCAGGTAAGCGATCGTCGTATTGGGCTCCAAGGTCACGAATCCGTGAGCACACCCGGGAGGAACCAGCACCGACCGGCCGCTCGCGGCGGACAGCTCGATCCCGCACCACTGCCCAAACGTTGCCGACTCTTTTCGCAAGTCGACGATCACATCCCACGCGCGGCCACTCACGCACGACACCAGTTTCGTCTGGCCGTGTGGCGATTTTTGAAAGTGCATGCCTCGCAGCGTGCTTGCGGCAACGTTGTAGGAATGGTGAGCATTGGAAGGTTGGAAATCAACATCGACCTGCGACAGTAGGGACTCGTCCCAAAACACCTCGAATTGTCCACGATTGTCACTGTGGACTGGGGTGCTGATCGTGAATGCCTGATAGATTGGCAGGGGGTGGATCTCAAACATTGATAGTAGTTCGTGGCGATATCAGCATTGTCGCTCGGCTCTCCGAGCCGAAAGCGGCGTTCCCATCGCATTCGGTTCGGAGAACCGAGCGACATTCCTCGTTCCCACGGTCCTCACTGCGGCACCGCCATTACATGATGATACTCACCGTTGTGATTCCGCATGTCGGATATTGGCTCGATCGAATAACCGTGGTTCGTTAGAAATTCGTACACTGTCGGTGCTGAATCACCAAACTGTGGCAAGGCATAATCATGCACTTCGATCAGCAGTTTCGGTTTGACGCGTTCCAGGAAGCGCTGCCCGCTGCGGAGGACCGAAAGCTCGGCACCTTCGACATCCATCTTGACCAGACAAACTTCGCCAGCGAGCACGGACGAAGTCGCTTCGTCCAGCGAGATGTTTTTGACGCGAACGGTTTCGCGACCCCGGGTCGCGTCCGTTTGCAGCGAGGCACTGGGTTCAAGCTGATCGCTGTCCACGACCATTTCAATCGTGCCGACGGCCTGGTCACTAATCGCAGCCTGCTCGATTGTGACCCGATCATCAAAGCCGTTGAGTTTAACATTCCGCCGCAGCAGTCGCAGATTTTCTGGGATCGGTTCGAACGCCAGCAATCGTCCATCAGGACCGATCCGATCCGCCATGATCAGAGTGTGCATGCCGAAATTGGCACCAGTGTCGATTGCGGTCTCGCCAGCATGCAGGTGTTGTGTCAGAGCTTCGCGGACTTCCTGCTCGCCATCAAAATTCCAGCGACGCAGGCTCTCGTCGAAACGAAACGTTTGATGGCCAACCTGCCTTGGATATCCACGCAGGCCATATCGCAATTTGAAGAAGCATTCTCTAAGCGTTATAGAAACCACTATGGGTGTATCCCAGATCCTGGATCAGTCGTTTGTGAGAATCGTCGACACGGCCGAGGCCGAATGCCTTCATGTAGTTATCGCCGTATGCCATTCTTCGCAGTTTGCCCGCGATGCGGCGAGTTGGTGTCGTCAAGCGATGCGTTAGTCGTTGTAAGGTCGAGATGTGGCTCAGCAGTTCTTGCCTTAATTCTGCGGATGAGTCTCGGTGTGATTTCCGAATAGCTTCGAGCTTTCGAGAATCAAATAAATGTTGCGTCTTCTGTGAGATCAAACCATCACCGCTGATCTGCTCATCCAAAACTCCCAAGAACTTCAGCCAGTCTCGTTCGCGGTCGTGTGAATTCGCGATCGAGACCTGACCTTCCGGATGCACTCGATAAACGACGAGTGTTTCCGGGGTGTGAACGAATCGAGCACCTGATTTTCCAATTCGAAACAGCAACTCCGAGTCTTCGGATGGCTTCAGGTCAACACGATACCCTCCAAGTTGATTAATGAGATCGCGGCGAAACAGACAAGGTTGAAATACCGTGACCCAGCCCCGAAGCACCCATTCGTGCACGCTAGGCAATGCGTATAGAGGACGTTGCTGGATGACAACGGGTTGGGTGAAACATTTATCCTTTTCAAACCGTGTCTTAACCCACGGACCGTACGCGACATCGGCACCAGTAGTCGCTAAAGCATCCATCTGGCATTCGTAAGTATTCAACGAAGAAAGGTCATCGCTATCCATAAAGTGAACGAAGTCACCACTGGCTTCCTGCAACCCTCGGTTCCGAGATGCCCCGGCTCCTTGGTTTTCCTGACGTATTACCCTGATACCTGCATCAACTGACTTGACAACATCTATTGTTCCGTCCGTCGATCCATCATCAACGACAATTACTTCGTCTGCGGGGTGACTCTGCTCCATGACCGTACGCAACGTTTCTCCGATCAACTTCTCTCTGTTAAAAACGGGAATAATTGTTGAAATCTTCATTTTCGATTCTGGCTCATTTAGTCGATCTCAGCTTGTCACATCTGCGCTGCTCTTTAGTCCTCGCTCTATTCGCCTTTGCGATTCTCTGTCCAATTACAAGGTGAACCAACCATTTGGGCGCGAAATTAAGAACCGCGAGATTGATTGCTGCGGTCAGTTTCTTGCGGCGGCTGAGATTTCTAATCTCTCGGGTCTGCCAGTATTGTATCGTCAGCCTTTGCAACGATGGTGATGTTGGATCAATATCTGGCAAAAAACGTCTCGCCAAAATCCCGCTCTCAACTGAATCTCGCAACTCCCAAACCTTCGAGCCAGAGTCCGAATCGGTTACATCATTCGCTAATCGTTCAGCTAGAATCAAATTTTGCATCTTCGCCCTGATTGATTTCGGCGTCAGCGAGAATACAGCAAAATTGTTGTTCCCATGAATGCGATAGTTGGCGAGCGGTAGATCCAATGCCAGAATATTCCCGTGTTCGGCAGCCTTCATGCATAAATACAGGTCCGCGCACAGACGATAGCTCGACTCTGGCATTGGCATTATCCGCTGGAGAACCCGCCGCGGAAAAATGTTGCCGCTGGTTGGTGGCCAGCGATAACAACCGTGAGCCCTAATTTCCGCGATCACGTTTCCCGATGACAGGGGAGTTTTAGGGACAGTTGACGAAACCGCGTCATTTCGGGAATTAAATACAACCTGCCGCAACGGAAAATGTATTTTGGCTGTATTGGAGTTGAACTCACGCGAAACTGTAGCCATCGCGTTGGGTTCCAACCAATCGTCGGCGTCCAAGAAGAGTACCCAGGACCCTGAGGACTGCCTGAACCCTGCATTAAATGCAGACGCTTGCCCACCGTTTCGTTTTTCTAAGATAGTAACTCGATCACTATAACACCTTGCGATCTCCAGCGAACGGTCGGTAGAGCCATCGTCGACAACAATAACTTCCAAAGGGAGGTAGGTTTGTGCCAGGGCAGATTCAACTGATTGAGCCAAGAATTGCTGGTAGTTGTAATTAGTGATTATCCCTGAAATCAACGGCTTCATAAACTCTTCATTTCCAAAAAGATGCCTCAGTCCATTCGAGCGAACGTCGCGCAATACTCTCTCTGATCGTCGATCGAACGAGAGTTAACATGAATCAGCTACACGCAAACGAGAAACGGAAAGCTATAGAAACTTGTAGTTCGTGACCTGCCATGCAGGCGGACCTGCAGAGAGTAGTCCGCTAGCATCCATGACGATCTTTTGGGCATCGTACCCGAGCGTTCGCCGCACGAAGCTCCGAAAAACGGGCACCCTATGCAGCTTTGCGGCGTAGGCAAGTCGTCGGGAGCGTGTCTTCAATCCCTTGCGTAGAATATTCTCCTGACGCAGTGCCTTGTCCTGCTCTCGACCGGCCGTCTGTCGCCAACGTTGGTCCGCCCGCTGGCGCAGGCATGCCAGCGGACTATCGACAACGTGACAATCGGAATGTTGAAAAAAATGGAACCACAGGTCCACGTCAGCGGCGTGGCTATGTCTCGTTGGAATTTGTCCATCAACGGCGACATCAAACAATGAACGCCGCCAAAACGTTTGTTCTTGCTGGATAAAGTTGCTCCCCGGTCGAGCATTCTCACAGTAAGCCTGTCCTGATATTCCAGAATCAGCGTGAATCTGCAAAACGCCGTATTCACTGCAGATCACCAACATCCGGCTGGTCAGCCACTGCACGTCCGGCAACGATTGGAAAATAGACCCCAGCGTCCAGAGAGCATTTGGTAACAAAAAATCGTCAGAGTTGATCCAGCCCAGGACTTCGCCGCTCGCACGTCTGAAACCCTTATTGATCGCATGATATTGACCATCGTCAGGTTCCGATACCCAATAGGCCAACTGGTCTTCATACTTCCGGATAATGTCAACACTACCGTCAGTGCTTCCGCCATCAATGATAATGTATTCAAGGTTCGGATAGTTCTGACAGAGCACAGACTGAATCGTCTGCTCGATGAACCGAACCTGATTGAAGTTGACCGTGACAAGGCTAATACGCGGCAGGTCAGGCTTCATGCGATATCACGGCAAGAAAATGGTACGTTTATAAATTGCGCAATTGAAAATACCACATCGTAACATACGTAAGTTTCAACCAGCAACGCGTGAAAAGTGGCTCATCCGACGGAAGCGTGCGCAGGACTGAGAAAGAAAAGGGGAAGGGGGTCATTTATCTCGAATCTGCACGGCTTTTATCTGCGGTTTCTTTCGCGGACGCCCAAGAGGCCGAATTGTTGCCCACAGCCCAGTGCGGTCGCAGGTCTCGTCCACCCATTCATGATTGCCGTAAGGTTGGTTGCGAGCGACTGAGTTTTGAATCGACTCAAGCTCCCCGCCAGTCAACGCCTCGTTAACTCGCTGCGTCCAGTTTGGCGGCCTGCGAATGGGCCACAATGTAAGCAGACGTGGGTTGCAATCTTGACCGAAATGCCAGCGGCGTAGAGAGTAATATTCCCAGTCCTCCGCAGCATGCACGAGATTGGCTCACAATGCGTTCCGTTCGACATAGCGACAGAGCGTTAAAAAGTGTTCGTCTTCTTGACACGGAAAACTCTTGAACGGGCCTTGGTACAGGTGTCCCCGCGCATCGTTGTGGTTGTGTGCGTGATACCGAAGCGTATGTGTCGCTGATACCCAACCAAGCAATTCCCCCATTCGGCCATCTTTCTGGGGCCGAACGATCAAATGCCAGTGGTTCGGCATAAGGCAAAACCCAAGCAAATCCACAGGGTATTTTTCAAGCCCTTGATGAAGCGTTCTCAGGAAAGCCTGGTAATCTTCAGGCTTGTGGAAAATTTCGCGTCGTGCATTGCCACGATTCAAAGCGTGGTAGATGCAGCCAGCTTCGTCTGCACGTTTCATTCGGGGCATCTCGCTAATCCCTCGTTTTGGAAAGCATCAAAGACGCATATTAACGCCCCGCAGACGCCGAAACTACCCCCTTCCCCTTTTCTTCTTCCATCGATCAATATGTACTCCAAGTCCGTGAATCGCTGCGAGGGAATGGATTCGATTGTCTTCTCAATGAAATCGCCCTGATTGAACGATGCGGCTATGATCGAAATTTTAATTTGCGCGTCCCAGGCAATTTAGTAGCGCAATTGCTCGTGATTTCGCGATAAAGCAGTGCATATTGATTTATCATTTCCGTGAACTCACAAACTCCGCCCTGAACCAATTCGATCGATGGCATATTTCCGCCTGTCAAAAGGTCGGCTGCCACCTGAACAAACGCATCAAAATCGCGGTCGCGAACGAGCCATCCATTGGTCTCGATTTCTATCAGTTCCTTAGTGCCGCTGTTCTCAAAGGCCAACACGGGCACGCCACAGGCCTGAGATTCCAATACAGAGTTCGGGCAATTGTCTTGCAGGGATGGAAATAACATTAGATTAGCTGCAGAATATGCAATGGAAAGAACGGAGGGGGGGAGATTCTCAGTCGTTGTTACCTCAGGTCGTCGTGCAATCTCATGAGTGGATTCACCAACAATCAACAAGTGAAACGGCAATTTTACCATTCGATTTAGCCGATCAAGAACCTGGCTCGCCCCTTTTCGTCTTGCAGTTCCATCGCCTCCAAAAATCAGCGCAACGGGGCCTGACTCGGGAATTCCCAACAGCGTACGACAGAAATAGTTGTTCAACGGCCGAAACACGCCTCTGTCAACGCCATTGGGTATGAATACACGTGGGAAACGCTCGAAAATCGGGCTGTCTGCAACCTGCGAATCCATCCACTGGCTCTGCGACACAATCGTCATTCGGTCAGATGGAATCCGTCCAATGCACTCTTCTTTCAACCGAAAATTCGAAGCGATCCGCTGTTTGGCTTTCGCACTAGATATCTGTGGACATCCTTGGCAGCAATCGACAAAGCCATTGCAGGAGTCCGGGTAGTGGCAGCCACCGGTCATCGGATTCAAATCAGCGAATCGCCATACTATCGGAAAATCGGGGACAACTCTAAAAAAGTCGGCCCAATCGACGAGATGGGACGTCCAATTGAGTTGGACAATATCCGTATCTGGCGGGATTGTGCGCCAAAGATCACGAGGTTTCGCGCTAACATCAGAAAATATATCGATCCCGATATCGTCTATTGCGAATTTCCGAATTCCGAATTCCCAATTCGGCGTAAAAGCTCTCTTGAGTATCGCCCACTTATTTCTGGAATTCACATGGATAATACGATCCCGATTCGCCGTACCATTCAAGCATAGCAGGTGAGAGTCAACGCCCATGGCTACCAGTCCACGATGGATGCGATTGACAGCAAGGCACGCACCGCCAGACTTCTCGTAGGTCGATAGATGTATAATCTTCAAGGCAATGTTTCCGCCGTGAAGGGCTGCAATACTAACGGTTTAGTGCACTCGATAATTAGCGAATCAGGCTTGTAAATGCTGCCGTCCGCATTAGCGTCCAATCGGAAGTCTTCCCATCCGTCGATGGCACTCTCGAGCGGTCCAACTACGTGACTTGCAGTAAACCCGACATCACCTAATAGCTGTCGAATCGAAACTCTATCGTACATCCACTTATGTAGTTCTCCGGACATTCGGAAATCTCGTGCTGCCGAGCCTTGTTTGGTGTCAGCCGTTCGAAGGTTCCGGAGCAAGGCTGATGCTATTCTGTGAAGTTTTTCAAAAATCGTTCGCGGGCGTGGTGATTGGCGATCCAATCCGTCTCTCGTGCGGTGACGCAAAACTTCCCTAGCGGTGCTACTCGTTGTTGATAAGACCTCTAGGTCCTGAATAGTAACGCTCTCTAGGAACTTTACCATTTCTCCACCGCTCGATTCACGCGTGCATTGATCAATCAATTGGATAATTGCCCACTGATGTTCAATCACGGCTGAGGCGTCTCCACCGTCTGCGCATTCCAGCTTCCGGAGATATCGTGCAGCAAGTGACTCCAGGTCAGGCACCGCAACTCGCATCGTGCCAGATGGACGAAGAACTCGAAAGCACTCTCCGACAAAACGCTTTGCGTCAGCTGGCGAGAAATGCTCCAGCACATGTGAGTGATAGACTAGGTCAAATGTCATGTTCGGAAATGGCAGGGCATTGCGTAGATCGTGAGCGAGTATCGTAGAGTCCGCTGGACTGAAATCGACATTCTGCCAGGCCGGGTGGTAGCGATTGCCGCATCCCAAATTCAGGCATTTCACGACTGATTGTCCTTTTGAAGTATTCAAGAAAAGCAGTGGGACTGGATCGATGAACAAGTCCCTCGAGAGAAGCAGCTGTTCACACCAACCAAGCAAGCACACTTAGGAAAGATAGTTCTTCGCGAATTGGCGAAGCCGGAATCCTGCTGAAAAAAAGCAGGAAACACTTCGCGAATAGCGAAGTAGTGAGTACGCTGCTTTAAAGCTGTTGTAAGAAAGGGGAATAGCGGAGATCGCGTTCCATTCATGCATACGAGCTGCGATATGTACGCCGTTCGACCTGAGCTGGCGGGCGAATTCCAGGTCATCGCATTGCCTGATCCAGCGAAGAGAGATGTGATCCCAGTTCAACTCACGCATTCTTCGTTTAGAAGAATGTATGCCATCTCGCTTACCACATACCGAAGCTTGGTGAAACGCTTTTTTGTACATTTCCTCAGCCGCATTCATCGACTGCTCCCACGTGCAACTTTGGAGGACTGTGTCGCGACCGCACTTCGCCAATCGATCACGAAATTGCGAATTTTGTTGAAGAGTTGCGGTGGCGTCCACGGTGCCTTGAAAGTCATCAAAGTCAACAAGCAGACAGTTTTCTCGATCTCGAAGGATTTCTGCGCCAATGCCGACGCGGGTTGACACTGGGACAACCCCGCACGCCATTGCCTCAAGCAGTGGCATCGGCCCGCCCTCAATGGTAGCCGTCACCCAGAAACTGTCCATTGCGCGATAAAGATCTGCCAGTTCTTGATGCAATTCGGTATAGGGGATGTGAACGACCTTTGCCCCCATGCGACTGGTTGCACGTGTCACATCGTCCCATCCGGGACCGACAATAAGAAATGCAACATTGGGTATTGATTCAATTGCAAGGGTCATTGCCCTTTGCAACATTCCGACTCCCTTTCTGTCGCTGCTGTCGCTGGTTCTCATTGCACAGAAACCGACTACAAAATCTTGCTGATCAAAACCCAGGCTATTCCTGATTTTGACGCGATCCGCTGTTCGCGCAGGTGAGAATTGATCGGAATCGACAGCGACTCGGACGATCGAAATCTTCTCGGGAGATACACCGAGCTTACAGATTTCGTCCCGCTGCTGATCGCAAAGGGTCATGATCATGTCAGAGTCAGGTTCGCATGCAATAGACGACGCAGACTCCACGTGATTGATCGAGGTGACTACCGTCGTATGTTCTCGAGCCTCGCTTCCATGCCTGAGACCAAAGTGAGGCACCATGAAATGCAATACATCGACGGATCTGTAGAGCTCGCTGCCGTGCCTCTTGCGTAATTCTAAAAAAGCTCCGTATGGGCATACTCGCATATGCACCTGAGATGGGCAAGCCTCCAGCTTCAAGGCAATTGTTCCTGTTGCCCAATTCAGAAAATTAGGCACTACGAGTACGGTAAGTGATTTCGGCTCGGTCTTTTCAGTGTGGTTCATACTACTTTACTGCGGTAACCCTCATGTCACGGCCAGCAACATGGGTGCTGACGCGGTGCGTAACCGCTACCGAACGGAATCCGGCCTCCTCGACCAGGACGCTTTTAAGCTCGCGGCTACTCCAGACATAGCGGTGTGTCTCAAAGTCGATCTCGTCCCATTGATTACCGTAAAACTGCGTTCTGGCGAGGTGTCGGCACTTTTTGCTAGGATGAAATAGCCAGAAAACGCACTTCCAGAAATCTGCCGCTTCAATGATGCATCGTCCATTGGGCTTTAGCATCCGATGCCAGTCCTTCAACATCGAAATGCCGGTCCAGCGCGGAAAGTGGTCGATGGTGTGAGATGTGAAAATGTCGTCGATGGATTCATCTGGCAATTGCAGATCGCGCATATCAGCAAAGTAGTCTGCAACGCATCCGTCGCGTGACGAATCCTTTTCGTTTGACATTGCAGGGTGCAAATCAATATTCAGGAAATCTTTCCATTTAACGCCACCACAACCCAAATGCAGCATCAATTTTTGAGGATTCTGAGTTTCATAATAGTCTTTTAGCGTCGTACTTACATTTGTTGTCTGAGAATTCATGTCGAAGCGTCCATCGTTAGAGTGCTGTTGTGATCTTCATCGAAGCTCCAGCCTGAACGCCAGTAGAAATCTCCGTGATGTTTCGCCAGGAACGCCCCGTTCTGAAATACGTCACCCAATGTGACATTGAGATGCACGCCTCGCTCGATCAAATGCAATGGTTTTCCGTGATTGTCCGCAACAGTTATCCGCACATCATAGCGACCTTGATTAAGCGGC
This sequence comes from Rhodopirellula sp., assembly GCA_041688415.1. Taxonomy (GTDB): domain Bacteria; phylum Planctomycetota; class Planctomycetia; order Pirellulales; family Pirellulaceae; genus Rhodopirellula. The sequence goes on along the minus strand of JBDNIG010000646.1, from coordinate 2,489 downwards.
AGCCTGCCAAGTGTGCATCGAATCGATCCTTGATAACCATCTGTTTTTATTGCAAAGCCCTCCAAGGTACTGCCAATGCTAAGCACGCGACCGCGTTGAAGAGACTCGAAGCCTATGCCAATCGCGTGGGGAATCCCAGTAGTCGCTAGTCGAGAGAATTTGAATAAAATATCAAGTGAATCCCCCATCTGCATTGTTGATGCGGTTTTTCCATTGACGACCAAACTTACGGAATTCAAGCAGCAGTTCTCATCTTGAACCTTGTAGATACCATCGTTTTGATCTAAGGATCTGGAAAGTTCTGAGTAGCTATCAATGACATGGTCGGTCTTTCCTTCGGCTTGGATTGTTCCGTCAACGAGTAGAATACATCGATTTGCAATCGATTGCACGGAGCCCATATTGTGACTTACTATCAGCACGGTTCTGCCTTTGTTTGCGGTCACGTCTTTGATTTTGCTCAAACACTTTCTTTGAAAATCAGCGTCCCCGACTGCCAACACTTCATCGACGACCAGGATTTCGGGATCGAGGTGGGCCGCAACGGCGAAGGCCAGACGCACGTACATTCCGCTGCTGTATCGCTTCACGGGCGTGTCAAGGAACTTTTCTACACCTGCGAAATCGACGATCTCATCAAACTTTGTTTTGATCTCACGACGAGTCATGCCTAAGATCGCACCGTTGAGAAAGATGTTCTCTCGCCCCGTCAGTTCGGGATGAAAGCCAGTCCCCACTTCCAGTAGGCTAGCTACACGTCCCCGCAACGTTACTTTTCCTTTTGTCGGTTCGGTGATGCGGCTGAGGACCTTTAGCAGCGTGCTTTTGCCGGCTCCATTGCGGCCGATAATCCCGACGACTTCGCCTTCGTTGACTTCAAATGACACATCTTTTAATGCCCAAAATTCTTCGATTTCGTCTCCTTGGATGATCTGCCGTCCGCGGGCCATGTCGAGGGCCTTGCGACCGAAGTTTTTGAAATTGCGACCGATCACGTCGCGAAGCGCCGTGTAACTTTCGCCGCGTGCGGATTGATGGCCGACAAGGTACGACTTGCCAAGGTTTTCGACGGAGATGATGGGGGGGGACAAAGCTCTTGGTTCTTAGTTCTTGGTTCTTAGTTCTTGGTTCTTAGTTCTTGGTTCTTAGTTCTTGGTCAGGTAGCGGATGAATCCGCCTATCTTGCGGTGAGTTTGGGTTGCGAGTTGGTAGATTTCGTCGAACTGCTGCTGGGTGATGTACTGCTGGTCGAGTGCGGCGTACAGTTGGCTCTTCACTTCAGAGCAAGACCGCTGCGCATATCGTAGGAATTTCGCAAACTCCGCGTTGCTGCCGCCGTCAAATCCTTCCGCAATGTTATGCATCGCTGATCCGGCCGCTCGCTGTATTTGGTCTTTCAGCCCAAAGTCTCGACTGAAGTCGCCGACTCTGGTGGCTGCGTATACGGCTTGCGTCAACTTGCGAGCCATCTGCCAGCCTTCAATATCTTCGAATCTTTCGATCTTGGTCAATGATTTGGACTTGAAAACGAAGCACTAAGAACAAAGCACAGCGGCTCCGCCGCTATATCAAGTCGGCGAATCGTTTTTCCATTTTGCGGAACTGCCGAATTCCGAACCATAGAAAGAACGCGGTCACCGCCATGCTGGCGGCGAAGCCGGGCCAGTAAATCGTGCTTTCACCAAGGATGCACCAACGGAAGCCGTCGATGACCCCCACGACGGGATTGAGGGAGTAAAGCAGTCGCCATTTCTCGGGGATGACGCTACTGCTAAACCCGACCGGTGAGATATACAGGCCAAACTGAACAATGAAGGGAATGATGTAGCGGAAGTCGCGGTACTTCACGTTGAGCGCCGTGATCCACAATGCTGGACCGAGGCTGGCCAAGAACGCGAGGACAACAAAGATGCGCAATAGCAGGAACTGCCAACCGGGTAGCCAGGCGTACCAGATCATCATGACCACGAGCAGCGAGAAACTGATGAGGAAGTCAATGAAGGCCACGACGACCGTCGCGGCAGGCACGATCAAGCGCGGGAAGTAGACTTTGGAAATGAGATTGGCGTTCGCGACCAAACTATTGGAGGCGTCGGCGAGCGCCGTTGAAAAAAACGTCCAGGGTAGCATCCCAGCGAAGACGAGTAACGCGTACGGAGCATTCCCCTCGCTGGGCAACCCCGCCACTTTGCTGAAAATGACCGTGAACACGATCATGGTCAGGAACGGTCGGAGAAGCGCCCAGACAACCCCGATCACGGTTTGCTTGTAACGGACCGATACGTCACGCCACGCAAGCACTTGGAACAGCTCGCGATATCGCCACAGGTCTGCCCAGTAGTGCTTTTCAGCACGACCGGGTTCGAGGATTAGTTCGTAGGAGGAGGAAGACAAGAGGGGGAGTGGGAGTCGAGGGAGAGGGAGTTCAGGGTTGCCGGGGAGGATCCTTTTCTGGACCGTGAGGCTGAATCATGTTGATCTTGTTAATC
>JBDNIG010000645.1:0-1981 GCA_041688415.1 Rhodopirellula sp. | reverse complement strand
CCGAGCCCCCTCCCGAACGGCGGCGAAAGGCCGCGTTCGACCTCCCCCGCAGCAAAGCTGCGGTGGAGGTAAGTTACTGCGACGCCTTCACTTAAAAGCCGAACGACCCCGAAGCGGTGGAGAGGGGAGACTGATGGCGGTTTCTACCGTCTGGAACAAAAACGCAATTGTTGTAACAGTCTCAAAAATTTTTCCGTCCGGCTTGAACCTTACTGCTGAATGTTGAAAGTGTGTGCGAAGAGATCTAAATAATTAACTCCATGACAAACCAGCTCTCCTCTATCGTTTCGAAACTCCGCAAGCTGCGGCGGATGTCACCCGCCGAGATGGCGACGCGACTTGGCGACGCGAACCGACTGCGCCGCGAGAGTGGGATCTGGCGACGAGGCGAGACCACGCCGCTATTTCCCACGTCGTCACCTTTCAACGCCAGCGATATCATCGCAGCTTGCCAAGAATTGATACGTGGTAGCCAGACGTCTCAGCTAGAATCGGCCCGGCAAAACGATCCCACGCGTTTTTCGCACTTGCAGAGCACCGTCGAACAGACGGCGACCGATGTGTTGTCGGGCAATTGGACCATGCTCGGACATGACTTCGATTTGCGAGGTGAGGTGGACTGGCACCAGGACCCCAGGAGTGAGTTCCGCTGGGATCGCAAGTTTTACGGTGATCTCACCTTCGCGGGGCGCGACGTGAAATACGTGTGGGAACTGGGACGACATCAGTATCTTGCCGACCTCTCCCGGAGTCGACTGCTCAGCGGAAATGAAACGCACGCGGTGCGTGCGGAGACGCTTTTACTTGATTGGATCTCGCACAATCCGTTGTACGAGGGTGTTCACTGGACGAGCGCTTTGGAAGTCGCCATGCGCGCGATCTCTTGGGTTTGGACACTGTCCGCGTTGGCTGGACAGCGCCACTTTGATGATCAAACGACTTATTCCGCAGATCTTATGAGCCGTTTTGGCGTTAGCCACGGTTCTCGGCAGTCGAACGAAGAAACCGGGGCTAACGCCCAAACGGCTAATAGGAAGAACGAAGAAACCGGGGCTAACGCCCAAACGGCTAATAGGAAGGCAGAAACCGGGGCTAGCGCCCAAACGGCTAATCCAAGTGGCGCTGTCATGCTAGGCGACCGGATTGATCTCGGTGGAGATTCGATGCGGACGATCGCCAACAGCCTGGCCGACCACGCGACGTACCTGCAACATCACTTTTCGTACTATTCGAGTCCCTTCAACCATTTGATTGGCGAGGCCACGGGACTCTATCTGATCGGCTGCGTACTGCGTCAACACGAACGCAGCGGCGAGTGGCGGCGGTTGGCTCGCCAAGTCCTCGACGAGCATGGACCGCGTCAGTTCTACGATGATGGTGTCGGCGTTGAGCAAGCGATGGGGTACCAGTTCTACACCCTGGGCTTCCTCAGCCTGTCGATTTTGGCGGCGCGGTGTGAGGGATCACCGCTGACGAAATTGGAGCACGTGACGCATCAAGGGTTTCTCGCGGCGGCAGCCTTTCGAAAACCGGATGGCCGATGGCCTCCGTTCGGTGATCTGGACTCGGCACGTGCGATGCCTGTTCACCACCGCGACTACTGGCGTTTCGGATCTCTGTGCTCTCTCGCGGCGGTGTTGTTCGATGATCCGGAACTCGCCTTTGATTCGGAGCCAGGCGACGAACTCTATTGGCTACTTGGGGCCGCCGGATGGCAGAGTTGGGACAAACTGGCGAATAGCTCATCTTCCAAGGGAACTGACGCACGACAGCACGTTCTATCCGATTCGGGATACGTGGTGGCAGCGGATCGGGATGACTGGATGCTATTTGATGCCGGCCCCATCGCAGGCGGCCTGTTTGCCGACTCGACGCCGTCGGTTGCCCATGGCCACGCCGACATGTTACAGGTGTTGTACTGGATGAACGGTGCCGATGTGCTGCGTGACTCGGGCATGCCATTCTACGTGGGTGCGGCGGG
>JBDNIG010000644.1:0-5787 GCA_041688415.1 Rhodopirellula sp. | reverse complement strand
GCATGTCCACGCTTTTTTTTCCATACACCGTACTTTCAGCATCCTTCAGTCCTGCGCACGCTTCAGTCGGATGAGCCGTTATTATTCGTTCAAAATGCGGTTAAGAGTACAAAAGGTAGTGGATGAGGCCACGAATCCCTGCGGAAGGATTCGTGGCCTCATCCACTACCAGTTATGAAAACAATGTTGGACAATCAGATGGACGAACGACTTTCAGGCAAACGCATCGTGATCGCTGGCGGCAGCGGGTTCTTGGGGCTTTCGATGGCGGAGGCGTCTGGTGCGGCCGGTGCGGATGTCACAATCGTTTCACGTTTGATGCCGAAGGCGTCGGGTTCGTGGGTGCATGCTGCTTGGGACGGGCGGACGCTGGGTGACTGGGCGCAGGTGATCGATGGATGTGATGCGGTCGTGAACTTGGCCGGCCGGACGGTGAACTGCATCAAGACGCCGGATCACTGTGATGAGATTCTGCGATCGCGGGTTGAGTCGACGCGGGTACTCGGCGAAGCGATGCGTTCGGTTCATTCGCCGCCGCCGGTTTGGGTGCAAATGAGCACGGCACACATTTACGGCGATCCTCCGTCGGCGGTTTGCACCGAAAAATCTGCTGAAGGCTACGGGTTGGCTCCGACAGTGGCGCGAGCTTGGGAGGCGGCGTTTGCGGAAAGCAAATTTCCGGACCAACGTGGCGTGGTGATGCGGACCAGTTTCGTCGTTGGCCACGATCGCGGTGCCGGCGGTGGGGCGCTCGGCACGTTAGGGTTGATCACGACGTTAGGGCTGGGCGGAAAGGTGGCCAGTGGCAAGCAAGGAATGTCATGGATTCACGAAGATGACATCAACGCAATCTTCGCTCGGGTCATCGTCGATGAAACGATGTCAGGTGCCTACATCGTGTCGTCGCCGAATCCAGAGAGCCAAGCTGACTTCATGCGAACGCTTCGCAAGGTGATCGGAATGCCGATCGGCTTACCGGCGTTTGAATGGATGGTTCGCATTGGTGCCCCGCTGCTGGTGCGGACCGATCCAGAATTGGTGCTCTATGGTCGTTACGTGTTACCCAAACGATTAATCGATGAAGGGTTTGAGTTTCAGTTTTCAGAACTTGAGCCAGCATTGAGGGATCTGTATGAACGCAAGAACTGAGCAGCCAAAATCCGACCGCACTTGGCCACTACCGAAGCAACCGTGGGTCATGCGAATGACTTGGTCGGATTTGCTGTTCGCTCATTGGTCGGTCGAACCGGATGCGGTCGCGTCCCTGCTTCCTGCGGGAGTGACACTGGACACACGTGACGGCAAGGCTTGGGTTGGCGTTGTGCCGTTCACGATGTCGAACGTCACATCGCGTCTATGTCCGCCAGTCCCCGGCCTGAGTCGCTTCCTTGAACTGAACGTGCGGACCTACGTGAGTGTTGGTGGTAAGCCGGGCGTCTGGTTCTTTTCGCTTGACGCCGCGAGTCGTATCGCGGTTCGGGTGGCCAGAGCGACGTTCAATCTGCCGTATATGGACGCGAAGATGTCGCTTAGGCAAGACGAAGGCGGGGCGGTTCATTACCAAAGCCAACGAACGCATCGCGGCGAACCGGCGGCCAACTACGACGCCAGCTACTCGGCGGTGGGCGAGTTCTTTGCAGCCGAACCTGGGTCGCTCGAGCATTGGCTGACCGCGCGGTACTGTCTTTACAGTGCCAATCGCCGAGGCCGAATCTTTCGCGGTGAGATTGATCATCCTCCGTGGTCGCTCGCAACGGCCCAATACACCGAGCGAACCAACACGATGGGCAATGGTTTTGATATCGATTTTCGCTTCGAGGGCGAACCTCATTTGTTGTCGGCAAAGCCAGTTGATGTGCGAGCTTGGGTGGTGTCGCGCTGTAATTCGCTCTTCTGAAAGATGAGTGTTCCCAGGCGATTAATAGACGAAGGTTTTGGATTTCATTTCGGAGAGTTGGAACCCGCGTGAAAGATCTGGTGTGACGTTGATCGTTGCTTTGATCAAATTGGTAGCGGTTTCTGAATTGAATAACCGCCTTCCCACCGTCGCGATCTTCATCACCGCAGCATCCTGTCGGTGCTGCTTTTTGCTTCGTGGGCTGCAAGACTGTGCCGAAGGTGAGTGCGAATGACTGATCGACAACTCCAGCGCGATGGGTTTCGCGTACTGCCCGCGGCGGTGCCCGTGTCGACCATCGCTCATCTGTTGGAAGCTTGCATTGTTGTTTTTAATGATGATTCGCAGTCGGTGCGAGCACTGTTCTTCGACAAGCCGCCGGATCGAACTTGGAATTTGCTTTGGCACATGCGATTATCGTGCAGTTTCTTTTTGACCGCAGCGAATACCACAGGATCGACGACCGCATCGTGTTCGCATTCGTGGACTTCGTCGCGATACGTGACCTTGCCGAGATAGATCCAGTTGGTGAGCAGATTGTGCAGCGAGTTCTTGGTGAACGGCCCGCCGCCAATGGACTTGCCAGCTTTGGTGACCCATAGCTTGGTTCGTCAGCCACGATTAGTTGATTGGTGCAGCGGGTAACCGGAAGCCGAACCGACATTGAACTTTGCGGGTTGCGCGGTTTGATACGATCATACCGAAGACAATGAACAATCTAACTTGGTTAGCCGATCAACTCCAGAACACACCATTCGGTTTCCACGTTAGACGCACCAGAATGCAAGACCATGAACTTCAGAAACTGCTTGCAGCACTTCGTGGCATGTATCAAGCAAATCAGCATCAACCGTACATCGAGTTCATCAACTTTCCTCGGTATCGAAACTTTGAAGCTGGGTTGCAAATTGACTTCCGATTTCCAGTGACCGTCATTGTCGGGCAGAACGGAACTGGCAAAACGTCGCTGTTGCAGGCGCTTTCAGGAGCCCCTCGCAATTTAAGTCCAGGCGACTGGTGGTTCGGAACTGCCCTCGATCCGATCGACGGTGATGATGCTCCAGGTCGCAATCTTCCCCACTCGGAAAAGGCAGCTTTTTGGTATCGCTACCGTGACGCAAGCGGAACGGTGCAACGCGCATTGAAATCCCGTATCCGCCGAGCCGGAAATCCCGACTACTGGGAACCCAGTCGCCCCGTGGCAGCCTACGGAATGGAAGGAAAAGATCGTCATCCAGTGGTTCAGATGAAGGCGAAGTATCTGAACTTCAAGACGCAAATCAACGCTTTTGACCGGTGTTTTTATTTTGCTCAAGATGACGCTCCTTTCCTACGCTCGCTCGCTCGCACCAAACGGTGGACAAATTTGCAGGCAAGCATTCCAAACTCTCGTCGACGCCCTCCACGTGTTCAGGATTACTTACGCAGTCGTTCAAAGAAGTTGAAGCGAGTCTTAGTCGACGGTGAAACGATCACTAGTTCGGGAAATCGAATGCACTTGCCGCGAGTTGAACTCACGACAGATGAACTTAGTGACCTGAGCCTCATCATGGGGCGTCAATACAGTTACGGAGCGTTGGTGCAACACCGCTTTTATGAATCGTGGGGAACCTCGGTTCTGCTAAGAACCGCAAATCTTGAGTACTCCGAAGCCTTTGCTGGCAGTGGTGAGTCCGCAGTAACACGACTTGTTCATGAACTGCACACTGCTCAGAAGGGTAGCCTCTTTTTGCTCGACGAACCTGAGACATCACTGCATCCGGGTGCACAGCACGCCTTGACGATGTTTCTTCTTCGCATGGCAAAAGAAAAACGGCTGCAAATAATCATCTCCACGCACTCCCCGACCATGATTCGACCGCTTCCTCGTGAAGCTATTCATGTGCTGGCTATGAATGGTGCTGGTGAGGTGTGTTCTTACAGTGATGTCCCGGCAGACGAAGCATTTTTTGTCCTTGGACATCCTATTGAGAACAAAATTCAAGTCGTTGTTGAAGACATCCTTTGTAAACGATTGCTTGAAGCTGTCGCAGAATCAGTCAGTGAACAGTTTGCGGCGAGATTCTCCTTTGAATTCCGTCCAGGCGGCGACAGTGGAATGAAGCAGGACGCGTCGACTCTGATGTTGGATCAAGACCGAAACACTCACTTCATCTTTGATGGTGACAAAGCCGAATCAGTTGGACCATTTGATCTCGAAGCAATTTCAATCACCGTGGAGTCGAAAAATCTCGACGCAACGATCGAGAAAACACTCGGTATTAAAATTCGGTTTCACCAAAACTCGAACATGGACGAGGACGAGAAACGACAGATCCGCATAGAACTTATGCGTTTTGTGAATCGCCGGTTTCATGCGTTACCAGCGATTTGTCCTGAGGCGGCGATTTGGAGCACGCAGACTGCGGAGAAGCTACTTTCAGCCATCGACAGTGAAGCCAGCATCGACTACGACTCGCAGGACTATAAGAGTCGCTTTGAATCTTTGACACGAGCACTACGGTCAATCGCTTCAGCACCATCGTCGAATGAAATCCTTGGACACCAAGACCTCTTCATCAAGCATTTTTGCAACGAAAAGAGGCAGAATTACATCGCCATTAGGGATCTACTTATCACGGTGGCTGATGACAATGTTTGATTGTATCGACTTGTTCTGTGGCGCTGGTGGCTTTTCATTGGGGCTTCGGCAAGCTGGAATCAATATCCAAATTGCAATCGACAAAGATTTCGATTGTCAGGAGACTTACCGCCGGAACCACCCGGAAACGGAGTTGTTTCAGGCGGACATCGGACAGATCAACCTCTGTGTCCTTAAATCCGTCAGGCGGGCATCCAAGTTGTTAATTCTGGCAGGTGGACCACCTTGTCAGCTATTTAGTCAACTGAATCGCAATTCAAGTGACAATCCAGCTGGAATTCGCGCCTACATGCGAGCTTTTCACGCAGCATCACCCGACTATGCGGTCTTTGAGAACGTACCTGCGATTTTGAGGAAACGCAAGTCTTGGAATTTCCTGATCAATTCGTTTGCAAAGGCTGGATACGAAGTCACTTTTGAGGTGCTTGAATCGAACGCATTCGGTGTCCCTCAAAAGCGGAAGAGAATGATCGTCGTTGCATCAAAACATGGTGAGGTTCAGCTTCCCCAAGGAAAAAGCAGGCAAGTATCGGTGCGACAGGCGATCGGCCATCTTCCAAAAGATTTTGGATACAACGCGGATCATTATGGACTAGCACTGGCTCCTGTCAATCTGGAAAGAATCCGGTCGCTGAAGGCAGGTGAAAGTAGCAGGTCAGCCGGAGATGCGTTTTGTGACAGCTACTCCCGAATGAACTGGGACGCATTAGCTCCAACGATCACTACTAAGTGCATTTCGTTTTCCAACGGTAGATTTGGGCATCCAGAGTTCGATAGGGCACTGACTGTTCACGAGGCAGCAATCTTACAAGGGTTCCCTCGAAGCTTTCGTTTTCACGGCAATCTGTGGGCAAAAGCACGGCAAGTTGGCAATGCGGTGCCACCGCCAATTGGCAAGGCGATCGGCAAGGCAATTATCAAGCACTCCGAGACGCGTTAGTCGTAAACGGGATGGCGTCAATCCGTTGGCTCATCCCCGGTTCCGGGTTGATGGTTTGAGTAGCGTTTTGACGAGTGTTTCAAAAAGCGCCGTGCCGCGTTTGCGAGCGTTGTGAACGAATTCAAAGAACGCCAGATACAACGGCAATTTCTCCTGTGAAATGCCTCGGTGTGGACGAAGCCAACTGCGAAGAAGTGACCAGACTCCTTCCATCGTGTTGACGTGGATCTCGTGGAATCCGTCGCCGTCATCATCGCGAGCGTATTCACCTGTGCTGTGACAAACTGTCTCATGCGCATAGCCCCAATC
>JBDNIG010000095.1:0-4831 GCA_041688415.1 Rhodopirellula sp. | reverse complement strand
TTTCGCCGCAGTCGTCGCACGACTTCAGGCACATTTTGCACGTATCGTTGCCGCAGCTTTCGCAGGACGACGTGCATTCTTCGCAGTACCGTTCGCAGCAAGAATCGCAGCACGTGCTGCATTCCATGCACAATTCGGTTTCGCAGTTGGAACAAGAAAGGGCTTGGTCGGAATCAACGGTGTCGCCACAGGATCGGCAGTTGACTCCATTCCAATCATCCAGCTGCACGTAGGCAGAATCCGGGTTGTAAGTCCGTAGAATGTGATCGACGATGCAGAAGAAATCGTGCAGACGACCTTCATCCAGGGCGCGACGAATCGCGTCAGAACCTTCACCCTCGCATAGCGAATCGCTTTGCACGTGAGGATGCGTCACACTCTCGCCACTGGCCGGCTCGTTGGGCTCGACCGCGATCACATCGAACGACGAAGATTCTTTGATATACTTCCAGTTCAAGCGAATCTCGAAGCTACCTAGCAGGACTCTTTCGAGGACAACGCTCGACGTCGTCACCGTCAGTCGCTGGTTCGAGCGGTTAATCGCGACCGAGTCGAACTCACCACGCAGCGCTTGAATCTCTTGAAAGATCAGCGTTGCGGTAGGTTCGATGTGAGATCGAGATTGCCGCTTTAGGTCGTCGATGGAGTGAGTCGCTCGCATCCGAAGTATGTCGAGCGCCCCATGGAGTCGGTCACGAGCATCTCGTGCGGCGGTTGGCCAATTTCGCTGAGTCGCCGTTTCGAGTCGTCGCTGCCAACGTTTGCATTGCTCGATCGAGTCATCGAAATGCGACATCGATGTTGCGTCACGCATATCGTGCAGGGACTGCAGAATTTCAACGGCCGCTCGATAGTCTTGCTTAATTTCGTTTTTCATTGCATTCCTCGGTGGAATCACTCAGTTAGGGCGAATGAAAACGGAGATCAGGCAGCGCCTTCGATTTTCTGCGGTGTGAACGAGACCCGGTCACCGTCTCGCAGCACTTGATCCGCCGCGGCGGGTTGACGATTGACGCGGATGAGGTAGCTGTCGGCGTGAAATGCGCCGACATGCCGCTCGAACATTTGCTGAACGGTCGTGTTGTCGGGGGCTTCGACGTGATGGGCGTATCCACCGGCGTCATTGGAAATGAGAAGAACTTTCATGCTTGGTACTCTTTGGTTTGGAGTGTCGGGTAAACGTTTTGCGTTTGGGAAAGCGAAGCCGCCGCTGTCCACGAACTGGAAAGCGGCGGCGTTTCGCTACGAGGAGAGAGGGCTGATTGCGATGAGGCTTCATCGCATCAGCCGATTGCGGCTTCCAAAACGAAGCTACTTTCATCGGGCTCATCTTGCAGGAACTCGAAGTCGTCCCAGTCGATGGTTCGACCGCCGTGCACGGGATCGGTCGGGTCGTCAATCGGGTCACTAGGGTTAGCGATCATGAAGCCGAGTCGTTTGACTGCGGAGATGGTCTCGCCAGTGGCGGCTGCCACGGCACGATTAAGGTCGTTCTGGTTCATGGTGAAATTCCTTTCGGAAGGGGGGAAACGAAAAAAGCCCCGTTCACCTGACTTGCGTCAGACGAACGGGGCTTCGGTAAAGAGAGGTTTGAAAGAACGGCTATCCGGTGGACCGAATGAGCCAGTTCCTATGAAGCCAAGCGACTTCCGCCGCCAGGGCTTCGCTGCGTTTGTCGAACGGTCCGAGTGTCGGACCGGCGACGGGAGAGAGATCGGCGGTCCATTGACCAATCGATGTTGGCTCAACATGCGAGCCGCGGCGGATTGAGATGCAACCCACCGAGCGAAGATCAACGCGGTCGTCGAAGACCATTCGAGTCTCCCCGCTTGTCTTCACGACCAGTTCAATGGCACTCACCGCGGGCCCCGAATAATGTTTCGGCGCGGGCGATCCGTCATGAGTTCATCGAGACTCGTTTCGACGTCCGTCAACGAGCGAGCCATTCGATCGCGCATCGACGAGCGATCGCGTAAGTCTCGCGGGTCGACGCCGCTGATGATTTGCCGAGCATTCTCAACCAGTTGGTCGAGATCCTCGCTGCTGCCAATGCTGAGATGCTGGAATCGCTCGAAGAACTCGTTCAGATTCGAGATCGCAGAATCGCGAAAGACTTTGGGTTTGCCGTCCACCGAACCCGACAATCGCTCGGCCAAATGACCGACCAACTGCGACAGTTCCTCGGCGAAGGTTTGCTCAGCCAGTTCGACCGCTTCTGCGAATTTCGCCTGCACACGCTGGCACTCCTGTTCGTACAGCTCAGGATTCACCGTTCGCAGGTATGCGGGCGGTGTGACGGATGGGAAATCCCAAGTAATCGCAAACAGATCTGCCACGGAGGCGGGATAATCCGCTGGATCGAACAAGTTTCCGAGTTGCGTTTGGGCTTGATCGACGAGTTCCGCGAAACAGCGGTCGAGTTCCTCAACGGCTTCGCCCAGATCCGCTTGGATGACAATCATGCGATCGTCGAATTCCGAAACGTCACCGCGACGCAACAACCGCACACCTGGCTCGATGTATGGCAGCGTCATTCCCTTCCACAACGCACCCGCCTTCGTTTTGATCGCCGAGACGGCGCGGAATGACGGATGCGATGTGTCGAAGAGACGTTTCGCGGCAGAGAGTGTTCGACTATCGGCGTCGAATGCGCCGGCCGCTTGTTGTTTCTGGTCGCGACTGAGACTCTTGCGAGTGCCCGGCCAGCGGATGTGCAATCGCACGGCGGTCGTTTCGGCTTGCAGCCGCGTGCCATGTGATGACTGATTCTGAGTTACAGGATCTTCGAGCATGGTGCTCATGGATTCTCCTTGGTTAGAGTTGGTTTTCAGTGAGCGCGTCCCAGCGACTCAATTCTGAGAAGGGCTGGAACGTGATACCCGTCGTCGTGATGGAGGCTTGGCATCGTGCTGATAGATCCCGGACTTCTCCGCATCCAAGCATCGCCCGCTCGCCCATTGACGCAAACGGTCGACCGATTCGGTTGCCGTGACTGCCACGGGAACAACGTTCAGTCCGGCTTGTGAGAGCGGAATGTCGAGCAACGCAGATAACCGGCAACAAGCACGAATTTCCGCGCCGGTCCATTTCTCATCGGCCGGTCGCTTTTGCTCCGTTTCAAGCCCGAACATGGCGGTGTATTGGTTCCAGATTCGGTCCTTCTGGTCACGCCCCGGCAAATCGAGGAACACGATTCCGTCAAACCGCTCGGCACGAGAAAGCTCCGGGGGCATCCGCGTGATATCGTTGCAGGTCGCGATCAGGTAGACGTTCGATGTGTGGTCGTTCATCCAGCTGAGCAACGTGCCCAGCATGCGAGACGACACACCCGAATCATTTTGACCTGAACCCGCCGCCCCGCTCAGAGCCTTCTCGATCTCGTCGATGAACAGAATGCATGGAGCCATGGCGTCGGCGATTTGCAACGCGCGCCGAACATTCTGCTCCGTTTGGCCCACAAGACTGCCCATCAATGCCCCAATATCGAGGATCAAGGTGGGGCGTCCGGTCTCTTTCCCAAGTGCTTTGGCGAATGCCGACTTGCCAGTTCCTGGAACACCCAACAACAGCACGCCGCGAGCGCGTTTCAACGGGTTGTCGCGCCCATGCTGAAGCAACGACCGTTTGCAGAACGCCTTCAAACTGTCCAGCCCACCGAGCGATGTGAAGTCGTCGCTGCTCTTGTAGAGTTGAAGGAGACCGGACTTTTTGAGCATGCTCGCCTTCAGTTCCCAAACCGATTCCGGCTGGATCACGGAATCACGAACCAGACTCAATCCAAAGGCATTCTCGGCCTCCAATCGAGTCAGTCCCATGGCCGCATCGAGCACGGTTTCAAGTCGTTCGGCGCCGGGAAGTTCACCTTCTTCAGTGGCGATGCCCTGGGCGATCTCTTTGAGTTGTTCACGCGTCGGCAACGGATGGTCGATGACGATAAACAGCTTTTCAAGCTCGACAGGGATTTGCACGAGCGGCGACAGGATGATATAGATCGTCCGGCTGGCCTTTCCGTCAACGATTTGTCTTGACAGAGCCTGCATGACTTCGGTCGATCCCAAGAAGCGATGGAAGTTGGTCAGCACGATCAACGACGCCGAGTCATCCGACCCGAGCGATTTCACCGCCCGAATCGCAGCCAGTGGGTCCGCCGCGCCGCCATCGTCGACGCCAGTACCGCCGCGCACACGCAATCCCTGGTCGATGTCCCAGGTGGCAAACCGCCATTGTTGCTCATGACAGAGCTGCGAGATTTCGAGCAACGCATCGTCGTGCTCGTGGGATTCGATCCAGATGCCGGTGAAACAGGCTCGCACCAGTTCAACCAAGCGATCGGATAGTTTCATAGTGTTACCTCTTGTTCGTAAAAGAGTCAGGACGCCAGCAAATCTTTCATTGCCTGCATCCAAGAAGTGATTTCTCCGTCGCGATCTTGCTTGGCAAGCAGCGAGGGCGTCATCTGTTCAACCGCCTTCGTGTTGAGCCATCGTTTCGCGCGGTTCGCCATACGGCTTTGCGAACGCCGGGCTTGCAACTGCCAGGCAATTTCACCAGGACGCTGGCGATACAGTTCGCGAGCCGTCAGTTCAGCGACACAATCAAAGTCGTCGAACTGGATGCGAATGCCGCCCGCCGCGGAGATGGCGTCCGGATGCAGGTAGTTTTCTAAGCACCGTTTTTTGGTGAGCACAGCCTGGCATCGCGAACGCTGATTGACGGCCTCGGCAGCTTGTTGTCGAAGTTCCGTTTCCGGGGGAAGTTCATGGTCATACAGATGGAACTCAGGACGAGCGAGCGGAGCAAGACGCTCCGCCCATGCTCGTACGTGTCCACC
>JBDNIG010000643.1:0-5245 GCA_041688415.1 Rhodopirellula sp. | reverse complement strand
GTCTGCTCAGAACGCAGGCTCGAAGCCCGTGTCAGGAAAAATCGCAGGCTCGAAGCCTACGCCACGGGTGCGGGTGGTTGAGGTTCCAGCCGAGGAGTCGACTTTGCGCGGCGTTGCACCGGAGTTGTTGGCAGAGTGTAGCAAGCGACTCGGGGCGGACCGCTATACCGACGCGGAGAGTCTCGTTGCGGCGACCCAGCGAAATCGGTTCGGCGTGGAGATCTGGCGACCGCTGTTGTGGGCGCTGCTCATCGTGATGATCAGCGAAGTTCTGTGGCAGCAGCTTGGGGTCATCCGATCGGCGAATCGTTTCGCACCGCCTCATTCCAGGACAGCGGCATGAGCGACGTGTTTGCGAACCTGCGATTTTTAACCGATCTACCAGCGTGGTTGATCTGCGTTGCTGCATTGGCGGCCGGTTTGATCGTGATGGTGCTCTATCTGCGTGAGACTGCGAGACTCAATGCCCCCTGGTCGTGGTTGCTGCCGGCGATGCGTGGTACCGCCGTGGTGCTGGCGTGCTTTTTGTTGGCGGGGCCCGTTTGGCATCACCGGCAAGTGGTCGGCAATCCGGCCCGAATTGTGTGGGCGGTCGATCGCTCGCGAAGCATGGCCGAACGAGATTCTCAACCCGAGTCTTCTCCCAATCGGCTGCGGCGGGCAACGGATCTATTGTTCGGGCAACCGGGAAACGACGGATGGATCGAGCAACTGCGTGATACGCACCTGATGGACGTTGTCGTATTCGATGACATCGCGCGACTGGCGTGGAGTTCATCGTCAGCCGACGAAGCACCGGAGTTGGGTGCGGGCGATCGGCCGGATCCGTCCCGGCAGATGGACAGCCAAACGAGGGCGTTGTTGGAACATGCCGATGGCGTCGGCACGGACTTGAGTTCGCCGCTACAGATGTTGGCCGAACGTGGCCGGGCGAGCATTGGGAGTGATGGCACCGAAGAAGGAGCATCACGGGCGGCCGTGTTGTTTTCCGATGGGCGTGACTCGGTGGGCCGGGCCGATGCGGGCGAAGTGGCTGCGAGGCTGGCCGATGTCGGTTGGAAGGTCCACACGATCGCCATCGGAAGTGTGGACGAACCGGCTGACATCGGGGTCATGGATGTTGATGCACCGCAGCGGGTTGCCGATGACGGACGTTTGGCGGGTCGGGTGTGGGTCAAGCATTTCGGATACGGTGGCCAAAGCGTACGGGTCGACATCCGAAGCGGTGAGCAGGTGGTCTGGTCGGACACGTTGATGGTCTCGAGTGATGGAAATTCGCCGATCGATTTTGATTTTCCGGTCGAACCGCTGATGCAGCAGGCGAACCAAGCCGATGTGCGCGGTGTCAATCGGAACACGGTGGCGTTGTCATTGACAGCCCATGTGTCGCTCGTAGGTGAGTCTGAACAGGCAATCCAGAATGGAGAGAGCCCGTCCACCGCGACGGCGTCTGCGGACGGGAGAACAGGGAACGACTCCCTGGACTTTCGAGTTGCCGCGGCGAGTCGCGACCGACGGTTGTTGATTCTCGATGGCTCATCGCGTTGGGAAACTCGCTATTTGCGCAATCTATTCTCGCGCGATCCCGCGTGGGAGGTCGATACGGTCTTGTTTGGACGTGGCACGGACATGCGGCGCGTCCGCCGCGGTGACGAACCCGGCGAGTTGCCTGAGTCGGCACGTGCTTGGGCGCGCTATGACGCGGTCATCCTCGGCGAAATCCCGCCAGATCAGTGGACCGACCAAAATGCCGAGCACCTATCCGAATTTGTCGCCAGTGGCGGTGGGCTGATCGTCGTCGATGGTCGCTATCGACGCATCGCGGAACTCGCTCAGCAGAACGCGATGGCGGGACTGATTCCTGTTCGTTTTGATTCCGGCAAGGAATCGATCAGTAATATCCGCGAGATCGAACCGACCGCGGCGGGTCGATCCCATCCGGTGATGCTATTGGACGTTGATACAAGTCACTCATCGAGCGGAGGCCATGAAATTTGGTCGCACCTGCCCGCACCGACGTCGGTTGAGGCAGTCACGTCCCAAGCCGATGCGGAGGTGTGGGCCGAAGCGATCGACAATCAGGGACAACGGAGCCCTTGGTTGGTCACCCGAACGTTCGGAGCGGGCCGTGTTTTCTATCTCGCGTCCGGTCAAACTTGGCGATGGCGGTATCGGGTCGAAAGTCAATTGCAGGGTCGATTTTGGACTCAACTGATGACCGCTGCAATGCAACCGCCATACGCCGCCCGCGACGCGTTCGTTGCGATTGGGACCGACAAAATTGATTATCGTGTGGGTCAAACCGCAACGATTCGAGTGCGGTTGTTGAATGACAACCGGCGTGACGATGAACCAGCGTCGACCGTGGATGCGGTGCTGCTACGTGACGGCCAACCGATGGCAACGGTACCGCTGCGTTTGGAGGATGCCGACCGCAGAACGTATCTCGGTGAAACCAGCCCGCTGCCGGCGGGTGAATACCATGTGCGGGTTCGGGCGAGCGGTTTCGACGCGGCGGCGCTGAAAGCAACGACACCAATTTGGGTCGTGCCGCCGCGCTCGACCGAACTTGATCGCGTGTCCGTCGATCAAGCTGCGCTGGAGCGAATCGCGACGGCGGGCGACGGGGTCTCGGTACACGAGTCCGCGGCGGACGAGATCCTCGCGTCGCTCGAATCGCTTTCGAGTGGACGCATCATTGAGTCCGACACGCTGCTGTGGCAGACCTGGTGGATCTTCGCCATCATCGTGACGCTACTGGCGGTGGAGTGGTGGTTTCGAAAGAAAGTGGGTTTACTATGAGTTCAGCGGATTCATCGAGATCGAGTGCGGGTAGCATGTTGTTGACGCCGCCGGGTAAAATAGATGACAAAAACGCGGCATCGGAACCGCCGGCAACGAGTGAGCTTTTGCCGCCGACGCGTTCCGCGATCGAGCGTTTTGCCCGTCGCCGCAGTCGGTTGCAGTTTTGCCGTGGGATGGCGATCGGGATCGCGTGTTTGATTGCCGGCATGATCCTGCTCGTGATCATCGATTACTTCTGGTCACTGTCGACGCCGCTACGTTCGATCGGAACCCTGCTCGTGGACGTTGCGGCGCTCACGGCGGCGTGGTTGTGCGGGGTGCGTCAATCACGCCAACGTGATTGGACGGCGATCGCGCGGAGCATGGAAGCGGCGACGCCTCCGCTGCGGCAGCGATTGCTCTCGGCGGTGGAACTCGAAGATCCGCGCCGCGCAGGCGGTTCCGTCGAATTCCGTTCGTCGCTGCAATCCGGCGTCGCCGGTCAACTTTCATCGGTCGATATTCGCCGGATGTTGCCGTGGCGATTGATCCGAGCGACGCTGTTCGCCGCGATCGGTGCAGTTGCACTCATCGGTTTGTTAAGCCTGCTTCCTTCGTTGCAGTTTCCTCGTCGGCTTGCGCGCGTGTTCGTCCCCATCGCACCCATTGAACGAGCATCATTCACGCAGCTCGAAATCACGGCCCCGCAGCCCGCATCCAAACTCGTTGCCCAAGGTGACCTCATCGCCGTTGTGGCGGTCGTGAAAAAGCTACGAGGCGGTGACGTGCACCTGCAGTGGCGAAATGAGGATGGACGGGCAGGAAATTTGCTAATGTCGCCGCGTGAGCTGATATCCGTAGGCGACCATTCCGCTGAGAAATCCAACGACGACAGCAGCCCACAACCGGACACCGCCGAATCCTACGCCGTCAATCTGCAAATCGACCGCAGCGTCGTGCACTACCGAATACACGGCGGCGATGCTGAAACGAACTGGCACACTTTGACGCCGATGTCGCGCCCGCGAATTGCCGAGTTTAACAAGACATACCATTTCCCGGCGTACGCCAAACTGCCCGATACTGAGTCGGCCGACAAGCACGGCGATCTCGAGGCACTGGTCGGAACTCGCGCCGAAGTGATCGTGACGTTTGACCAACCCGTGCGCGACGCACAGGTTTGGTTTGGTGATTACGGAAATGAGGTTGCAGTTCCGATGGAGAGCGTCGATGACGACACCACTCGATTTCGCTTTGACGTTGCGATCCAAACGCCGGGAAGCTATCGCGTTAGTGCGGTCGGCCTGCAGAGCGAACTGGGTACTCCGTTGCTGTCACGCTGCGCGATCGACCCGGTGATCGATCGTGCACCCACGGCCGTTTGGTCGGCGGCGATAGCGCGTCGTCAAATTGCCTCGCCAGCTGCGGTACTGAAATTTCCCGGTACGCTCGAGGACGACCTGCCGATGGACCGATACGTGATCGAGACCATCGTCGACGATGGTCCAATCCGTGAACATGTCGTCCCGCTCGATCCGGCGTCGACGCTGCGAGAAATTGAATGGGATTGTGACCTGATGGATCTTGCCGATAACGACACCGACGGCGAGGCGTTGGCTGCTGGAACGTTGTTGAGAACTCGTTTGGTCGCACTCGACCGAGCTGGCAAACGCGGCGAGTCGGACTGGCGTTACGTCTACATCGCCGGTGAGCAGTTTGATCCCGCACGCCATGCATCGCTATTCGCGTGGCAAGCTCTGGTAAAGGACATTAACTCGTGGTTTGCGGACCTGCAGGAATTGATCGAGCGAACGAAAACAGCCGCGCAGCGGGCGAACACAATCGCTGATGGCGGCATCGATGCTCCCGATGTTGGGATCGGCAACGAAATCAGCCAGTTAGAACAACGTTGGCAGCAAATTGCCGGCCCGATGGACTCGGGTGAACTGCGAACACTTGCTCTCGAACAGGATGTCGATGGCAAGCCCGCCGCCTCGAACTCGCTCGCCGAAGAGATATTTCACAGTACCGATTCCGTTTCGACGGATCAGGTGTCACTGATGGATCGATATGCGACGACCACTTTGACGAAGCTCCGGGGAGCGATTGCGGCCTGGCAACTTGCCGCTGACCTCGGCGGGCCGCTTGTCGACTACGACCGAAAGCACACGGTCGATGAGGTTGCCGCGGCAGCGCGGCAAGCCCAGAGCCGCGTCAAGCAGGTCAGCCAATTGCCGTCACAAATGTTAGCGACCCGGCTCGCCGAGGCCTTGATACGCGACTGGAATGCCATCCGCGGCCAGACCGCGATGTTAGTCGACGAAGACTCCTCGGTCCCATTCGAGCGGCTGCCGGGGCAAGCGAATCTATTGGCTCAGCGACTCCGGCAAGTTGAGGAGTTGATTGGAACGCTCGAGAGTGATCTTCCAGATGAAACGCAGCGGCACCTTCAAAACTACCG
>JBDNIG010000642.1:0-15530 GCA_041688415.1 Rhodopirellula sp. | reverse complement strand
GCCCGTCGTGAGTGATCATCGTCGACCGACGGCTCCGCCCGTCGTGAGCGAGGTGAAGCCAGTTGAATCTCACCCAGTTGCAAAGTTTGAGCGTCAACATGAAACGTTTTGTACGGTTCTCCCAACCGTGAGCCGGTCGCCATCACGGTCGTCTCGGCCATGCCGAAGGCCGGGCAGAACGAGGCTGACTCGAAGCCGTATCTCGCGAATTTTTCTTCGAAGCGACGCAGCGTTGTGGCACGTATTGGTTCCGCACCGGCAATGGCGACCTTCCACGAGCTTAAATCGAGCCCCTCGCAGTCCGCATGATCAATTCGGCGCACGCACAGCTCATAGCCGAAGTTCGGAGCACCGTTGCTCGATCCCTTGTAATAATCAATGCAGCGGAGCCACAGGAGCGGATTGCGAACGAAATCCGTTGGCGAGATGATGACGGTTTCAACGCCACGATAGATCGGTATCAAAATCCCACCGATCAATCCCATGTCATGGTAGGGCGGCACCCACTGCACGCTGCGGGCACCGTCAAAATGGATATGCTCGATGACGGCCGCTAGATTGCTGAGCAGCGTCCGGTGCGTTAGCACGACGCCACGCGGAGTTCCCGTCGATCCAGACGTGTATTGCAGCAGGGCAACGTCATCGGGCTTGGGCATCCGGCCATCCCACCGATCGGCGCCCGCCGCGTCAATTTCATCCACCGCGATGGATGCGGCATCGGTCATCTGCCACAGGGAACTAAGCGATTTACCGATCGTGTCCCGGTCACTCAACAAAATGCAGGCGTTGGCGTTCTCGATGATCGCTCTTAGCCGCGGCAACGTGTGCTGCATTCGCAGCATCTGGGGCGGATAGATCGGCACCGCAATGGCGCGAGCATACAGGCATCCGAATAGCGAGGCGGCATAATCCGCACCCGGATCGAGCACGATGAGCACCGGTTTGCCAACGCCGCCACGCTGTTGAATCTCCGCGGCAATCGCGCGGGCGCGACCATCGAGCTCCGCGAAACTCAGCCGATCGTGTTCGCCGGGATCCCCGACCACGTGCGTGAATGCGGGCGCACCGGCCGTTTCCCCACGCGCGTGACTACGACAATAGTGAACGAGTGTCGAGACATCCAGAGAACCGTTGCCGCTCGGGGCCCACACGTCCGACAATTGCGTCATCGATTCGATTTCGGTTTCGTAGTCCACGAGCCAATTTATTTTCAAATGGGGCCATCGGGTGCGACCAACCCCATTGGTAAGCCGCCAACATCGCAACCGCCCATGCGCGGTTTACCCAGACCTCCTAATGTAGCTCACGAAATCGATCGCGAGAGTGGAGAACGCCTCGTCACGCCGCTGGCTTCATCGCAACGATTGCGCAAGCGAGGGGTTATGCGAGTTCTACGGATTTGATGGTGATTTTGACTGCTTCCACCGATGACCTCAGACACTGATGCGTTTGAACTCGTGCAGCGATGCCATTGCTCGATGAGGTTCATGCCGCACTCGCACTTCTCAAAGGTGCGGAACCGCATCGATCCTACAAAAAACCCGCCCGTTGTAAGACCGTTGCGCTCCCTGGGCGCTCTCAGTTGAATGCCGTCACGTTGAAATGAAATACCTGGATCTCATGTGGATCGATCACTTCCCCACGACCTTGCCTGGGCATTTTCTTCGCCTGCATCGGTGTGGCAATTTTGAGCAACTGTCCCAGTCGGCAATCCCATGCAGCCCGCAATCGACAGGTGCTAATATCAAATAACGAGTGGTCAACTTGACGCCCGTTGGCTCGCTCGCGTCACCCATTTGCGAATCAAGCGTCCAAGCTCAGAATAGATTCGCGGGTTCGGCTTTGAGCAGTTTCCGCAGCGCGAACACGCCGGCGGCATTGCACATCACGAGCGATAACGCCAGCACCAGCCCGATTCGCAACCACGTCATGTCAATCGAAATTCCCGAGGCAATTGACGTGATGGAATAGAGCACCAAGGACACCCCCAGGGCCGGTGGGAACGCCAGCACGGCGAGTAGCGACGACTGCGTCAATAGCGTCTTGATCAGGAAGCGGTTGCCGTATCCCATCGCTTTGAGCGTTGCGTATTCACTCAAATGCGCGGTCACGTCGGCCGCCAACACCATGTAGCTGATCACACCACCGACCAGCACGGCCAGTGCCACTCCAATGCCGAAGATCATGCCGATCGGGGTCTGCGTGTACCACATTCGCTGTTCACTGGTCTTGGCTTGTTCGAGCGTGATGGTGTCAGAGTACGCCGCGGGGCCGCCGAGCGATTGCACGCGCCGCTGGACGGCCCGCAATCCGAGATCGAGTTGTTCGGGATCGACGAGTTGAACCAGGATCAGTGAGACGCGATCCTTGTGACCACCGGGAGTCAATTTCTGGAAGGTATCACGCGAAGATAACAGTGCCCCGTTGGCGGCCAAACCGGTGCCCATCTTGAACGTTCCCTTGATCGTCGCTTCGCTGCCCGCGACGTCGGTCGTCACGCCGATATCAGCTTTTGAGAAACGGTCTCCTCGCTGGGGACCGAAGTCCGAACCGCTGGCGTCGTCAATCAGTACCGATCCAAGGGGACGTAGCTTCGCCCGCATCGTTGGACTCAGTTCGGGCAGATCGAAGGCGGGTTGGTCCAAGTCGATCCCCATCAAGGCGATCGCGCGAAAGGAATGGTCGCTGGGGTTCTGCCACTGCGTGACACCAATATCCAGCGGAATGACACGACGGACTTGCGAAACTCCAGCGAGCCACTGCAACAGTTCCGCTGGCACCGACGCGGGATCGTAGACGTTGATGTAATCGGGCGAGCGAACGAGAATATCGCACCGCCCGCGGTCGTAAACCACTGTGGCGGTATCGCCCACGCTGCCAAGGAACCCGAGCTGCATGAACATCAACACAATCGCGAACCCGATCCCGCCGAGCGAAACCATCGTGCGGACGGGCGTGTCAGCAAGATTCTGCCACGCCAAACGAGTTCGCCGAGCCGGTGACTCGAACCGGCGCGAGTTGGCCGGGCCGAGCGGTTCGAGTTCGGCCGGCGAAGTGCTGCCGTGCTGCCGGGACGTCACGGCGCTCATGTCGACCGCGCGCGGCCGGCGGATCGCTCAACCTTCGGTCGACCGGTGCCCGTCTCGGACTTGCCAGCCGGATCGATCGCACTCATAAAAATGCGAACCTCCACCTGCATCTCAATCCGCTCGGCCGCGACGGGGGTATCTTGCGGGGCAATATCAATGATCGCCTTGGCGGTATAGCGATCGACCGGTGCCATCGGAAATGGGCTGGGCATGGTCGGGGCGGCGATCATCGGTTCGATCCGGCGAAGCGTTCCGTGCAGCGTCCGCGCAAGACCGGGGCTTTCGATTTCCGCGGACTGCCCAGGCTCGACGCGGCCCAGATCGGCGACGTTGATTTCGGCGACGCAGACCATCTTGCTGGTGTCGGCCAAACGCATCAGCGGCGCCGTCGTGGTGGCTTGGCCGGGCATGGTATCAATCGACAAAATGCGGCCCGCCGTGGGGCTGACCAATTGCGCCGTCGTGACGTTGAGTCGCAACAATTCAATCTGTTTTTCGAGCGACGCTAGCGATCCGGAAGCCTTCGCAGCAAGCATGGCTTTTTCTGCTGCCACGATCTCCTGCTCCGCAGCGGCCACCGACAATTCCGCCGTTTCAATCGCGTCCTGGGCGTCGACCTTCGCGGCTTCATACCTGGACCGGGTTTCACTAATTCTCAGCGATTCTTCATCAAGCTTGTTTTCGGACACCAACCGTGCCGTTTTGGGATCGTTCGATGCCGACCGCAATTGGTCGAGTTTGCGTTGGCCGAGCTCGGCGGCCCGCCGGAGCAAATCGAGGCTGCCACCCTGGCTCTCGGCGATCTTCAATTTCTCTCGCGACTGCCGAACCTGCGTTTGGGCCTGTTTCAGTTTGGCCTGAGCGACCTGCAAGCGGGCGGTGCCCGACGCCTGTTCGGCTTGGAATTGGGCACGGCCCTCGTCGAGCCTCGTCTCAGCAATAGCGAGTTCAATTCGCTTGGCCCGCAAACTATCCAGTTCGACCAACAAATCGCCCGCGGAAACCATATCTCCCTCCGTCACGGCAATTTTTGCCACGCGGTCCCCCGGTGGTGCCATCACCGCCAACACACCATCCTGCGGTGCGAGCTGGCCTTGGGCGCCGACAAAGGTCATGGCTGGACCGTCCCCGTTCGCACCGGCTCGCTCGTGCGACGTGCCGCCAGGAAAATAACTGGAGATCCCGCTATCGCAACCGATGATCGCCATCGCGCCGACAACGCTGGCGAACACGCCCGCTCGGAGTCTCCGCGTCCGTAACGAACGGGTCGACAGTGAAGCGTGGAGGAGGCGAAACCGCATCGAATATTCGTGAATGAGGAAGAAATCGGATGGTACCGCGAAAATATACCCGCTGTGAGTAGCCGAGTCTCTCCGAGACTCGGACGCTCTCGCCAAGACTCGGACGCGTTTCTCAGAGAGAGCTCGTCTACTTCGCTCGCCTAACCGCTCCCGATGGAGTCATTCCCGGTCAGGCCGTAGAATGGGCAGACTTAGACGTCGAGCGATCACCTGCCAACCGGAGCGGTCAAAGTGTACCGACGTTTTAATCTTCTTACTGCGCGAAAGTAAGCGTGAACCACGAAAACGCCCAAACCAATGGAGACGTCAACGAGACAGCGGCGAGCGTCTCTGCGACCGGCAAGCTATTCCGACGATTCAAGTCCAAGGGTGTTGAGGCCGATCGCAGTTTCGACGGCTCGGCATTGGTCGATGTCTGCGGCATCAATCACCATTTCGGGACCGGTGATGCGCGAAAGCAGGTGCTCTATGACAATAATCTACAGGTCCAGCCCGGCGAAATTGTGATCATGACCGGCCAGAGCGGGTCGGGGAAAACCACGCTGCTGACGCTGATCGGTACGATCCGCCAGATCCAGCAAGGCGAAATTCATATTCTCGGCCATCCGCTCCGCGACGCGCGGGCGGGCGAGATCAACGCGATTCGCAAACGACTCGGCTTCATCTTCCAAGCCCACAATTTGTTCGGGTCGCTCACGGCGCTGCAAAACGTACGGATGGCGTTGGAGTTGCAGTCCTCGGGAGGGTCACGTAGCGAACAGAACCGGCGCTGCACCGAGATGCTCACCGCGGTGGGACTGGGCGAGCGAATCCATTACAAACCCAAAAGTCTCTCGGGAGGTCAGAAACAGCGAGTGGCCGTCGCCAGGGGACTCGTTCATCAACCCGAAATCGTGCTGGCCGACGAACCCACCGCGGCGCTCGACAAAGACTCCGTTCGGCAAGTCGTCGAATTGTTCCAGCGAGAGGCTCACCAACGCGGCACCGCCATCGTCATCGTCACCCATGACAACCGCATCCTCGACGTGGCCGACCGGATCGTGAAGATGGATTTCGGAAATATCGCCCAAGACACGAACCTCGACGAGGCCGCACTGCTCGGTAAGATGCTCAAAGGCTGCGAAGTGTTCTCGCTCATTTCGGTCAGCACGTTAACCACGATCGCCCGCAAGATGAAGCGTGAAGAACATTCGCCGGGCGACCGAATCGTCACCTACGGCGACGTCGGAGACCGATTTTACCTCATCCGCGAAGGTGAAGTCCTCGTCAGCCAACCGCGTGAGTCCGCGGATCGCGACCAGTCTGAATTTCACGAAGTCGCTCGGCTCCAAGAAGGCGATTTCTTCGGCGAGACGGCGCTGTTAACCGGCCACACGAGAAACGCCCACGTCGATGCGATCACCGACACGGTCACCTACAGTCTCGATGCCCAGACGTTCAAGGAAGTCAAAGCCGGCCAAAAGTCACTCGAAGAGGAAGTCCGCAGAACCGTGTTTTCCGAGTAGTCACCCGGCTTGACGATCCCCGCCAGAACGTCAAAATGGGCGACAGTCGGAAACCGGAAAAGGTTTCGGCATCAGGAGGATAAGCGAATTGGCAAGCAGGTTGATTCGAAATCAATTGCTCCGTAAGGAGTTGCGGGTTCGAGTCCCGTGTTCTCCGCTTTTCGAAAAACACCCTCAAAAACCCCGTGTTTTTGGGGGTGTTTTTTCTTGGCACAAGTATTTGGGAAGAAAATCACGTATTTCCTGGTCGTGGTCTGCGTCGCTGGGGCATCGGATTCGTTTCGCTCGTCTTTAGTTTTCTTAGCGGCTTTGCGAGCCAGCTTCACACAGCTTCTGGTTTGCGAGCCAAGCTGCAAAGGCGCAAAGATTTCTCCGCCAACAATGGTAATGGTGTAATTCCTATGTGGGGTCGTCGCAGCAAAGTGCTAGAAGTCATATCCCGCCAGGAAATTTACTCTCTGGCGTCCTCGTCGAGACGACGCAGGCAACCGAAATTGAGTGCATCGCCAACAACTCCCGCAATTGGATCTTCCATTGTCACATAATTGAGGATTGAATGAGCGATATCTATCACGCCCACAGCGGGAACGGCCCGAATCGCGATCAACGCTATGAAACAGTATTTGAGCACGTCGACGCGGTTACTAAACGAGCAAGACTCTATGCGTCTGCGTTTCATGCCCAGGAACAGGCCGGTGTGGCGGCTCTGCTTCATGATCTCGGCAAGTATTCATCGCAGTTTCAAAAACGGCTGACGGATCGGCGTGAACCTTCACGTGATCACTGGACCCTCGGGGCCTGGGCTTTGCTCGGGCAACAGAAGCCGTCGTCCGTCTTGCCCGCTCTGGCAATTCTCGGGCACCATCTGGGACTGCCTGCGTTGGATGGATGCAAAAGTTTGAGCAACCGGTTGGGAGCAATCCTATCAGCGAACCCTGAGCGATTCACGACGTCGTCGGTCCACGAGCATCAGCTAGCGATGAAACGATTTCTCGCGGACGGTTTCGAGATGCCGAAGCTGACCATCGATGGTTTGGTCCCTCGCCACGCGCAAGCCGCCGATATGCTCGATACTCGAATGCTCTTCTCGACACTGGTGGACGCCGACTTCGTCGAAACAGAAGCACACTTTGAAGGCGACGCTCGGACGCCGCGCCGACCGCGAGCAGAAGGTTTGCCGCTATGTATTGATGCGATGATTGAGGCGTTTGACAACTACATGGCGAGATTTGATTCGGGATCTCGCTCAATGATCGATATCCTCCGGGAGAAGCTATCGCAGCGATGTCAGGCCGTGGGCACACAACAAGCAATGGGGGCGTTTACCCTCTGTGCGCCAACCGGATTCGGAAAGACGCTCGCGATGTTGCGATTCGCATTACATCACGCACAAACGCATCAGGCACGAAGAATCGTTCTGGTCATGCCGTTTTTGAACATCATCGATCAAACCGCCTTGATTTATCGCGAGATTTTCCCCGCTTCTCAGTTTGGAGAAGACTTCTTGCTCGAGGCTCACTCGGCGGCGGGGCGTGAAGTGGAGATGAATGATCAAGATGTCAGTACCGTGGGCGAAATTCGACGGCGTTTGATGTCTCAAAACTGGGATGCGCCGGTTGTTTTGACCACGAATGTGCAATTGCTCGAATCGCTGCATGCTCACAAGCCATCGTCGTGTCGTAAACTGCATCGCTTGGCTGGCTCTGTGATTTTGTTTGATGAAGTCCAAACACTGCCGCCGAAACTGGCCGTGGCCACGCTCGCAACTCTATCTCGACTGTGCGACCCTGCGGGTCCCTATCGCACGAGCATCCTGTTTGCGACCGCGACCCAACCCGCCTTTGAGTCATTGTCTAGTCGCGTCTCGCGGATCGTTGATTCAAAAGTGTTTCGCGGAATTCCACCGAAGTGGCAACCATTGGAGATCAACGATGCCCAGTCCGAGATGTTCGAGATCGCCGCGCGACGGGTTCGTGTTCAGTGGGAACAAGAGCATCGTCTGAAGATTAATGAGATGGCCGATCGCTTGGATCAACATGATCAGGTTCTGTGTATTGTCAATCTAAAACGACATGCAACTGAGTTGGCTCTTATGCTCGCTGAGCGGAGCGATGACGTGCTACATCTTTCGACGAATATGACACTATTGCATCGAACCAAAGTGCTGCGCCAAGTCCGCGATCGACTCATCGCCAAGAAACCCATCCGCTTGATTGCGACTCAGTGCGTGGAAGCAGGTGTGGATCTCGATTTCCCCGTCGTAATGCGCGCACTCGCACCGCTCGAAGCGATCGCCCAAGCCGCAGGTCGTTGCAATCGCAACGGGCGACGACCGATTTGCGACCTGACGGTCTTTGCGTTGGACGATCCCGACGAGGAGGGCCGACAACGTCGACCGTACCCGCCTGGGTATGATGCCGCTGTGTCGGCGACACGACTGTTTCTCAAAACGATCAACGCTGATTCCGATGCTCCACCGGAAATCATCAATGATCCAAAACGAATGCAAGAGTATTTTGAAATGCTCTATACCCTCAACGGGCGTGATCGACAGCAGCAAGACGATGAAGCCGAACTGCTGCAGGCAATTCAGGCTGGCGATTTTGCCGAGACCGATAAGCAATACCGTTTGATCGATCAAAACATGATTCAGATTGTGTTGCCTTATGACCTCGAAACATCGTTGCGGTTAATTGACGACGCAACTGAATCGGCTGCTGAAAATGGCGGGATGACGCCGAAACAAATCCGACGTTGGCAACGACTGGCCGCACCTCACGCGGTCGCTATCTACCGCCCCCGAGACAACGACGAAATTTTCTCCCGTTTGCTCCCCATTCATTTTGGAAGTGGTATCAAAGAGTCATCCAGTGCCAGCCACGACTCGTCCGTAGCGACTTCGCAGATCGAGTGGTGGTACCCAGCCGACAGTGATTGCTACGACGAGTTGATCGGAATGCGGCTCGCCGAAACCAACTGGGTGATGTGACAAACAGCGATTCCTGGAAAACAGCCGTTCTCACGAACCGTTACCCAGGTAATCACGTGCGTATCCGGAAGCTGGTTTCAATCCACGCGAGTTTCAATCCTCGAAAAAAAAGAAATTCGCGAAACAGTTGCAGTATTGTACTCGATCGCGTTATAATGTCCAGCTCCCAGATACGCACCAGCGATAATTTATTTTGTGATTCCGCACTATCAACAACACCGCTCACGGTCGTGCCAGCGTGAACCGGCGCACAACTTCCGACGGCATCTTCACGTCCGATTTTCTCAGGAGCCTCCACCTTGGTAGCTGACAATTCCGAACCGCACATCCTCGAAGTGTGGGGCGATTACGCATGTTTTTCTCGTCCCGAATTGGCCGTCGAGCGGTACTCGTACCCGTGCCCAACCCCGAGTGCGGCGCGGGGCGTGTTCGAAGCGATTTATTTCAAGCCTGAGTTTTACTGGCAAGTCATGCGCATCGAACTGCTTACCTCGCCGTCCTACATCGCGCTGCGTCGCAATGAGGTCAAAGACAAGATCAGCGAAACGATGGTGAAGAAGTGGATGAAAGGCGATCAACTCCCCGAGCCTTTACTCGCGGACGCGGACAAAGCCTTGACCGGGAGTGACCAGAAAGGCCGAACGCAGCGGCAAACGATGGCATTGCGTCAGCCACGATACCGTTTGCATGCTCGCATTGTGCCCAAACGCAAAACCGGCTCGGCACAGAACTCTTTTGATCGTCAGTTTGTTCGCCGTGCCGGGCAAGGTAAGTGCTTTCAACAGCCATACCTGGGATGCCGTGAATTTGTCAGTTTCTTTCGCTTAATCGAAAATCTCGATGCCGAACCGGAACCGTGTGCCTATTCCCAGGACTTGGGATTCATGCTGTACGACGTCTTTGACCTGACGGCTGACAATCACACCGCATTTGTAAAAAATTGGAAGAGCGTCAAACCCTCGATCTCAATGTTCGCCGCACGAATCGAAAGCGGTGTGCTGAACGTTCCATCGATCGACAGCCCCGACGTGCTCCGGGCAAACATTTCAAATGTGGAGGTTGGCTGAGCCATCGAATGTTGCATGAACTTGTCACCTATGCCCGCAACGAGGGCATCCACAGTGAGCCAGGGTTCACACCCAAATCGGTCCGCTGGTTGTTGGTCTTCGACAATGAAGGCCAGTTTATGGAGGTCGTTGATTTCAAAGAAGGGAAAACGAAAGGGCGTGAGTTCCATCGATGTCCGGATTTAAGCCAGGGCGAAATGGTGTCGTCAAAGTCACGCCACTTTCTCGTCGATAGTATCGAAACGACAGCCTTGCTAACCAAGGATGACCCCACGCAAAAAAACATCAACGATCACGCCAGTTTCGTGGGCTTGCTTCGTTCGGCGTCCGAGTGTCTTCCAAGCTTGGGCCAGATCGCCACGACGCTCGATGACGAGGAGTCGTTGATGAAAATCCGTGCCGTTCTACAGCAACTCAAGGCCAAACCGACCGATTCGTGTACCCTGGCGGTCATGGACGGTGTCCGCCCAACAATCATCGTCGATGAAGGCCAATGGCACGATTGGTGGCGAACTTATCGGGCCTCATTGTCCGACGACTCCGCCAAGTCGAAGTCAAAAGCGAAAGCAAAATCATCTGGTCAGCAGATGCGGTGTTTCCTGAGCGGCAAAATGATCGATCCTGCTGCCACGCAAAACAAGGTGACGGGGTTGTCCGATGTCGGTGGGTTGCCGACCGGCGATGTTTTATCGTCGTTCGACAAGGACGCATTTGGTCATTTCGGTTTGGCCAAAGGTGCCAACGCTGCAATGAGCGTCGAGATGGTGAAGTTGGTCACCGACTCGCTGAACCATCTCATTGGCAATCGATCTCGTCGGATGTGTGGGACAAAGGTCGTGTACTGGTACAGTCGCCCGATCGCCGCCGAGGACGATGTGCTAAGTCAAGATATCTTCGGCGACCTGTATGCCGACGAGCCAACCGAGGCAGACGCCGCCGAAGCAGGCGCTATAGAGCAGACGCCAACGCAGCAGCAGACACTCGCGGCAGAATCACGAGCCTCGCAATTGCTTGCGGCGATTCGTTCTGGCGAGCGACCCGAGTTGCTCGATTGTGAGTATTACGCCTTGACACTTTCAGGCAATTCGGGGCGCGTCATCATCCGAGACTGGATGCAAGGCCGGTTTGAAGATCTGGCGAATAACGTCAAACGATGGTTCGACGATCTATCAATCGTTTCCCGCGATGGCAAGGCCACCATTGGCAACCACAAGTTCGCGGCGGTGCTCGGTGCGATGGTGCGTGACCTACGCGACATGCCGCCACCCACGGTCGCGACTCTGTGGCGAGTCGCGCTTGCCGGTGCTCCCATTCCACCACCCTTGGCCGCTCAGGTTCTTTCGCGAGTGCGAATGGATGTGATCGGCAACCAAACCGCACGACATGCGAGGCTTGGTTTCCTTCGTGCTTTCTTAATTCGTAACTCTCACCTGGATCTCAGGAATATGACAACCAACGTGGACGATTCGATTGATGACCCCGCTTACCTGTGCGGTCGAATCATGGCGGTCCTCGCCAACGTTCAGCAGACTGCACTTGGAGATGTTGGCGCTGGTGTCGTGCAGCGATATTACGCCGCCGCCTCTGCCACCCCCGCACTCGTCCTGGGGCGATTGGTGCGAACAGCACAAATCGCGCACCTTACCAAGCGAAAAGAGAAACCGATCCTCAATCACATGGAGAAACAAATGCAGGAGCTTTGGAGTCGGATGAAAGCGGCACCCCCGACAACACTGACCTTAGAGCAACAAACACTATTCGCGATGGGATTCTACCAGCAACAGGCGGCGCGCTATACCAAGAAAGAGACCACGGAACCAGCAACCGACGAGTGAACCGTTTCCAACTCATCATCTCGAACCTACCCTCAACTCCACAGCTTCAACGAGTCAAAGAATGTCCAACCTGATCCAAAACCGATACGAATTCATGTTCCTGTTCGATTGCGAAAACGGCAACCCCAACGGTGATCCCGATGCTGGGAATGCTCCTCGTATCGATCCACAAGATATGCACGGACTGGTGTCCGACGTGGCAATAAAGCGTCGGATACGTAACTACGTGCAACTGGCGGGCGGCAATGAAATGCCCAACGCGATCTTCATCGAACACGCCTGCAACTTGAATACCAAGATCGCCCGCGCCCACGAAGCGACCGCAGGAAAATTGCCTGAAAAGAAAGGGGCCAATAAACAACAAGTCCACGCCGCACGCGACTGGATGTGCCAAAACTTCTACGACGTCCGAACATTCGGCGCCGTCATGTCTACCGGTGCCAACGCAGGCCAAGTTCGTGGCCCAGTGCAGATCGCATTCGCCCGTAGCGTCGACCCAATTCTGCCATTGGATCTGTCGATCACGCGCATGGCGGTTGCAGTTGACGTCAAAAATGCCAAAGACAGTGCTGCGTTCGAAGCGGACGAAGCTGCCACCCCCGAAGACCAGTTACGGACAATGGGACGAAAACAAATGATCCCTTACGGACTATATCTCGGCAAAGGATTCATCTCAGCCCACCTGGCCCAGCAAACCGGGTTCAACACAGACGACCTGCGAATGTTATTCGAAGCGGTATTAAATATGTACGAACATGATCGATCGGCAAGCAAAGGAACCATGACGGTTCGCCAACCACTGTTTGTCTTCAAACACATCGGAACTGACACCGATCAAGATCAACGAACGCGTCAGGCTATGCTTGGTTGTGCACCCGCACAGGTGTTGTTTGAAGAAATCGTCAAAGTCGAAAAGAACACCGCCACGCCGAGATCGTTTGCGGACTATACCGTGACCGTCGACGAATCACGAGTTCCACCCGGAGTTGAGTTGTTAAATCTACCCCGAGATTTTGATCACCTCTGCTGAAGTAGCTAGTCCTGGTTTTTGCGCAGGATTTGGGTTCATCCGACGGAAGCTTGTTTTTTGCGTACGGGGACTCATTAGCGTCCCGCTGTGTAAGGTGGATGGTGGATTTCCTGAGGATCGCGGTGGCATCCAAAACATTACCACTCCGATTCAAATAAATGCTGAGGGCAGGCGAGGCCTGGCCTCAGACGAGAAACACCCAGCACCATGCAAACATTTGGATGCCACCGCGATCCTTGAAAATCCACCACTCTGAGGCAAGCACTGAAGGACCGCGTGTCCACAATTGTCTTGGCATCCGCGAACGATGTACGCTACCGTCGGATGAGCCATGATTTGTGGATCGATGGATCCTGCAGTCCGTTCCGGCAAACATCCAAAAGATTTCATCTTCGTCTCGGATCGCACATGATTCCTTGTAAACACTGATGCCATGCAAAACTACACAGATGACGAACTGCTGCCGATTTCGGCTTTGCAACACTACCTGTTCTGCCCCCGGCGAGCCTCGTTAATCCACACCGAAGGACTGTGGGCAGAGAACACCTACACCGTTGAAGGAACCCAATTGCACGAACGTGCCGACGATCCCGACCAGAGTCAAAACCTAGCAGCAGTTCGGATCGAGAGAGCCGTCAGCCTGTGTTCGTATCATTTCGGCTTAACTGGAAAGGCCGATGTGATTGAATTTCATCGAACAGAAGTAGAAGGAAAGTTCGATATCCATGTGATCGAATACAAACGAGGCAAACCCAAAGCGAAACTCGACTTGCCCTACCAAGTCCAACTGTGTGCTCAAGTCCTATGTGTGGAAGACATGCTGCAGACCTTCAACGTCCAAGCGTCCATTTTCTATGGACAAATTAAACGGCGTCGCGACGTGCCGCTCGACGACGCTTTACGAGAACGAACTCGGCAAGCCATCGACGCTTTACACGAACAAATTCGCTCCGGTCAAACACCCCTGCCAGTCTATCAGCGACGAAAGTGTAATGCTTGCTCGTTGATCGATCTTTGCCTACCAACCGCCCCACGACCGAAAGCCACCGCCAGTCGCTATTTGGCAAGTTTGATTGCGTCGGAGGACGACGAATGAAGCAACACCTGAATACCTTGTTTGTTACCACCCAAGGAGCCTATCTTCGCAAGCAAGGCGATGCGATTGTTGTTCGTGTGGAGAAGAAAGATGTCTTTCGCGTCCCGATGATTAACGTCGGGGCGATTGTCACGTTTGGTCGAGTATCGGCGAGTCCGTTCCTGCTCGGTGCGGGAGCCGAGAAAGGGATTAGCATCTCGATGATGACGGAGCGTGGTCGCTTTTTGGCTTCGGTCAACGGATTTACTCGCGGCAATGTCTTGTTAAGACGCGAGCAATACCGTCGCAGCGACGATCAAGCTAGCGCCAGTGAGATAGCGCGGGCGTGCGTCATCGGAAAGATTAACAATTACCGTACGGTGCTTCGTCGCGCAGCTCGCGAACCCGTGGACGAATCAACTCAAAAGACGCTCACAGTCGCCGCGACTCGCATGAAAGGTACCTTGCAACGGCTCCAGAATCCCGCCGAGCTGGACACGATTCGAGGGATCGAAGGGGAAGCCAGTCGGGTGTATTTTTCAGTCTTCAATCAATTGATCCGGCGTGACGACGACGCCTTCGCATTCACGACACGTTCACGCCGCCCACCGCTAGACCGAATCAACGCGCTACTGTCGTTTCTATATGCGATCCTCGCTAATGATCTGCGCAGTGCCTGTGAAGCGGCCGGTCTTGATGCTGCAGTCGGCTTCCTCCATCGTGATCGTCCAGGCCGTCCCGGATTAGCACTCGATCTGATGGAAGAACTGCGTCCTGTCATTGCAGACCGCGTTGCGTTGTCGCTCATCAATCGACGACAAGTCAAAGCGTCGGGCTTTGACGTCCAACCGACAGGCGGAGTTCGCATGGACGACAAAACCCGCAAAACGGTACTGACGGAGTACCAAAAACGAAAACAGGAAACGATCCGGCACCCGTTCCTCGACGAGAAAATGAGCCTCGGCTTAGTGCCCCACATTCAAGCCCGCTTGCTAGCTCGGTATTTACGAAACGACCTCGACGCCTATCCACCCTTTGCCTGGAGATCATAACCATGATGGTACTGGTAACGTACGACGTCTGCACCACTGATGCTGGCGGTCCCCGTCGGCTCAACCGCGTTGCCAAAACATGTTTGAATTTCGGCCAAAGGGTTCAAAATTCCGTATTCGAGTGCCTTGTCACTCCCGAACAGTGGACGCAGTTTCGCCACGAACTGATCCGCGAGATCAACCAGGACACCGACAGCCTCCGATTCTATTTTCTGGGCAGTCGTTACGAGGAGAAAGTCGAGCATATTGGTGCGAAACCAAGTATCAATCTCGACGGCCCGTTGATCATTTAGGCGATGAAATGACGCTCGCGAACCCGGAGCGACCGTCAAAACGTCGTACGTCCGCGAACACCGTAACTTCAGTCTAGGCAGTGTTTTAACGTTAAACGAGTTTGCGGCATCCGGAGCGAACCACTCAAACAGGCAGGTTCCGCGAATCAACCGACCTATCGTGTTGTGTCAGCATGACTTAAAGTCCCGCAGTCGCCCGCTTACGTGCGGGCGTGGATTGAAACATGACGCTTGTCAATCGTGCTGGATTCGGCGTCGGGTCGCCCGCTTACGTGCGGGCGTGGATTGAAACAT
>JBDNIG010000094.1:0-16811 GCA_041688415.1 Rhodopirellula sp. | reverse complement strand
TACCCACCAAGAACACGCGCCAATTCAATCGGCGAGCACTCCGATCATGCGAAACTCGCGACGTACGAACCACCAAGACTCGCCGCCACAAACCGTCCACGCAACTGCCAGCCTGAGTCGCCTAACATGTTTATAGGCGACGCCCTGTCGCAATAAACGCGAGGTGTCGGAAAGTGGGTTATTTTGGTGGTTTAGATACAGGGTTGCAAGGTTGTTTTTTACGTTTCTTGAATTTTTCACAGCATTCGAGCCGTTTTTTCTTGATCGGTGAGTGGCAAGCGTTAGGTTCGGGGGTGGTGCTTCAGTTTTTTGGACTACGGGTTTTCTAGCGGATGTGGCTGTTGGGAAACTTGCGGTGGCTGGGAGTTTTTTTTGGGGGGGGAGGGCAATGCCATGGATCCGAATGAGTTATTCCTTGAGGCGGCAAGAATTACCTCTCGCAATGCAATCGCGGTAGCCTACGACGAGCAGCGTTCACTTGCGAGTGAGTCTTCTAGCGTCAATCTGCTGGGCGGCAATCCACGTGAGAGGCCGAGGTCAGTTGAGGGGGCTCAGCCGGAACGAATTGAGAAGCCGGTTCGTGATCCGATTCACCGTTATCGTGACGCGACTGCGTACCGTGCTGCGATTGGGCGCGATGCTCCTCGCGATCAAGTCATCGACACGCGGGATTTTCGTAGCGAGATGGCTGCCGTCGATCTGAGAGCTCAGCGTCCATCCCAGCGCGAGTTCGTCAGAATGATGTATCGTGAATTGAAAATCCGGAATTTTAAGACGAAGACGATCAAGGCGTACATCGGGGCATTGAAATCGATTCTGCGATGGTCGGGACGACTCCCGCACCAATTGGACCGAGAGATGGTCAAGGAATACCTGCTCTACCTCGTGGAAACGGACCGGGGATTTTCTCATGTGGGCGTTCATGTGTCGGCGATTCGAACGGCATTTGATAAATTCTGCTTTCTCGATATCATTCTTGGGATCGAGACGCCCAAACGAGATAAGAAGAAGCCGATTGTGTTGAGCAAAGACGAGGTTCGGCGGTTGATTGAGGCTGCCGTGACGCTGCGCGACAAACTGCTGTTGGGGCTCATGTATGCGACGGGGATGCGGGTCAGCGAGGTTGTTCAAGGTGGCAGTGGTGCGGAATTGTCGAAGTCAGCGAGAAAGCAAGTCCATTCAAAAGCTCTGCAGACATCGCTGTCTCGAAAAGTTCGAGAGCGGCGAACGAGTTACCCTGCCGCACGATCGGCGTGAAACGGGTTGTTCCATTGGCATTAGCTGGACAACTCCACTTTCTGATAATGTTGGGAAACGCGAAATACAGAATCGGATACAAAATCCAAACCAGAGTAGATGTCATCATGACGACGCCCAGACATGTGAGCCAAATCGCGAAACGTTCCGCGGACTCACTCGGCCAAGTCAAAGTCATCTCGCTCGGCGTTCCCCGAAAACTAGTCGCGCCGCTGTGTTGAGAACGGTAGCGGAACCTTAGTCAATGCGCGACACGGATTAAAACAGTCCGGCCTCGATGTCATTGCTGACCGACTCGTCATCGTCGCGTTTTTCCAAAGAGGCAGGCTC
Source organism: Rhodopirellula sp. (assembly GCA_041688415.1). Taxonomy (GTDB): domain Bacteria; phylum Planctomycetota; class Planctomycetia; order Pirellulales; family Pirellulaceae; genus Rhodopirellula. The sequence continues at coordinate 15,224 of JBDNIG010000094.1, read as the reverse complement.
AGGGACGGCCTGCGACGAATCGGACGAAGGCTGTGATTCGCCTTCGCCAAACTTCGTTGACCCGTAGAAATCCCGCCGCCAAAGCTGATTGATCACCAGCAATGCGTCCAGGGCTGTCACGTGACCGTTGCCGTTGACATCGAGGTAGTGCTCACCGGCAGGTTTCGACGTGGGTAACTCGTAGGTTCCTGAATGGCGCCACAACGCATTGATGACCAGCAGGGCATCGAGCGCCGTCACCTCGCCGTCACCATTGACGTCATGCTGGTCGACCGGGTTGGTCCACGTCGCATCCACCGCCGCAGGCTGGAGCGAATGGCTGACGATGCCGTTTGCGATCGCATCGAGATCGGCGGAGCCGCCATCGGGAAGTCCGATCCGGAGGCGATCGGGTTGAACGTCAACGGTCTCGTCCGCCGATTCTCCCAACAACCGGAATAGATCGTCCGCGGCGGCGTTCGGATCGACTTGGTAGACCGCGCTGATGGCTGAACTGGCGCCGAAGATCAACTCCACTTCTGCTCGTCCACGACTGGGCAGCCCGGTGACATCGAAGTTGATCCGGCCAAGCGGCAAAACCGCTTCGTCGGGTGAATTCGCAAGTGGATCGGCGGCGGTGAGGTTTGCGAGCTTCGTGCCGACGTTCGAAACGATCGTGACCACGCCGCCGGGCATCTGCAGCGAGGCAACGTTGCCCTGTCGCCAATCGGGGATGCCGTCGTCGTTGCCGTCACCGCCCGCTACCAAGTTCTGTTCCGCTTCGTTTGAAATTCCGTCACCGTCCGCGTCCAGCGTTCCGCCGATGGGGGTCAATCGAATGTCGCCGGTCGCGGACATGTCGACCACGTATTGCCAGGGCGTTGTCGGTTCCGTTCCCGCGGACAACTCCGCAGCTACCCGGTACAGACCGATCGGCAATGAATCGAAACGGAACGTTCCGTCTTGATCCACCGTCAGCGTTCGGTCAACCGTCCCGTCATCGCCTTCGTCGAGTGTGATCGACGTCGCGTTGAGGTCGAGTTCATCGGGTTCACGTCGACCGTTGCCGTTTCGATCGACGAACAGCTCTCCCGAGATCGAGCCGGTGTCGCGGACGCTGATATTGACCCGCGTCGACGTGCTCGCTTCTCCATCGTCAACGCGAACATCAAAGTCATAGCTCGCCGGCCCTTGATCGATTGTCGGCGTCCAGCGGACCACGCCGTGGTCGTCGATCGTCAAGCCGATCGGTGCCCCATCGACCGAATAGGTCAGCGACGTGCTGTCCTCATCCGTCGCCGTGACGGGCAAGACCCATGGTTGTGTTTCGGTGATGGTGACCGGATTGATGGGCACAACGATGGGTGCGTCGTTGACGGGCGTGACCTGGATCGGCTCTTCACGGTGACTCGATGCACCATCGACGTCCGTCGCGGTGACGGTCACGATATATTCGCCTGGGGCACCGTAGACATGCTCCACCTGCGATCCCTGTTGCAAGGCCGAGCCATCACCGAAGTCCCACACGAGGGACGCAATCGCATCGGCGTCGTCGATCGTGACAATGAATCCGGCCCGATCCCCCTCGCGAACGTCGTCCTCACCCAGCACGCTCAAGATCGGCCTGTCGTTGGCGACCACCACCTCGAATGTCGCTTCAAAATCATCTCCATCGGCGTCAATCACCCGCAACGTGGCCGTGTAAGTGCCTTCGTCATAGACATGTGTGGGTGACGCGGTCGCGGCCGCACCACCGTTGATGATGTTGATTTGGCCGGTGATGTCTTCCACTAAACTGCCATCACCCCAGTCCAGAAAATAGCTCCACGTCAACCGATTGATCGTGTTGGCTGGATCGCTGATGGACAGGTCAACCAATCCCGCGCGACCGCCGGCGACGAATGGTTCGTCCCCATTGAATGACAACGTGGGCACGGTGTCGTTCACGTTGACGTCAAACGATCGCGTTGTCGTGAGCTGTCCATCGTCGAGCGTGACAGTCACGGTGTAGTGAACCGCCTGTGAATAGAAGGTTTGCAAGTCGAAGGTGCGCCGAGGCGTGTTGCCAAACGTTTGACTGTCACCGTTGCCGTAATCAATCGTGACATTCACAAGGTCATCCCCCGGGTCGCGGACCAATGTGCGGGTCAGATTCAGTGGTCCTTCGGGCACGGTCACGTCGTCGCCGGCAATCAGCGATGCGATGACTTCATCGATTCGCACGACCGAAGACGTCGTCACGCTGCCGAGTACCGGATCATTGATGGTCGCGGTCACGCGGTAGACACCCGCATCCCGGGGCGTGAACTTGAGACCCTTCGGACTGCTATCATTGAGATCAAACGGGCCACCGTCGACCTGCCAATTCACGTCACCGGAAACGTTGTCCGCGATGACCAACTCGAACAGCAGTACGTCACCTTCTTGGCCGCCAAAGATAGGCATGATCCGCAGCGCCAGTGTGACGACGAAATCGACGCCCGTGATCACCACCGGATCCGAAATGGAATATTCGGCGTCGTTCACAGCAGCCGACGCGGCCGCGTTCTCGCCATCGGCAACGCGAACCTGCCCATCTCCCCGACCGACCAAAACGCTGTACCGTCCGTTGGCATCCGTGATCGCAAACCGATCAGGTTCGTCCGTGTTGTCACCGACGATTCGCAAGCCTTCGATCGGCTGTCCGTTGTTATCGACGACGCGGCCTTGCGCCAGTCCAAAGCCCACGGCGACGTTCAGCGACACGGTGGTGGCGAGTCCATCGGCATCGGTGGCTGTCAGTTCAATCGGAATCACCCGTTTGACGAGATCCGATCCGATGACCTTCAATCCACTACCGGAGAAACGAAGTTCCACGGCCGAATCATTCGAAACCGCAGTGAACGTCAGCGGCCCGGGCCCATCATCGTCAAAAAAATGGTTCAAATCATCGAACGTGGTTGCTCCACCCGCCTCGATCGCTAACCCACTGGGACCACTCCAAGCAGGGGCAGCGTTTGCGTCGGCGTGTACGACGCCTCCGCGACCAACGATTTGCCCGAGCAACAAATCTCGCTGCGACTCGCCCAGCGAAGTGCCGCGCACGTCCAGATGCACCAGGTTGTCTGCGGGAGCACCATCGACGGGACGCAGCACCAATACGTCGGCGATCAACAGCCCGTCGCCGCTGCCGCTCGAAACGGTGACTTTCACGCTGCCCTTGGCGGCGAAGGAACCGATCCGTTGCAACTGACGGTCACCGAACGCGATTCCGGTACTCGCCAATCGTTGGTCCGCGATTCCAATCTCGATACCATTGACCGAGTAGACGGCTTTGGAAACGTGGGAAGGGTTGCCGTGCCACGCTGCGTACACCTCCAGTTGTTTGGCAAACGGTCGATCGAGCGTCCATTTGGCGACTCCATCGGCGGTGACGTTCACGGTGTCGAGCGACAGGTACGAGCCACCCGTTGCCGAAGCCTGATCGTGGACTTGCCAGCCCTCACTGGCGTTTGCGATTCCAGCGTCAATCGCTTGAGAACCGATGAACGAACGCAGATCAACTTGGGGGATCGCTTGCTGGGTGAATTCGTTTCCGGACACGTCCAGCGTTCGCAGCCCGGTGAGATGTTCAATTCCATCGAGATCAATCAACTTGCGATTCGACAGGTCCAGTTCGCTAATACTCGCCAGATCACTTTGGTAGATCGGCGTCACGTACTCCAGCATCCCCGACGCGGTTGTGTTCAGCGTCACGCCCAACGACGTCGCCACCGCTCGGGCGATTTCAGGATTGCCCAGGTTGACTTCGATGTCGGTGACATCATCGGAATCCCGGTCGACGACGACGCGATGATCGCGAACCGATCGTGGCGAACGCGAAACGGAGTAGTCGTTTTCACGAAGGTCACTACGAACGACATCGCCGATCGCAACGTCGCGACGTTCAAACGACTCGCCCACCAACGCGTCATCGCCGCTTTCGCCATGCAGCGCATCTTTGCCCGGGCCGCCGATGATCACGTCATCGCCGTCGCCACCGTGAAGCACATCATCGGCTTCCAAATCATGTGCGTCACCTAGAATCGCCGCATCGAGTTGCAGGGTGTAGTCGGTGGTCATCGTCCCGGCGCCGGCGCGAGACACGCCAACGAAGTACTCACCGGCGGGCAGGTTGCGTAGGTCAAGGGAAGCGAAATTTTGATCGAGTAAACGTCCGTCGTGGTCTCGCAGTTGACCGATCACGCTCGGCCCGCGATCGATGTTCAAAACAGTCGACGATCCGGAGCCACCGATCGGACGTATCCTCGCTTCACCCTCGGAAATCGTGGCCGTCACCACGATCGTCCGATAGCCCTTCTCGAACAGTCCACGAATCGCATCCATGTCGGCGGACAGGTCCACTGCCTTGGTCGATGAAATCGACTCAAACTGAACCGTTCGAGTGATCACGATTTTTTCGTCGATTTCGGAACCGTCGACGAAGTTGTCGTTGCGACCACCGCGAATGTGCAGCGTCACAACACCGCCGGTGGTGCTACCGCCGCCGTCGGTGTTTTCGGCAACCCGTTTCGTGTCGGCGCTGTCGCCGCCGGTCGTCCAAATCTCATTGCTGAGTTCCTGGTCCGTACGTGGTCCTTGAAAAATCGTCAAATCGCCGGCAGTCACGATGTCCTCGAACGCGCCCACGAAGTTGTCATCTTCCTCGACGTACAATTCCTTGAACGCGCCGGTGTTGACGTTGAACTTGGACACATGGTCGTCGTCGGGATCGAAGGGGGCATCGTCGATGCGGTAGCCGATCAACAATTCATCACCGCGGACGCCGAGGCCACCCACGGTCACGAAACGGTCGGACTTGATCGTGTGGCGGGCGATCTCTTTGCCGTCACCATCGGTCGACGTGATCACGCGGTTCTCAGTGCCATCACGCAGCACGGCGACGTGTTTGCCATCGATCACGCGGGTTTGCACGATCCCGCTGGAATCGACCGGAGGTGTCAACAAGGAACGCACAAACTTGGTCCCCGATTCGGTGCCATCGGTGACATGCAGTTCGCTGCCGATATTGAAAAACGTCTGGCCGCCCACTGTCGTGATCGCGTGCAGCGTCGTAAATTTCTCGCTCGGCGAGGAGTCAAAGATCGGAACGGTTCCGTCCGTGGTGCCATCGCTGAAGTGCAACCGCATCCTGTCGCCCGAACCGTCATCGGCTTGGAAAACAACGCCGCCGCTGACGACACCGAATCCGTTGAAGTCGCCCACACCAAGGAGTTCAAACGGCATGACGAGTCTGGGTTCGCCAACGATTTGGTTTCTCATCCACAACTCACGATTGCGTGAAAAGAACAGTGTGTCACCGGCGATGGCCATCCGCCCTTCATACGTGAAGTCGCCGTCGGGCAAATCGTTGACGATCTCATACGTACCTTTGCCGCCACCGATGTTGGTGATCTTGGCGAGGTCGGGGTCCTCGGTGTCGGTCAAAAAGTAGAGTTCGCCATCCAGTTCGGTCCAACTGCCGTCGACGGCGTCGATGAAGGATTTGCTGTTATCCACCCGTGTCGTGTTCTCACAGTTGGTGATCCACAGTTCGCTAGTGAGACTCTCTTCTTCGGGGATCGCGACCTGGACTTGGAAGACCACGTGAGATCCGACTCGCTGCAAGTCGGTGATGTAGTACGAATCAGGCCCGGGCCGGGATTCGAAGTGAATCTTGGTGCCTTCGGCGGTACCGTCGGTGACAAACAATTCGCTTCCGTGTTCCTCACTGTGAGCAACAAAGAACACTTTGTCACCAAACCCGTCGGCGGCGGGCACGGGGGTCAATTCATCGGGCGTTTTCAGGGATTCCGACGGCGTGGTGGTCGTGCCTTCGACCAACCGGTCAGACGAAGCTGGGCACCGGAGATTCGTGCCGGATCATCGAACTCCGCCAGCAAAGCGGACACGTCGAATTCCAAAACCCCCGTTTGATCATCATGCACGACGACTTCGGGAACGTTGTCAAACCCCGTGTTGCCAGAGATAATGCCCGATGATCCACGATCGATCGTCACGCGAGGCGTATTGATCGAATCGGTCAACGTCAACCGGTCACCGAATCGACCGTCACCGGTCGTGCGGAACCGGTACCAATCCGTTAGCGCGTCGCTAGCGAGCGAGGACTGGACCACGATGTCGCCTTGCGAATCGCGAACGATGTCTCCCAGACCGCGGATCGAATCGTTCGCCAAGTCCGTGATCGCATCTTCATCGGGCAATCCTAGCACGCGAGGCAACCCAGCGATCGCGTGAACGGCACCGCCGTTGATCATGCCGGTTGATGTGCTGACCGATCCGGCACCGATGATCAAGTCCGCAATCCGGTCTCCGTTGAGATCGATCGGGGACACGGGCATGGAACCAAATCTCACGCCTCCGATCGGCGAGTCGATGACAACGGCGTCGACCCGCGAGTCACCGAAAACGGTGCTCGCAGACCGCTGTGACATGTCGGCTAAAGCGTCAAAGAACACGGTCACGCTCCGGCCCGATTGGGTCGGTCGTCCGAATGCCAAATCGTTGACTGAATCCCCGTCGAAATCGCCGATCGAGATGCTGGGGTCGACGATCACACGGAAATACTTGTTGTCGACTTCGAACCTCACATCGGGCGCAGGATTTACCAGACGCGTGGAGGGTTCCAACAACGTTTGGCCGCGATAGACGCGTGCCAATCCGCGACGGAAGTTATCCCCGTTGCTGACGTCGGAAACAAACACGAGATCGTCGAAACCGTCGGCATCAATGTCGCCCGCAAACACCGGTTGATCGACATTCAACGCGCCCGTGTTCTCGGCGACACCATCCCCGTCGGTACGTATCGAGAACGCCAGTTCGGCGAACTGCGCGATTGCCGGTGCCGTTGTGCTACCCAAGTCAACGTTCAATGCGGACGTGCCACCGGCGATGCGGTACGTCCGTGACACCGACGTCAACTCGTCGGGCGCGAACTCCCAGCCGCGCGGCATCGTCAGAATCACATCGTCTAAACCATCGCCGTCCAAATCACCGAACGTCGCGTGCACTTCGTCGGTACCACCGATTTGCGTGACGCTCGCTTGGAACTGTGCCGGACCGACGTTGTTGTTGCCTCGCTCTTTGCTGTCAGTGACGGAAACCAGATTAGCGGCGCCACTGTTGAACGGACCGGTGAAGAACCCACGCAAGTCTTCGCCATCTTTGACCACGCCGTAACCAAAATCGATTCCATTCCCATTGATCAGCATCACGGGTTGGCGGCTGAAGATGGCGAGATCGGGATACTCATCTTCGTTTTGTTCGATCCAACCCAAATCGACATCTTCCGCAAATCCGCGAAAATCCATTCTCTCGATGCGGGTGGCAAAGTTGGTCAATGGGAACTCACGCGGGTCCAACCCAAACGCGACTTCCGCCAGGTCGCGTCCGGTCAACGTCGCACCACTGAGCGCGTAGACGGTGACACTGCCAACGGGACCGGAGTCATTAATGAACGCAAACGTCGGATCGTCCTTGCCATCACCGTCCAAATCAACAATGCCATCGATCACGCGGAAATCGCCACTGGTCGACGAGAGGTCGATCACATAGTCGGCGACGTCACGCACGTCGTGGATGCTGGCGTGCAGATCAATATCACCGAGCACCACGTAGGCATGGTTCTCACTCTCGAAAATGAGATCTTGTCGACCGTCACCGTTGACATCCCCGATCGGCACCACGCGTGAAAGTGCGTCGTGACTGTCGGCACCCTCGGCAATCCACGCTCCCCTGAGATCAGCGTCGCGATCGTCCAGAACGAACGACGGCCGAGGAGCGTCGAATGCCGCACGGGCAGCGGTGGCGTATTCATAGACCTTGGTCGCCGGTATCGGTCCGGCGGTCGCGATGGGCTCCAGAGCCACGTCCGTTGACAGCGTGTACTGGCCCAGACCGATCGGCGATCCGCCGCTGGTCTGGCCATCGACAAACCCGAGGCAGGGCAAATTAAAGAACGTTTCTTGACTCAGCGTCAACGCTCCCTCATTGAGCGATTTCAAGATCAATCGGTCACGGATCGAATCATAAAACGCTCGCACGTTGTCCTCGATTCCGGCGTCTTGCAAGGCTTCGCTCAGACGATCGGCAATGGATTGGCCGGATTCCGCCGCCGAGACTTTGAGCCTGACGGTCCGCGGGAAGACGCCGCCTCCGAAAGCGATTTTGAAGTCGATGTTGGCAGTTTGGCCGCCGGGAAGCTGATCCACCCCAGGTCGATCTGCCGCGACGATGGCTGAACCCGTTGGATTGATGACTGCCGCCAAGTAAGCGGTCGCGGGTCCATCGGTCAGGACGTACGTTCCTGTACTGGGATCCAATACGGCAGGATAAACCTCCGCCCGTGCCGCCCCACCATTCGCGTACATCTGTTGATAGACGTTATCGTCAAACGTGATGGATACCTGGCTGCTATCCAAGACCGACCCGTCGGCTGGACGAGACAGAACGTACCAATCCGCTGCGTCTCCTTCGTGCAATGTCAAACCGGCCAACGCACCGGAGGACAAGTCGATACGCGTCGCGCCGAGGGGGGTCTGATTGCTGCGACCAATCGCAGAGAACTCAAAATTGTCCAGCAACGTTGTGTTCGCTTGCACGCCGTCGCCGATGATCAGGTCGTCGCCGCTGCCGCCATCGATCTGGTCACGTCCGCCGCCGCCGATGATCTGGTCGATGCCGGCACCACCGAACATCGTGTCGCCATACGGAGAACCGAACAGTCGATCGTTGCCCGCTCCGCCGTGGACAATGAAGTTCGTTGCCGACCCACCAGCTTGCCGATCGCCCGGAGCGATCCCGTAGGTCTCGCGTGGGTCGCTGGTACCGTCCGGCCGATCGAACTGATACCCGCTGACGTGATCCGTTGACGTGCTGCCATCGGCATTCTCGACGATGCTGAGTGATGCCTCTTCCAAATGAACTTCATCATCACCGCCGCGGGTGTCGAACTGCGTCGCTTCAATATCACGGGTTCGATAGCTGGCCGTATCGATGACAAACGCGTTGCCGTCGACCAGAAAACTTTGGTTGGCGGTATCCCAGACTTTCGCGGCAAGCTCGTACACGTTCAACATTGGTTGATACCGCAGTGTGACGTGATCGGGAACGACACGTCCACGGTCATCGACGTCGCCCCCTTGGAACAGCACCCGGTCGTATCCCGGACCGCCATCGAAGTGGTCGGCCAAGGTTGTCGAAAACGGAAACCCTGGCGTAGCCGCGGACGGGATCACTTGGAAGACATCATCACCGGCTCCACCGATCAGGATGTCCCCGGCATCCCCGTCGACGCCTCCCGTGAGAATGTCATTGCCGTCACCGCCGATCACCCAGTCTTCGCTCGGACCGCCACGCAGGATATCGTCGCCATCGCCGTCGACGATGACATCGCGGCGCAAGAACGTATCACTTTCGACGCCGAGATTTTGACGCGCCCCACCGAGCGGTGATTCGCCCGCCAAGTCGATTCCCAAGTTATACGACGTGGGACTGGCGTTGTTGCTACGCACCCGCATGTAAAACCGTTGCCCATCGCTGAAGGATTGGTCCTCGATGGAAAGTTGGGTGCGAAAGCGCCTTCCCAGATCCAATGACGCCAACGTGTCACTCAGCGTACCGTCCGCCAACAACAGATTCGCTTCATCACCGGCGTCGTACTCGAACAGTTCGAACGTCAAACCGTCTTGTTCGCCAATCGAGTCGATCACGAAACGTGAGTCCGCTGCGAACCGCATCGCGTCAGTCGTGAACGTGAACCAATCGACGTCGTCGGGACCATCCAGGGTCAGCTTTTCAAAGTAAATTGAATCCGCGATGCGCCCCAGGTCATAGGCGGCAGAGAAGTCGTCTGGATCGCCCAACACTTCGTTACGAGGATCGGCATCGGCGAGGTCAGTCAAGATCGCCTTGCCGCTTTGAATCTCGACGCGATCATCGCCTCGCCCGGCAGCCACCCAAACAGTCCGCTGAACCGTGGGCCCGACATACACTTGGTCGTCACCGTCGCCGGCGTTCACAACAATGGCGGTGAAGTCGCCCTCGGGTGGCAACAATTTGCCATACTTCTGCAGTGCCGCAGCGGCCAATCGCTGAGCTTCGTCGTCCGCTGCACCTCGCAGTTGTTCGACACGCGTGACGACTGTGCTGGGGTCCCAGACCAGCGTGCCATCGGCATTGGTGGCCGCGAAGTCCAGACGCACCTGCGCGTCGAAGGAGAAGAATCCGTTGTTCTGCGTCAATCGCGTGATCAGGTGATGGTTGCCCAACAACCCCGGTTCGGTCACGAAGTCCACCGAGATAATGTCGTCGCGCCCAGTTCCGCCGTAGTACCAGACGGAGTCATTGCTTCGCGCGTACGCCAACCATTCCTCGCCTTCCGGGACGCCGAAGTTTTCGAGCAACTGGCCGTCCACGTCATACAAGCTGTCCTGGCCAGCTCCGCCGTAAAGAAAATCCAAACCGGTCCCGGCGAATAGAAAATCATCCTGGTCGCGGCCCAGCATCCGGTTCAGCCCGGTGTCTTCGCGTTGACCATCGTTGTTGAAAACGCCGTAGGCGGGCCCGCTTTCGTTGACGCCGCCAGCGGTCGGATCACTCGTCCAGGCGTACAGATAGTTCACACCGAGGCCACCGAGCAGGTCATCGTTGCCGGTCCCGGCAAACAATCGATCCTCGTCCGATGAGCTGCCTTCGCCACTGTCGCCGAAAAGCTGATCGTCGCCACCCAAGCCGTACAGCAGGTCCGAACCGCGGCCTCCGTCCAGACGGTCTCGTCCGGACGAACCGGTCAGCGTGTCGTCACCGCTGCCGCCTTGAAACACGGCAACAAAATCACGACCACGGTCCGCTAAATCACTGGTGTCAAATGTCGGCAGAAATTCGATCACATCGTTGCCCGACAGACCGTTGATCTGATACTGCTCCACCAGCGTATTACCGCCCGAGTCTTTGATCGTGATCGGCAGTTGCCGCCCGTTGTAGGTCACGATCGCTTGACCGGCCCCGTCGCCACCGATCGTGATGGTGTCGTCCGCCGCGGTCCCGTTGACGATCAGGATGTCGGTCGCGAAATCATCAGGGGCCAAGTCATCGGGTGCATTGCCGAAGTGTCCGTCGAGAATGTCGCCACCGCCCGCGTACTCCGGTGCAACATCCAGACGCAAGAAGTCACGTCCGCCGCCGCCGTACAGTCGATCTTCGCCGGCGTGCCCTTCCAGTTCATCGACGTTCCCGCCACCCCACAGCACATCGTTTCCGCCGCCGCCTTGCAATAAATCATCGCCCAGACCGCCGATGATGAGGTCGCCGCCGCCGGTGGTCTTGAAATCGTCGTTGCTCAGATACGCGGGTCCTGCCAAGGCGTCGCCCAGCAAACGGTCGTCCCCACCACCGCCCAACAAAGTGTCTTGGCGAAGGTTACCCAACAATTCGTCACGGCCTTCGCCACCATCTAAGAACTCACCACGAAGCAACGATTCGATTGTGGAATTGTCGGTCGCGGCGTACGCCCACAGCACGTCGTCGCCGCTGCCACCATAGGCACGTTGACCGAACGTTTCGTGCGTGCCGGCGAGCGAGATGCCGGCGCCGCCGAGGAGGAAGTCATTGCCACCATCGCCGTAGGAGAAATCAATACCAGCACCGGCATCGATGTCATCATCACCGAGGCCGCCGCGGATCACATCGCTGCCCGCCGTACCGACCAGAATGTCGTCGCCGCGTCCGCCATCGATGTACGACTCGCCGCCACCACCGATGACCTTGTCGCGGCCGCCACCACCGAACAAGAAGTCACGCCCCTCGCCGCCGGTGATCAAGTCGTTTCCGTCTTCGAGCGATCCTTCGATAGGGCCGTTTACCGTAATGGCCGGGACAAGCGTTGGAAACGCGAGCACGGATTGGAGGGGATCGTATTCCAACGGCGTCACCAAGCTAGCCAGCAGTTCGCTACGCTGATAAATCCGCAATCCACCCCAGACCACATCGCTGCCGGCGTCGCCACGTAGGGTATCGCTTCCGATGCCGCCGACGAGTTCATCGTCACCCTCACCACCGTGAACGACGTCGCTGCCACTTTGCGCGTCTACAAAATCGTTTCCGCTGCCCGCGATGACCAAGTCGTTGCCGGCTCCGGTGGTGGCCGTGTCGTCGCCGCTTCCTAGATAAACATGATCGTCACCACCGCCGGTCAAAACGGTGTCGTTGCCGCCACCAACGGTGATCTCGTTGTTGCCATCGCCAGCGCTGACAAAGTCGTTGCCACGACCGGTCCGGATCGTGTCGCCACCGGTGCCGAGGGTCGTCACTCGGTTCTCGCCATCGCCCGCGTTGATCTGGTTCATTCCCGAACCCAACACATCAATGATGTCGTCGCCAAAGTCGCCAAAGATGATGTTGCTGCCGCCCAAATCCGTCACCTGACTGCCGCCTGTGCCACTCAGCGTCAGGCCAAATCCATCGCCTCGCAGATCAATCAAGTCCGACCCCGCACCGGAATCCACAATGTCGAAACCGGCCCCGGTATAGATTTCGTTCACACCACCGGCGTCCGCGACCACATCGTTGCCGCTGCCGGTACGAATCAGGTCGTTCATGTTGCCCGTGGTCACATTATCATCGCCCTCGTACGTGAAAATACGATTGCGTCCACTCGTGTCTTCCACCGTGTCGACACCCGCGGTTCCGTAAATCAAATCGTTGCCCCTGCCACCACTGAAGAAGTGAATTTGGACATCGAGTGCGGATTGAATGGATTCGAAATTGGGGTCGTCACGGCTGGTCACCGCGCCGACCATCAAGTCATCACCGGCACCGCCAAAGAGTTGATCGGGGCCCAGCCCGCCAAACAATTCATCGTTGCCCGGTCCGGCATACAGCACATCGGCACCGGCACCGCCGAGCAACACGTCCAACCCGGGCGCTTGTTCAACGCCCATGCCGGTTTCGCCACTGACGGTTTCAAAATCGCCGTACAACAGGTCGTCGCCGCCATCTCCGGACAACACGTCATTACCGGTCAATCCGATCAGAATGTCGTTGTCATCGCCGCCGTTGATGAAATCATCGCCTGTGCCGCCGACGATTCGATCTTGTCCGCCATCGCCCTTGAGGTTGTCGTCGTCGGCCCCGCCATCAATGATGTCATTGCCACCACCACCGAGGATCAAATCGCGATCGGTTGCCACCAGCGTGATCGGGCCGAGTGGCCCAATGGCCGTGCGGATCTGCGGGTCCGCGGTGCCTTGTCCAAAAATACGGTCATCGGCATCCCCGCCGGTGATCACATCATCGCCCCAGCCACCGCGAACGAGGGACGTTCCACCACCGAGTTCGATGTCATCGTCACCGTACCCGCCGTCGATCTCGACCGGCACCGTCAACGAGGCATCCATGATGATCGTGTCCTCACCGTTGCCGCCGTGCGCACGAACCCGCGTGACGCCGGTGAATTCGTCGGTTTTTCCAAATCCGGTGACCAACGTCTTGCCGGTTTCATGGTCGTACTCGACAAAGATCGTTTCATCCCCATCGCTTGTGTCACCCTCCACCCGCGCTCCGGCTTCGGGACCGATGTGCAGAATCAACTCCCCATCAGAGGTTTTTCGCGCCAGAACAATGTTGGCGGGTTCCGGGCGTGGGAAGTCGTAGTTGACCAATACCTTTGGCCCCAACCTGGCGCTCACACGAATCCCGAATGCCTTGGCATAGGCCGTCAGTGCCGCCGTCAGTTGTCCTGACGCATCAAAAATCCATAGCGGCCCGAGTGCCGGCGCATTGCCGAGCTGAATGTTGGCTTCCAATTCATTGAGTCGAACTTTGGTGTCGCCGTTGGGATCGTTCAAGTCCAGCAGCAACTGCGCCCCCAGCTCCGCTTGCACGCCGGCCTTGGCAGCCTTCAGGTCAATCTCGCCGCCGGCGGTGACCGCAAACGCGAACGTCAGTTCGGGACGCTCGGCATAGATCGGCTCGTCGTTTGCATCGACACCAACTTGTCGATAATCATCCAGATAGAAGCCGTTGAGCAAGTCTCTGGCGCGGCCGGTGTCGGCGAACTGACGAATGCCCGCCGTGTCGTATCCAAACGCGAAATCGATGATCGCGTTGAACTGGCCACCGAAGGTGATCTCAAACCCAGGGAACACCGGCACGCCGATGTTGAAGCTGAACTCCGCGTCCAGCGTCGGTGCTTGGAACTTGACCAAATCGACGTCGTTGCCGAACAATAACCCGATCGCTTGAGCAGGATTTTGCAGGATCGGGAAGGAAAACTTCCCCGGTTCGCTGCTGATTCCGCTGGACGTCGAACCGGATGGCCCCGACCGTGGCAGGTCGCGCAAGTAGTCGGCCGCTTCGCCAATCGCCTCGTCCGCGTCATTTAGAAAATCATCCAGGGACGCGCCGATGCCACCGCCCAGAGGGCTGGTCACCGCGTTGCCATGGGCGTCCTGCTGGATTGAAAAATTACCCAGCGGCAAGATCAAACCGTCGGCGGTCAATGGCAAGCTGACGATCGCATCGTTCACCGCCAAGATCGCGTTGATGAACTCAGCGGCCGACTCACCGCCTTCACCAAAACTGCCGATCAGATCGATGAACGTCGTCGGGCCGATGATCTCTGACAGCACCGGAATCGGCGTGGTCAACCTGTCGATCGTCGGCTGCAGTGGTTTCAAGAAGTCTTGCACCGGTTCCAAGATCGGAGCGATCACGTCGGCAACAAATGTTCCTAAGTCCAGACCCGCGTCCGTGATGCTGAATCGCGGGTTGGCAATCGAATTGGTGATTTCGCCCAGGCTGGTCGCGGCATCAAAGTTCACGTGCAAATCGGCAACGATCGTTGGCATTCCCTGCGCGGCGGTGTTCAAGCCCGTGTCGACATGCAGGTGCAGGCTGCCAACGAATTCGGCCGTCACATCGATGCCCGAGAACGCGTCGGTTAGATTTCCTAGCGTGTAGGTGCCGGCGGGGAAGTTAATGCCAAACCCGCCACGAACCGCGTTGACGGCTTCGGTTGTTTCGTCATTTGGATCGATCCGAGATCCTTCGCGTTGATCATTTGAAAGCGCCGCCGGGGCAATCGTCGACACGGAAACCGCCAGCGGCCCCAGTCGTCCATCGGCAATCAAGTCATTCACGCCCGCGGAAAATTAAAAGCCGATGTCGTTGTCGCTGCCGAACTGCAGGAATGGCCCAGAATCCAGATC
>JBDNIG010000641.1:0-3799 GCA_041688415.1 Rhodopirellula sp. | reverse complement strand
GGGCACTAGTCTTGCCGCGGGCACTAGTCTTGCCGCGGGCACTAGTCTTGCCGCGGGCCACGACGAGCGGCGGAGCCGCAAGTGCCGTCGGTAGAAAATCACAAAACGGGCCATCGGAAAGAAATAAAAACCAGGGACAGAACAAAAACCAGGGACGGGAAAACCAGGGAGGGGGCATCAGCGAGGTGAAACGACGCCCATTGTCGCCAAGCGTTCTGTTCTGAACACCACCCAAATTTTCGAAATCGGGGTTCCGCGACAAAACGCAGCAGGCACCGTCCTCTGCACCCAAGGCAAAACGTGTTATCCTCCGCGAAATTTGGTCCCCACTCCTGACTCACTTTCTGGAATCCACGCCCGTGCCGCGCCGCGAAGACCTCAAGAAAATTCTACTCATCGGCAGTGGTCCGATCGTGATCGGCCAAGCTTGCGAATTCGATTACTCGGGCACGCAGGCCTGTAAAGCGCTCCGCGAGGAGGGCTACGAAGTCGTTTTGGTCAACAGCAATCCAGCGACGATCATGACCGATCCCGCGACGGCGGATGCGACCTACATCGAGCCGCTGACGTGGCAAATGGTCGAAAAAGTCATCGCCAAGGAACGTCCCGACGCACTCCTGCCCACCCTCGGCGGGCAAACTGCGCTGAACATTGCCATGGAACTCGATGCCAACGGCGTGCTGGAAAAATACGGTGTCGAAATGATCGCCGCCAACGCAAAAGTCATCGCCAAAGCCGAGGAACGCGACCAGTTCAAAGAAGCCATGGAGAAGATTGGCCTCGATGTCTGCACCGGCTTCACGATCAGTTCGCTCGCCGAGGCCCGCACCGCCCTCGCCGAAGTCGGTCTGCCCGCCATCGTCCGGCCATCGTTCACCATGGGCGGCTCAGGATCGGCAATCGCCTACAATAAAGATGACTTCGATGCGCTCGTGCAAAACGGACTCGATCAATCTCCGGTCAACGAAGTCCTGATCGAAGAATCCATCATCGGATGGAAAGAATACGAGATGGAAGTCATGCGTGACTGCGACGATAACGTCGTCGTGATCTGCAGCATTGAGAATTTCGACGCCATGGGCGTACACACCGGCGATTCCATCACCGTGGCCCCCGCGCAGACACTCACGGACAAAGAATACCAGCGAATGCGAGATGCGTCGCTCGCGGTGATCCGCGAAATCGGCGTGGAGACCGGCGGTAGCAACATTCAGTTTGCCGTCGAGCCCAAGACGGGGCGGATGATCGTGATCGAGATGAATCCCCGGGTCAGCCGCAGTAGCGCCCTGGCCAGCAAAGCGACCGGTTTTCCGATTGCGAAAATCGCCGCCAAACTCGCCGTCGGTTACCGGCTCTGGGAACTGCCCAACGATATCACGCAGAAAACGAAAGCCTGTTTCGAACCCACGATCGATTACGTCGTCACGAAAATCCCACGCTTCGCATTCGAAAAATTCCCCGAAGCCGACGCCACGCTGACGACCCAGATGAAAAGCGTTGGCGAGACAATGGCCATCGGTCGCACGTTCCAGGAATCGTTCCAAAAGGCCCTCCGCGGTCTCGAGGTCGGTGCGTTCGGATTCGGCAGCGACCCCAAGGATAAATGGGGCACCGACGAGCAACCCGATCGCGACGAAATCCGTGCCAAACTCAGCACCCCCGGCAGCGAGCGTGTCTTCTACATCCGCTACGCGATGAAATCCGGCATGAGCGTGGCCGATATCCACGCACTGACGTATATCGATGAGTGGTTCCTTGATCATCTCATGCACCTGATCGAAATCGAGAACGAAATCTTTGCGCTCGGCTCACTCGACAAGCTCGATGCGGAAAGGTTGCAAGACCTCAAACAGCGTGGCTTTTCCGATCGGCACATCGCAGCCATGACCGGCACCACCGAACTGAAGGTCCGCAGCCATCGGATGGCGCTGAACATCCGCCCCGTTTTCAAGAGCGTCGATACCTGTGCGGCCGAGTTCGAAGCCTTCACACCGTACTTCTACAGCACCTACGAGTCCGAATCGGAAGTACCGCCCAAAACCGACAAGAAACGCATCATGATTCTTGGTGGCGGGCCCAACCGCATCGGCCAAGGCATCGAGTTCGACTACTGCTGCTGTCATGCCTCGTTCGCGCTACAGGAACTTGGCATCGAATCGATCATGGTCAACAGTAATCCCGAAACCGTGTCGACCGACTATGACACCTCCGACATGCTGTTCTTCGAACCGCTCACGATCGAAGATGTGCTGAATATCTGTGATGAGGTGCAGCCTGATGGTGTGATCGTGCAGTTCGGTGGACAAACGCCACTGAACCTTGCAAGCGGACTGCAACAATCCGGCATCCCGATTATTGGCACCAGCGTCGACACGATCGATACCGCCGAGGATCGCGAATTGTTCCAGAGCCTGATCAACGAACTCGGTCTGTGGCAACCACCCTCGGGCATCGCCCGTAACATGGAAGAAGCTCGCGTCGAAGCGAACCGGATCGGCTATCCCGCGCTCGTCCGGCCCAGCTTCGTACTCGGCGGCCGAGCCATGGAAATCTGCTATGACCGGGCCCAGTTCGAGCGTTACGTCGCCGAAGCGTTCATTGTCGCCGATGGTCAACCCGTTCTCATCGACCGCTTCCTCGAAGACGCCACCGAAGTCGACGTCGATGCGATCAGCGATGGCAGCGATTGCGTCATCATGGGCATCATGGAGCACATCGAGGAAGCCGGCGTCCACTCCGGTGATTCAGCCTGTTGCATCCCATCGTTCAGCTTGTCGCAGCCCGTCCTCGCCGACATCCGCGATGCGACTCGGAAGCTCGCGGCGCGGCTGAATGTCGTCGGACTGATGAATATCCAGTTCGCGGTCAAGATCGAAACCGATGGACCCCAGGTCTACATTCTCGAGGTGAATCCGCGGGCCAGTCGCACGGTGCCGTTCGTCGCCAAAGCCACCGGTGTCCCGGTCGCTGGAATCGCCACCAAGGTCATGGCTGGCAAAACACTTGCCGAACTCGGCGTCACGACGGAACCAATCCCGCGACACGTCTCGATCAAAGAAAGCGTGTTCCCGTTCCGCAAATTCGCTGGCGTTGACATCGTGCTCGGTCCTGAAATGCGGAGCACCGGTGAAGTGATGGGAATCAGCGAAGTCTTCTCGATGGCGTTTGCCAAGAGCCAACTCGCCGCCGGTACGGTCCTGCCGGATTCCGGAAAGATCTTCCTTTCACTTTCGGCGCGGCACAAAGATGCCGTCGTTCAGCTCGGCAAATCACTCAACGAACTCGGGTTCGAACTGCTCGCGACCGAAGGAACCGCGCAACGACTCGCCGAAGCCGGGATCGCGGTTACCCAGGTCAAGAAAATTGCCGAAGGCCATCCCAACCTCATCGACTACCTCAAGAATGATGATGTGCAGTTAATCCTCAACACGCCCAGCGGTAAGGGAGCGCGCACCGATGAAGGCAAAATCCGGGCCGCCGGAGTCCAGCACGGTGTCCCCTGCATCACCACCCTCGCGGCTGCCGACGCCGCCATTCGAGCCATGAACGCCGTCCGCGTGCGAGACATGGAAGTCGAGTCGCTGCAACATCGCTACGCGCTGAGCAACCAAGGCTAAGCAGCACCTTTGCTGAGTAGCTACCGTCGCCAGACGGTGGATCAGAGCCAACTTCCGATTGTAGCCAGACGGCTCCGCCCGTCTGAGTTGTCACGCGCTGGTTTCTCGCATTGTAGCCAGACGGCTCCGTCCGTCTGAGCTGTCACGCGCTGGTTTCTCACGACGGGCGGAGCCGTCGGTCG
>JBDNIG010000640.1:0-6529 GCA_041688415.1 Rhodopirellula sp. | reverse complement strand
TGGGCGATTGTTCTGCAACGTGGCGGGTCGCCCGGAGTGCGTGGACGCGATGCGATGTCACCGGACGCATCGTCGCTACCATCTTCGCCGCCGCGCCCGCGAGTTGCTGACGACGGTCGATTAGCGGATCTCGCTGATCTTCGGGTGCAGAAGTGGGTTCGAGGCAACCGAGGAGCAAGAAATATGCACCGCTCGCGGTCTACTGCATTGTCGTGAGGAGAGAATTCGTCTCACGCAGGCCGCGGGACATCTCTACCAGACTGAAGTGGGAGTTTTCCGAAGCGGGTGATCGTCGACGGGACTGACAAAGTGCTCTGTCCCTCGACTCCGTCCTCTATGATCAACCCTTGGCTGAATCGGAAGTATTCCGCTACGAATTCTTCTACACTCCGGGGCAGATGGTGGCACATCCGACGGTCGGTCGGGTCGCGTTGTTGCTCGATCCCGAAGGCGTCCGCAGTCACTGGATCGACACACCGGATTGGGATCGAGCCTATTACGGGCTGGCACCCGACAATTCCATCGTCCAGCCGCGATGCCGCTGCGGCCCGGAGCGACTCCCGCTCAAACCCGGCGAATGGAATCGAGTTGAATTGAAACGGCAGGACAACACGGTGATTCTCACGCTCAACGACACCGTCGTTTTCGAACGTCCGCTGTCCGACAAGAGTCCAGTTAGGCGACGTGGCGATGTGAACAAGAAATCACCCGAGCCGAACACGCGATTCGGTCTATTCCGATATCAAACGCAATCCAGCAAGGTACGAAACGCGATGCTCTCAGCGGAATAGCCGAACATGGCCGCATCGAACTGCGTTGGTTTAACTCGGCACCGACGGGGTTCGTTCAAACGCCGCGACGTGCGGCAAATACAGGTCGTGTGTCCGATCGCTTTCCGGTTCGATCAAGACCATGAAGTGTTTGCCAATCGCCAGGTTTTCTGGGTGACGGACTTCGTAGGTCTTGCCGTCGCTCATCTTGATCGTGAAAGGTTGGAATGGAGTCGCGGTCATCAACTTCGTCAATTGTTCTTTCATCGTTGGCCTGCGTGGTGGTGCAGTTGGGAACAACTTGCATTGTAGCTGGTTCCGGTTCCTAGTCGCGGCAAACGGCGGGCAGCGGTTTATTCGAGTGCGTCGGCGAAGGCGGCGCGAAGGCAATTTTTGGCATCATCGCCGCGTGCGGAGTCGATCACGACGTTGACTTGCAACTCACTCGTTGCGATCATTTCGACATTGATTTTCGCAACCGCGAGTTGTTCAAACAGCACCGTCCCGACTTGGGTGTGACTGCGCAGCCCGATGCCGCTGACGCTGAGCTTGGTGATTCCGCCGGAACCACGGACGTCCCGCATGGCATGTTTTTGGCAGATCTTCTTGGCGACTTTCATTGCGGGTTCGAGATCGGCTTGCTCGATCGTGAAGCTGACGCTCGTGCTGCCGTCTTGGCCGTCGAAACCCTGGACGATCATGTCAACGAAAATGCCTGCCCGGCCGATTTCTTCAAAGATATCTGCGGCCACTCCGGCATGATCGGGTACCCCGTCGAGCGTGACGCGGGCTTGGCCATCGACGATCGCGATATCCGTCAACGTGAGCGCCTCGAGAGCGTCGTTTTGCAACCGTGTGACGACGTCGGCCATATCGGCATGGGGACTGGATTCGGCTTGGATTTCGGCCCATGTTTTCGCATCGGCGGGACGCTGGTCGAGCTGGAATGTTTCATGCACCGCCCGGAGTGCGTCGGCCGCTTGGCTGCGTGGGACCAGCGCGGAGATTTTGATTTCGCTGGTGGTGATCATGTGAATGTTGACGCCCGCATCGGCGAGGGCGCGAAACATACGGGCGGCAACTGCTTTTTGCCGTGCCATGGCGAGCCCCACGACGCTGACCTTGGCCACCTCGTCATCATGCGTCACGCCGGACGCGCCGATCTTTTCCATGATGGCTCCGATGGCGGCGAGCGTCAGCGAGAGTTCATGTCTCGAAACGGTAAACGAGACATCCGCTTTGCCTTGGACGCCGACGTTTTGCACGACCATGTCCACGGCAACCTTTTGGGCAGCGATCGCGGAAAAGATGGTTTGGCTCATGCCGGGCACGTCGGGCACATCCAGCACGGTGATGCGGCCTTCGTCTTTGGTCAGTGCGGCACCGCTGACGGGCGAGCTTTCCGATTCCGCCTGCGACACGATCATCGTGCCCTCGGCATCGGAAAAGCTGCTGCGGACATGAATGGGAACGCCGAATTTTTTGGCGAACTCGATCGATCGCGAGTGCATCACCCCAGCGCCGAGTGACGCCAGTTCAAGCATCTCGTCGTAGCTGATCACGTCCACGCGGCGGGCTTCGGCGAGCAATCGGGGGTCGGTCGTGTACACACCATCGACGTCGGTGTGGATTTCGCAAGCGTCAGCGCCCAGGACCGCGGCCAGCGCGACGGCGGTGGTATCGCTGCCGCCGCGGCCGAGCGTGGTGATATTCAGATCATCGTCAATGCCTTGGAAACCCGCCGCGACGACAATGTTCCCCGCGTCGAGCAGCGATTGGATGCGTGAGGTGTCGATGGATCGAATTCTCGCTTTGCTGTAGCTGTTGTCGGTTTTCATACCGAATTGGCCACCGGTCAAACTGATGGCCTTGGCCCCCAGGTCGTCGATGGCCATGGCGACGAGCGCGACGCTGGTTTGTTCGCCGGTGCTGAGCAACATATCCATTTCGCGTGCCGGCGGTTTCTCACTGACCGCCGTGGCGAGTCGCAGCAGTTCGTCAGTTTGTTTTCCCATCGCGCTGACCACCATCACGACGCGATGCCCTTGGTTCTGAGCGCGGACGGCGCGACGGGCGGCGGCGCGAATCTTTTCAGGATTGGCAACCGACGTGCCACCAAATTTCTGGACGATTAACGACATGGTTAAACGATTTCTACGTTTCACGGTGAAGGCTTGCAGTGGCGGAAAACGCCGGATAAAGGAGCTTACCAGGGAGTTGATGTTCCTAAAAGCCGATTGTGCGCCGCATCCTGCTAGGTTAGTTTCTGCAGCAGCGTTTTGGGGCTGGCGTTTTCGCTCATGCAGGCACCACCGGTGACGTGGTAATGTGATCACGGATGCCTACGTATCGCAGAGGAGATATTCCCGATGTCAATGATTCGTCCTTTCCAAAACTCGGATCTACCGGGCATTTTTGAGGTTTGGATGCGACACTGGGCTGCCGCACGGCAGTCGCCGCCGGTGAGCGTTTCGATTTTGGAACGGGCGGTCCTATCACCCTGTTTCTTCCGTCCAGCCGACTTGATGGTCGCGTTGGAAGATAACCGAGTGATCGCCTGGGCACATTCATTTCGCGAGGATCTCGTCGACCAGCGGCGCGACACTGGCGTGGACGACACCACTCTGGATGAAAGCGGCATGACCGCGACGATCGCGGCGTTATGTTTCGCCGATGGGCCAGGGATCGCGGTCTGCGACCAATTGCTGCAACGTGTCGAGGGGGAACTGCGTGGCCGAGGCGTCCGGCAGATTGATGTCGGCCCCGTTCGCGACGATCGGAACGGCTACGCCGGGCTCGCTCCGATTGGACATGGAATCGGGGTGCCCGTGTCCGATGCGCGGACGGGATCGCTGCTCTCACGCAACGGGTACCAAGTTGCACGCAGCGTGGACCGCATGGCCGTGCAAACGTCAACCTACCGGCCACCCGTGAGTCGTGCATTTTTGCAACTGCGACGCAGCACGCGATTGGATCATCTGCCGTTGCTGCCGTTGGTCCACCGCGTTGCCGCCGCGATGAGCCATTTCGATATCGAGCGTCATACGCTCGTCGATCATCGGCAGCAACAAATGCTCGCAACCTGCGAGCTATGGCTCGGTGATCCGGAGGTCCAAGTGATGGAGAGTTCTCGCGCGATTCTCTCACTGAGCCCGATGGGCGGGCGGCTATACAATGGCCAGCCCGTCTCGATTCCATCGAAGCGGTTTGTCGATCCGGAATTGCGTGAGCTATCGGTCGATTGTCAGTTTCTGGTCTCGTCGCTGGTCAAGTCGCTCTCCAATCGCCAAATTTTAACCGTCGAGACAGCGGTCGATCGAGACGACCACAAACTGATTGAGCAATTGAAACAATTGAAGTTTGAGTGTGTCGAACAGGGTAAGCAGTGGACGAAGGTGTGGGGGTGATGGTGGACCGCTGAGCCTCTACTCAACCCGATTATCTCAGCATCCGGTTGGCTGGCGGATCAAATTCCAGCAACATTTTTCGTCGTGTCGCCAGTCACTCCTCAATTCACCGACGAGGTTCACTGGGGTGGACTATCGCCCCGACACGCGAGGGGAGCGGATAGTGGAGCACCGCCACGTGAGCTTCAGACCGGGTGCGCCGCGATTTCCTAGCGGCCGATGGGTGGAGAAAGTCGGCCAGCGATCAGCGTGACCACTAGAATCTGGCATGATTTTCGTTATGTTGAGGGGCGTTGTAGACGGCGGCGGGTGACCCTGCTCAGTCGTGTGGACGGGTGCGGTTGGGTAGATCGTTCTTTGTCCGAATGTTTCGATCCCAGGCCACTGCGGACAACCGTTTCGCTGGCCAAACCAGTCTGAGGAGACTCCCGTTTTATGACCAGATGCAAGTTGGAATACATTTGGCTCGATGGCTATCAGCCGACGCAAAGCATGCGTAGCAAGACCAAAGTTGTCGACGATTTCAGCGGCAATTTTGAAGACGCTCCCGTGTGGTCATTCGATGGTTCATCGACGCAGCAGGCGCCCGGCGGCGCGAGCGATTGCTTGCTCAAACCCGTCTTTTGCTGCCCCGATCCCGATCGCTCCGGTATCGCGTTCCTCGTGATGTGCGAAGTCCTCAACGCCGATGGCACGCCCCACCGCAGCAACGGACGTGCCACGATCAAGGACAAAGGCGACGATTTCTGGTTCGGATTCGAACAGGAATACACGATCTTTGATCCCGAAACCAATCGCCCGCTCGGCTTCCCCGCCGAAGGATTTCCCGCCCCGCAAGGACCGTATTACTGCAGCGTCGGTGCGGGCAAGACAGCCGGTCGAGAGCTCGTCGAGGAACACCTCGAACTGTGCCTCCAAGCCGGTCTGAACCTCGAAGGTGTCAACGCCGAAGTGATGATGGGTCAATGGGAATTCCAGATGTTTGCCAAAGGCGCCTGTCTCGCTGGCGACCAAATCTGGATCGCTCGATACCTGCTCGACCGGACGGCGGAGAAGCACGACCTGATCATCAACTACCACTGCAAACCCGTCCAAGGTGACTGGAACGGCAGCGGTATGCACGCCAACTTCTCCAACTCGCTGCTACGGACGTGCGGTAGCAAAGAAGTCTACGAAGCGGTTTGCCAAGCGTTCGAACCACGGATCAATGAGCACATCGATGTCTACGGTGCCGACAATGATCAGCGTTTGACCGGTTTGCACGAAACCCAGTCGATCGACAAGTTCAGCTACGGTATCTCCGATCGCGGCGCTTCGATCCGGATCCCAATCGCCACCGTCGAGAACGATTGGAAGGGATGGCTCGAAGATCGTCGCCCAGCATCCAATGCGGACCCGTATATGGTCGCCAGCGCGATCATTTCAACCGTGCAGACTGCTACGATACCCGCGACCGTCTGAACGAACGCCTCCGGTGAGAAAGAAATAGCGAGAAGCCTGGATTGCCATGTGCGATCCAGGCTTTCTGCTTGCGCGGGAACAACAAGTGGCGTAAGCTTCCAGCTTGCGATTTGAGAAACGCAAGCTGGAAGCTTACGCCACGTCAATACACCGTCAATCGTTGTTCCCGCGTTCCTAAGCTACAATTGACGTCAGTCCAACTCAGACGCAAGCGTCACCACAAAAATCTGATTCGAGGCCCGCGATCTCTCCGCGATTCCCGACCCCGGCACGTGGCGAACGTAGGCAATTCGATCGCCATCGGGCGAGAAGACACACGCTTCGGGGCGAGGAGCCGACGATTCCGGGCACGCCACGGTCAAACGAACCGTGCTGCCGGTGCACGTGTTGGTAACACAGACGCTCGTGTCCATCACGTGAGCGATCCACTAGCCATCGGGACCCCACGTGAACGCGGACGCAATGTCATGAGCGTTGTCGGTCAACTGCAACATCTCGCCAGTTCGCGGCGATACGGTCCAAATTTGAACGACCCCGGCATCGTCCTTCATCAAAAACGCGATCCGCTCACCGTCCGGTGAACTTCGCAGCCAATGCCGAGGGCCGTCGATGCCGGGGAACTTCCGGTCACTCGTCATCGTCAAACGACGCTGGGTTACCCCGCGTGGCGGGCGTGGTCGGGTCGTTGGCGTTCCCGCCAACGGACCATTTCCGATGTGGGTCAGATCATCGGGCAAATCAACTACGAACACCTCGTTCAGATGCCGCCCGTCATTTGCAACAACCTCGCCTTGAAAAGCAATCGCGCGCCGCTGGCGCTGGCCGTCGCTGCGAAGGTAGCCGTCGCGTCCGATCCAAGCGTCTTCCAATGCCCGGCAAATTTCGTCGGTT
>JBDNIG010000009.1:0-5667 GCA_041688415.1 Rhodopirellula sp. | reverse complement strand
TGCAGGCGTTCCTCGATACGGTGGCTTGGCCGGTGCCGCAGTCGCTGAAGTGACGGCAATTGAAGACAACAACCTGATGCAGGAATTCACGGATCGATGAGCCAACAGAACCTTTCCTCTTTCATCTGGTCGGTCGCGGACCTGCTGCGGGGCGACTACAAGCAGTCCGAGTACGGCAAGGTCATCCTGCCCTTCACGGTGCTGCGTCGGCTGGACTGCGTGCTGGAACCGAGCAAAGACGCGGTGCTGAAGGAGAAAACGAAACGCGAGGCCGCTGGGATCAACCCGGAGCCATTCCTGCTGAAGAAGTCTGGCCTGCTGTTCTACAACACGTCGCCGCTGGACATCAAAAAGCTGATGGGCGATCAGGACAACATCGCGGAGAACATGTACTCGTACATCCAAGCCTTCTCACCGGCGGTGCGGGACATTTTTGAATGCTTTGACTTCCACACCCAGGTTCAGCGACTCGACAAAGCCAACCTGCTGTATCTGGTCACCGAGAAGTTTGCGGGCATCGACCTGCATCCGGGAGTCGTCAGCAACGAACAGATGGGTCACGTCTTTGAAGAACTGATCCGCAAGTTCGCCGAACTCTCTAACGAAACCGCCGGGGAACATTTTACTCCTCGCGAAGTCATCCGGCTGATGGTCAACGTGCTGTTCATCGAAGACGACGACGCACTGACCAAGCCCGGCATCGTCCGTTCGCTGTACGACCCGACTGCCGGGACCGGTGGCATGTTATCCCTTGCTCAGGATCATCTGAGTGAGCAGAACCCGGATGCCCGGCTGGTGATGTACGGTCAGGAACTCAATGGCGAGTCCTACGCCATCTGCAAAGCCGACATGCTGATCAAGGGCCAGGACATCAGCAACATCATCCACGGCAACACGCTGTCCGATGATGGACTGCCGGGCATGTTCTTTGACTATTCGCTTTCCAATCCACCCTTTGGCGTCGAATGGAAAAAGATGCAAAAGGAAATCAAGAAGGAGCACGAGCAAGACGGCTTCAACGGTCGCTTCGGCCCCGGACTGCCACGAGTCAGCGACGGATCGCTGCTGTTCCTGATGCACCTGATCTCCAAGATGCGACCGACCAAAGACGGTGGTGGTCGCTTTGGCATTGTCCTGAACGGTTCGCCCCTGTTCACCGGCAACGCGGGCAGCGGGGAAAGCGAGATTCGCCGTTACGTGCTGGAGAACGATTTACTCGAAGCCATCATCGGTTTGCCGACCGACATGTTTTACAACACCGGCATCAGCACCTACGTCTGGATCGTGACCAACCGCAAACCCAAGCACCGGAAGGGCAAGGTGCAGTTGATCGACGCCAGCGGCATGTGGCAGAAGATGCGAAAGAGTCTGGGCAGCAAACGCAAGGAACTTTCCAGCGACCACATTGATGAGATCACACGCCTGTTCGGCGAAGCCAAAGAAGTCTACGTCAATGAAGCTGGCTCCCCTCGCCCCGCTTCGGGGAGAGGGGTTGAAGGTGAGAGGCCAGGAATCCCAATCAGCCGCATCTTCAAGACCACCGACTTCGGCTACCAGACGATCACGGTCGAGCGTCCGCTGCTGAAGAAGGACGGCCAGCCGCAGCTTGAAACCAAAGGCAAACGCAAGGGCCAGCCCAAGGCCGACTCGAAGCTGCGAGACACCGAAGAGGTTCCGCTGGGCGAAGACATCCACGAGTATTTTGCCCGCGAGGTCGAGCCGCACGTCCCCGACCTGCCCGCCGCAACGCCTGAGAAAGGTCAGTTTTGCGTTTACGTTTTGGAGTGTGCTGATGGCTCTTTCTACAAAGGACAAACAGACAACTTTCCCAGGCGGCTGAAGGAACACGAGGGAAGCAAAGTGAGCCATACAGCGAAACATTTGCCAGTTCGGGTAATTCATTGGGAGATCCATGAAACGCGAGAAGAGGTTGTCGCGAGAGAAAAATATCTGAAGAGTGGCAAGGGTCGGGAATGGCTGAAGTCACAATATGAAAAGCAAAAGCTGAAATCCTTTGAACGGCAGGCGGGCGCTTGGATCGACGAAGAGAAGACGAAGATCGGCTACGAGATCCCGTTCAACCGTCATTTCTACGTGTTCAAACCGCCGCGGGAACTTGACGAGATCGACGCGGAGCTGAAAGGCGTCACCGACCGGATCGTGCAGATGATCGGCGAGTTGTCGTGATGGATAAAAATGAATTGGCTTTCTATGGAAAGTTGCTGTCGGACATCAAGGCCCGTATCCGCCTCGGCCAGCAGCGTGCGGCATCATCTGCCAACGCAGAAATGATTCTGACGTATTGGGACATCGGGCGGATGATTGCCGAGCGACAGAAGATGGAAGGCTGGGGAGCCGCAGTGATCCCTCGCTTGGCGATCGACCTGAAAAATGATTTGCCCGAAGAAAAGGGATTTTCTACGACCAATTTGAAACGCATGCTGCAGTTTCATCGCGAATATCCGGATCTGCTTGAAATTGGGGCACCGCTCGTGCCCCAATTGGAATCTTCAATCGCGACACCGCAGACCGGGAAAAACCTGGTCGCAAAAGGGGCACCGACGGTGCCCTTTTTGCAAGTTCGCAATACTGGCGGCTGCGAAATGCTGTTGGGACTAAGCTGGAGTCACAACATCGTGCTGATGCAAAAGGTCAAGCCACTGCCGGCCCGATTTTGGTATGCCAACAAAGCTGCCCAGCAAGGCTGGGGACGTGACGCCCTCATTGCCGAAATCAAGTCCAACGCGTTTGAGCGGCAGGGTGCTGCTGTGACCAATTTTGACAGCACGCTACCAGCAATCCACGCGGCGATTGCGGGCGGCCTTCTCAAAGACCCGTTCATGTTCGACTTCCTCACCCTCGAGGAACCGTTCCACGAACGTGAACTGGAAACCGGATTGCTGACCCACATCGAGAAATTCTTGCTGGAGCTGGGACGTGGGTTCGCGTTCGTAGGTCGGCAATACGAAGTGAGCGTCAGCGATCGTGAGTACTATCTCGACCTGCTGTTCTATCACCTGCATCTACGATGTTTCGTTGTCGTTGACTTGAAGAAGGGCGACTTCAAGCCGGAGTACGCTGGCAAAATGAATTTCTATTGTTCGGCGGTTGATGATTTGCTGCGGCACCAACAGGACGCACCCGAACTGGAAGAGCTCGACACCGAATTGAAACACCCCACCAACCGGGGCGTGACGATGATTGGGGAGTTATCATCATGAGCAAAGATCAATTTTCTGCGGAATCATCCGGAGACCTCGAATACGATCGTTTGCTCGTACAAATCGGCGAAACCTACGAACACGGTCGGAGGCGTGCTGCGCAGGCTGTCAATTCACATTTGACACAGACCTACTGGCAAATCGGACACGACGTCGTCGAATTCGAGCAGGGTGGCAAACAGCGTGCGGAGTACGGTAAGGAACTGTTGAAAACCCTCAGTCGCGACCTGAAACTGCGATATGGACGTGGATTTAGCCGCAGCAATCTCATTTACATGCGACTCCTTTACCTGAACTATCCAATAAGTCAGACGCCGTCTGACCTATTGAGCTGGTCTCATTACGTCGAATTGCTTCGGATCGAAGATCCATTGGAACGAAGCTTCTATGAACAGCAGGCGATTGCTGAGAAATGGGCGGTTTCCGAGCTTCAGAGACAAAAGAAATCCTCGCTGTTTCTGCGTTTAGCAGCAGGAAAAAACAAAGACGAAATCCTCCAACTTGCGCGTCAGGGCCAGCAGGTGTCCGATCCAACTGACGTGCTGCGCAGTCCCTACGTGTTTGAGTTCCTGAAAATCCCCGAACCATACGCCGTCTCGGAATCCGATCTGGAAACCTTGCTGTGCAACCACCTGCAGCCGTTTCTGCTGGAACTGGGAAAAGGATTCACGTTTGTCGGTCGGCAATATCGAATTCCAGTTGGAACGCAGCCATATCAAGTCGATCTGGTATTTTATCATCGTATCCTACGATGCTTTGTGCTGATTGACCTGAAGCTGGAGAAAGTCCAGCACTATGACATCGGTCAGATGAACATGTATCTCGGCTACTTTGCGGCCGAAGAGAACGTGGAGGGCGACAACCCACCGATCGGAATTATCCTGAGCCGCGAGAAAGACGAGCTGCTCGTCGAGTACGCCACCTATGAAATGAACAGCCAATTGTTCGTTCAAAAGTATCAGCTTTATCTGCCTGATCGGGAGGAGTTGCGACGAGAAATCGAAGCAACTTTACGCATCGCTCAGCAGCAGGCTCAGCGGGAGGACGAATCATGAAGGGAAACCGTCAGGGGCAGGCTGTTCTCACGCAATCAGTGAGCCGCAAGGCGCTAGCCGCGGGTTCTTCCGTCCAGATGACGGTCGCCACCGCCGTAGTCTTTGGAACGATTTTGCAATGAATACACACCCCGTGAGCGACAAGGCGCTAGCCGTCGGTGTTGCACGGATACCCCAAACACCGGCGGCTAGCGCGAGAATCGATCGTGTTGCGCGGATACCGGCGGCTAGCGCCTTGCCGCTCACAGGCGGAGCGTGGATACCGGCGGCTAGCGCCTTGCCGCTCACAGGCGGAGAAATTTCGCCATGAGTTTTCCAGCTTACGACGGATACAAAAACAGCGGCGTTGAGTTGCCCGGCGAAGTGCCAACACATTGGCACGTTTGGAAGTTAGCTCATGCCTTTAGGCAGATCGGAAGCGGAACGACGCCCAAGAGTGATAGGGCAGAATACTATGAGGATGGAACAATTCCTTGGGTCAATACCGGCGACCTCGAAGACGGACCATTGGCTGAGTGTGCGAAGAAAATCACCGAAAAAGCTACGGGAGATCATTCCACATTGAAGTTGTATCCGGCAGGTTCGCTTTTGTTTGCGATGTATGGAGCGACTATCGGGAAACTCGGCTTGCTCGAATTTCCAGCTACGGTGAATCAGGCGTGCTGCGTCTTTTCGGGAGAGTCACCGATAACTGTCAAGTTTTTATTCTATTGGTTCCTCGGACTACGGCAAAAGATTCTCAGTTTGGCGACTGGTGGAGGCCAGCCGAATGTTAGCCAAGACATCTTGCGAACGCTTCGAGTCGCTTGCCCCGACGAAGACGAGCAACAGGCGATCTCGTCGTTCCTGGATGTCGAAACGTCGAAGATCGACGGTTTGGTGTCGGAGCAGCGTCGTTTGATTGAGCTCTTGAAGGAAAAGCGTCAGGCGGTCATCAGTCACGCGGTCACCAAAGGCCTCAACCCCAACGCCCCCATGAAACCCTCCGGCATCGAGTGGCTCGGCGATGTGCCGGTGCATTGGGAGGTAATGAAGCTTGGTCGAGTCACGACAGATCGTTGTGATGGTCCGTTCGGATCAGGGCTGAAGTCCAGCCACTATGTCGATGAAGACATTCGCGTGATTCGGCTCAACAACATTCGCCACGATCGTTTCGACGACTCAGATGCCGCATTCATTGACCCAGGCCATTACAACGGAACGCTGGGTGGCGGACACGATGTGGTTGCAGGCGATTTGCTTATCGCTGGGCTAGGCCTTAATCAAGCGAACGCCCCCGTTGCTTTTTCAGAAATTTCGATGTTTCGCGTCCGCGCACGCGGCGGCATCCCAACTTAAATTGGCGATGAAATTTTGCGATGTCGGTGAGCATGACGGTGATTTACTTTCTG
>JBDNIG010000639.1:0-3980 GCA_041688415.1 Rhodopirellula sp. | reverse complement strand
GCAGAACCGTTCGAGCCCCAACATCATGGAAGGGATTGCAAAGTTGAAAGAAGGCGTCATCGGTGATGTTTATATGGCGAGGGGGCTCGACTACAAGCTGCGTGGCAACCTGGGCCGAGTGACTCCAGACGCCGTGCCCGAAGGTCTGGACTGGGATCAGTGGCTCGGACCGAAGCCGCTGCACGAGTACAGCCAGTTCTGGCACAAACGTTGGTACTGGAACCTGGAACTTGCCAGCGGCTGTTTCGCCAACCAAGCCGTTCACGAGATGGATATCCTGCGGTGGGGACTCGGACTCGACAGTCACCCGACCCAGGTCTCCGCGATGGGCGGCAACTTTGTGCATGAGGATGACCGCACTTCACCCACGCATGTCGCGATGACCTATCAGTTTGGTGAGGAACATCCGCTAGTCAGCTATGAACACCGCTCGTGGTACACCAACAGCGAAGCGGGCTTCCGAGACAAATATCCGTTTGTCCAGAAGGGTTATCCGGTGGGGACGATTGTCTTTGGTAGCAAGGGTTACATGATCATTCCCGACTACAGCAGCTATCACACGTTCCTGGGACCCGACGGTGAACCGGGGCCGAGCAAAGTGGAAGAACCACAAACCATGGCCGACCTGCCCCACTTTCAGAACTGGGTGGCCGCGATTCGTGCTCGTGATCACAAACTGCTCAACGCCGACATCGAGGAAGGTCACAAATCGATGGCCATGTGCCTGCTCGCGCGAACAGCCTTTCAGGTCGGTCGGCCGCTGCAGTTCGATCCGGAAACGGAGCAGGTTGTCGGCGACGACGAGGCCAACGAACTGCTAAACAAACCCAGCTACCGTGAGCCCTACGTGGTCCCGGCCGAGGTGTAAGGATCAGTGATGGCACTACTGGACGGCCACAGTTTCGTCGAAAATGCGAGACGTGGCGTTTCCTTGCGAATCACACGCTTCGATTTCAATGTTATACAGCCGCAGTTTCAAGCGAGGTATTGCCACGGTAAAAACACCGTCGCCTCCAACGCTGTCCGCTCCCAATCCGTCATCGGTAAGGGTCAGAGTGACGGTTTTTGCGTCTAGCCTCATGTATTGCCGCTCTTCGTTTCGCGGATGCAGCGTTGCCTTCACATTGTCGATGGAACCACCATCGATGACTCTCGCCGCCAAGACGTTGTTCCCGTTGGCTTTCGCCCAGCGGACGACTGGTGGAGTTTTGTCCTGTCCCGATACCTGGATGTGAACGACGCCTCGTTCCATATCATGGCACCGGTACTGGTCAGGATCCGGTCTCCAGTACTCGACGAAAAGCGCGAGGGACGTTCCTTCCGGGCAATCCGAGGCGATGGTCGGAATGGAGATCTTCGCCGATCCACCGACACTGTCAAATCGATGCCATTGGTCCATTTCCCTCAAGTATTCACCGTGTGGGTTGATGTACTTGCTACTGGAATCCGCACGGGTCCGGATCAGTCGCTTGACGCCCTTGGAGAGTTCCGATTTCGTGTAGGAAATCTTGATTTCATCCTTGACCAGGATGACGATCGATTCTCCAGGGTTGGCGATGCCGTCGCCGTTGCCGATTCCCAGAACCATGGATGTTTCGAATGCACCCGCATCCGCCACGCGCATCTCTCGTCCATCGGCGATCTCGAACTCTTCGATCACTCGCTGGTCGGATGAGCCATTACTGGGCGGGAGTCATGTTATCGACTTCGCCGGAAATTTTGAGCACCTGACCTGCTTTGAGCAGTTGTTTTTCGTAGGCCTTCATGTCGATGTTTTGCACGGGGGCGCCTTCACTGATCGCCTGGACTGCGGCGATGCCGGCCGACTCTCCCAGGGTCATAAAAACAGGTTCCATCCTCGCCGACGCGTAGCCGATATGGGTGCCTGAGAAGCACACCGGGACGAGCAGGTTGTTACATTCGTCCTCCATTGGCGTGATCGCTTCGTAGGGAATGGGATAAGGCTTGCCGGTGGGGCCGCTTTGATGGCCAACAAACATCCAGCCCTCCACCGCAACAAAATACTTGCCCTGTTCTTTGCCGAAAACCCTTCGCACCGGGTAGACGTCGACCCCGTAGAGGCCAAAGCCAACGACGCTATTTGCCTTGCCTTGGTTGTAAACGTCCTTCTCAGTCACCGTGTATCTTCCCTTGAGTCTTCTCGTACAGCGCATGTACAGTTGATGCGGGTAGCCAGCGGTGTCCGGGAAATGGAGTTGATTGAGTCCCTGGCTCGCCAACTTCTGCCTGAAGTTCTCGGGGACACGGGGATCTGTTGTCATGAAGTGGTACAGTCCCCGCAAATAGTCTTGGTGCTGCTTCCAGATTTTAGCCTGGGTGGCGTAGTCTCCATCCGCAAATAGACGACTGACCCCGAGCGGAGCCATTGTGATCAATGAACTGCGCCGATAGTTGGTGGATATGTCCCACATGGGCATGATGTTTGCGAGGAGATTCCCGATGGACTTCTCGGTAGCCGTTTCATCCGCCTTGAGGTGGGAAATGAAGCGTCCAACCAGTTCGTAATCCGTCGCTTGGTAATTATCTGGAGCTTCAATCGGCGATCGATTCGCGGGATCACTGGTGGTGCTATAGCGGAAGTTATAGGCTTGGGTGTAGTCGTCACCCTGACCAAGGGATTTCTCGCCGTAGTCCTCCACCCCGTTGAGCAATCCGCTCTGGGGTTTTCCTTTTTCTTTGAAAGG
This sequence comes from Rhodopirellula sp., assembly GCA_041688415.1. GTDB lineage: Bacteria > Planctomycetota > Planctomycetia > Pirellulales > Pirellulaceae > Rhodopirellula. The sequence continues at coordinate 1,275 of JBDNIG010000639.1, read as the reverse complement.
ATCGATGAAGGTGATTAAATCGAGCTCCGTGACCCCTGCGTGTCGTTCGTTGAACTCCTCACGGTCCTCTCTTCCGGTGCGATAGGAGACGCCCGCGCGGGCCATGAGGCTGCCCTCGTAGCTGGCATCGATGAAAACCTTCGCTTCGGCAGTGAGGTGGTCCTTCTCCTTTGCCTGGGCGGGTGGACAGCCGAGCGAGTCAAAGGGAGACAGATCAAAAACGGCGGAAACAATTGCGCCTTTTTCTTTTGAGCAATGGCTAACCCGGTGGTTGTAGATGACACGGATTTTGTGCTGGCTCAAGGTCTCCAGGTAGCCGCGACGGATGTTCTGTGGAGGAACTTTCCAGTTCTGGTCATGCAATGTTTTGTAGGGAACTCCGCTGGGGTCAAGTGTCTCTTCTCGTCCCAAATGAAGGATTTGATGCCTCGTCAAGCCTCCCACCGAATCAAGTGACGAGCAGTCCTGAATGGGGCTGAGTCCTGCTCCTAGGATTCCGCCCACCCAGCGACTCGGTTCCACGATGACAACGGATTTTCCTTCGCGTTGACCCGCGATGGCTGCATTGATGCCAGCCGGAGTGGCACCGTAGATACAAATATCGGCCACAACCCGCTGGCCAGCTTTTGCGTTTACCTCTCCTGCATCGAGGTGGGCCGTAAAGCCAAGGCTCGCCAGAAATAAGAAGGCTGTCAATCGTTTCATGTGATAGGCTCATCTGACTGATGTGTATGTTTTGCGCATGGGGACTCATTAGCGTCCCGCAACGCGAGATGGATTTTCCGAGTATGACACAGTTTTCCGGTGTCGATGTCTTTGCTGGCCTGGCAGGCGGCAATATTGATCGCGGTGTGCCAGTGGTCGGGCGTCGCGTTGACGATGACGTCGATGTCCGAGCGCTGCAGCAGACGCCGATAGTCGTCGTAGATCGTCGCCCTGCCGCCGTGCTTCTCGCGGGCCCGCTCGGCCTTGGCAATCGTACCGACCGACCAGCCAGGGAGCGTCGCGCCACCGATCGCAACGGAAGTCGTCTTGAGAAATTGTCTTCGTGTAGACGGGACGTGCGGCATACAAAAGTTCTCCCGAACTGAAAGTGACCAGTTAGCGAATTATACTTTACCAGCAACAGAGGGTCGCCAGCAATTCCCGGTGACTGAATTTTTCATGGTCTCAGTCACGAATGGCGTTGTTCCGTGTTTTGCGGTGTCATTCGAGAATTTCACGAAATCACGATGCCCTCGCTTTCAACAGATCCTGGAAAAACTGCCGTGACTG